>NZ_JBSHAW010000052.1:0-56715 GCF_053611685.1 Streptomyces sp. NPDC054786 | reverse complement strand
GGACCGGCGGGCCTTCGTCCGCCGGTCCCCGCCTGCCCCGCCGCGCGGTTCAGCGACCGCGGCTCACGGCCGCGTCCCGCCGCTCTCGCCACCGGCGTTCTCCCGTTCCGCCCGTGCCAGGTTCGAGCGGCGGTAGGAGTACGCGAAGTAGATGACCATGCCGACCAGGAACCACACCACGAACCGCACCCAGGTCTGCCAGGACAGGAACGTGATCAGCCAGATCGAGAAGCACACCCCGATCGCCGGGACCACCGGCATCCCCGGCGTGCGGAACGTCCGCGGCAGGTCGGGACGCTTGTAGCGGAGCACGATCACCGCGACGCAGACCACCACGAACGCCAGCAGGATGCCGATGTTGGTCAGTTCGGCGGCCTCACCGATCGGCAGGAAGCCCGCGATGACCGCGGAGGCGAAGCCGACGATCCAGGTCACCCGGGTCGGCACGTGGTGCTTGGGACTGGTCTTGGCGAACCACTTCGGCAGCAGCCCGTCCCGGCTCATCGAGAACCACACCCGGGTCACCCCGAGCATGAAGGTGAACATGACGGTCAGAATGCCGATGATCGCGCCGACCGCGATGACATCCGCCAGGCTGCTCAGGCCCACCGACTTGAACGCCGAGGAGAAACCGCTCTCCGGGTCGATGGACTTGTAGTTCTGCATACCCGTCAGCACCAGGCAGGCCAGGATGTACAGCACCATCGAGATCGCCAGCGAATACATGATCGCCTTCGGCATATGGCGCTGGGCGTCCTTGGACTCCTCGGCCGCCGTGCTCATCGCGTCATAGCCGAAGACCGCGAAGAAGACGGTGGCCGCCCCGGTGAAAGCGCCGCTCGCCCCGAACGGGAAGAACGGCGTGTAGTTCGAGGTCTTGATGTGGAAGAAGCCGACCGCGATCACCACGATCACCACGATCACCTTCAGGGCCACCACGACCGTCTCGAAACGCGCGGCGTTCTTGATGCCCAGCGTCAGCAGATAGGCGATCAGCAGGCACAGCACCGCGGCGAAGAGGTCCACCCGGTGTCCGGGACCGGTCCCCGGCGCGCCCATCATCCAGGCCGGCAGATCGACGCCGAGGTCAGTGAGCAGAAAACCCAGATAGCCGGAGATGCCGATCGCGACCACCGCCACGATCGCGGTGTACTCCAGCAGCAGATCCCAGCCGATGAACCAGCCCGCCACTTCACCGAGGACCGCATAGCCATAGGTGTAGGCCGATCCCGCCTTCGGGATCAGCCCGGCGAATTCGGCGTACGAGAAGGCGGCCGCGGCGCTCGCGATGCCCGCGATGAGGAAGGAGATCAGGACCGCCGGCCCGGCCTTCCCGTTGGCGACGGTGCCGGCCAGCGTGAAGATCCCCGCGCCGATGATGCCGCCGACGCCGATGGCCGTCAGCTGCCACAGGCCGAGTGCCCGGGTCAGCTGCTGGCTCGCGGTCCCTTCCGTCTCTTCGATGTGCTCGATCGGTTTACGGCGCAATACGCCCTGTCCAGCGCGCAGCCCCATGCGTCATCCCTCCGTACGCTCCATCGTGGTCCGACGGCGGATCATCATGGACCCTCAGGAGCGACTAAGGAAGGCGACTCCCTAATACTGCCGGGACTCGCCGGGAGACGTACACGGGAGAGGCGTCAATCGGCGTCCTCAAGCCGGAAACCGACTTTCAGGCCGACCTGGTAGTGGTCGATTTCGCCCTCGACGATATGCCCGCGGACCTGGGAGATCTCGAACCAGTCGAGATTGCGCAGGGTCCGCGAGGCGCGCTTGATGCCATTTCTGATCGCGTCGTCCACGCTCTGCTGGGACGTACCGACGATCTCGGTCACGCGATACGTGCGGTCGGTCACGGTGGTCTCCCTCGCCGGGGCGGCGCTCCGCCCGTCCACTGTCCACCGTGCCCCAGGGCGGCCCACCCCACCAGCGGGAGCGTCCGGACACGCGCTAGGGGACGACGGTGACCGGCCAGCGCCCGGCCTTGACCAGGCGCACCGCGACCGAGCCCATGATGCGGTGCCCGGCCGATTCCGAGGCACCGACCACCACCGCGTCGGCCTTGAGCTCGTCGGCCATCTGCACCATGCCGTTGTACGGGTCACCACGCAGGGTGTGGAACTCCCAGTGCAGGCTGTATATCCCCGCAAGCCGCTCGGTCGCCCGGCGGATCTCGGCCATCAGCTCCTCGGCGACCTCGTTGGTCGTATCCGCCACCGGGGCACCCATCGCCGCCCCGGCCGGCAGCACCGGCTGGACGTAGACCAGCACGAGCTTCGAGGACTGGCGCCTGGCCAGCCCCGCCGCATACGAGCCGGCACGCCACGACGAGTCGGAGCCGTCGATGCCGACGACGATGACCTTGGGGCCGTCCGTTCCGCGCTCGAACTGCGCGGCTGCGTTCTCCTCCACACCAGGGAGGTTATCCGCACAGGTGTGCTGCCGGCATGGCGGGCCGTACCGCCGGGCCCCGCGGAGGTGTCCGTCCTGCTCAGGCGGGGGCCGGCGGCCAGCTGTCCGGGGACAGCACGCCCAGTACGTACGCCCTGGCGACCAGCGCGGTACGGCCCTGCACCCGCCAGCGGCGGGCCAGTCGGGTGAGGTGGTAGTTCACCCCGTCGACCGTCAGCCCCAGCGCCGTACCGATCGACGCCGTGGTCGCGCCGCCCGCGGCCAGCGCCAGGATCCGGGCCTCCACCGGACTCGCCGACCCCCGCGGCGCCGGCAGCGGGTCACTCTCGCTCACCCGCAGCAGCGCCAGCAGGGCGGGCGGGTGCACCGAAGGGTCACCCACCGGATCGATCGTCAGCTCGCCTTCCCGCTCCGTCCCGTCCGACCCGGCGCGCCAGCGCACCTCGACCGGATAGCGCGAACGGCGCCCCAGGCGCAGGGCCTCGGTGAGCCGGTCGAGCTGGGCCTTCGCGCGGGGCTCGAAAAGGTCCAGCAGATTGCGGCCGCGCAGCGCTCCCGGGGCCGTGCCCCACTGCTCGGCCATCGCCGGATTGGCGATCAGCACCTCGCCGTGCGCCCGGCACACCGCGATCGGCGTGGGGATACGGTCCAGCAGAATCAGGAAGTAGTTGCGCCACGGGCCGCCCGCGTACGGCCCGGCCGGGTCGATATAGCCGCTCCCGCAGGCCGGCGCGCCCGTGCCGTCGGCGTCCGTGTCCGGCGTCCCGTCGCCAGTCCCGTTGTCCATTTCCCCTTCTCAGGTCCGCGCGCAAGAGCGAGCACCGAAAAACCACTGCACAATCATGCAGTTGTCCGGGCGTGACCTGCACGTGGGGGCCCTCACGCTGGAGGTATGACCGACACCATCGCGCTCCACAGCGACGAACGCGCCGCCGATGACGACATTCCGGTGGCCGACCTCACGGCGGCCGGGCTCACCCACACGCCCATCCAGCAGTCCATGGACCTCGCCCGGGTCCACGGCCCGGTCTTCAAGCGCAAGTTCGGCGACCGCGAGACGCTGTTTCTCTCCTCACTGGACCTGGTCACCGAGGTCGCCGACGAGTCCCGCTTCGCCAAGGGCGTGTCGGTCGTCCTGGAGAACGTCAGAGAGTTCGCCGGTGACGGTCTGTTCACGGCTTACAACGACGAGCCGAACTGGGCCAAGGCACATGAGGTCCTGATGCCGGCCTTCGCCCTCGGCTCGATGCGCACCTACCACCCGGCGATGCTCAAGGTCGCCCGCCGGGTCATGGCTTCCTGGGACCGGCGGGTGGCCGACGGCACGCCCGTCCAGGTCGCCGAGGACATGACCCGGATGACGCTGGACACCATCGGGCTCGCCGGCTTCGGCTTCGACTTCGAGTCGTTCTCCCGCGGCGACACCCCGCATCCGTTCGTCGAGGCGATGGTGCGCTGCCTCGAATGGAGCATGACGAAGTTCTCCCGCGACCCCGACGCGGACCACTCCGCTGCCGACGCGGCCTTCCAGCGTGACGCCGACTACCTCGCGTCGGTCGTCGACGAGGTCATCGCCGCCCGGACGCAGAGCGGGGAGAGCGGTGACGACGATCTGCTGGGCCTGATGCTCGGCGCCGGGGGCCAGGGGGACGGCGGACCGGCCCTCGACCTCGCCAACATCCGCAACCAGGTCATCACCTTCCTGATCGCCGGCCACGAGACCACTTCGGGCGCGCTCTCCTTCGCCCTCCACCACCTGCTCAAGGACCCGCTCGCGCTGCGCATGGTCCAGCGCGAGGCCGATGAGCTGTGGGGCGACCGGAGCGACCCCGACCCCTCGTTCGAGGACATCGGCCGACTGCCGTTCACCCGCCAGGTCCTCAACGAGGCGCTGCGGCTGTGGCCCACCGCCGCCGCCTTCACCCGGCAGGCCCGCGAGGACACGCTGCTCGGCGGCCGCTACCCGGTCAAGGCCGGCGAGCTGGTCACGGTGCTCACCCCGATGCTGCACCGCGACCCCGTCTGGGGCGACAACCCCGAGCTGTTCGACCCGTCCCGCTTCAGCCCGGAGGCCGAGGCAGCCCGCTCGCCGCATGCGTACAAGCCGTTCGGGACCGGTGAACGCGCCTGCATCGGGCGGCAGTTCGCGCTGCACGAGGCGACCATGCTGCTCGCCCTCCTCGTGCACCGCTACCGCCTGATCGACCACGGCGACTACCGGCTGCGCATCAAGGAGACGCTGACCCTCAAGCCCGACGGGTTCACCTTCACGCCGGCCGCCCGGACGCCCGCCGACCGGGCCGCGGTCCGCACCGCGCTGGCCGTGCTCCCCGGCGGCGGCGCCGGCACCGCGGACGACACCGCCACCGACGACGGGCTGCCGACCTGCGTCCCCCAGGGCACCGGCCTGCTGCTGTTGCACGGCAGCAACTACGGCACCTGCCGGGAGTTCGCCGAGCGGCTCGCCGACGAGGCCACCGGCCTGGGCTTCGCCACCGATGTGGCGCCGCTCGACGCGTATGCCGGTGCGCTGCCCGCCGACCGTCCCGTCGTCATCGTCGCCGCCTCCTACAACGGCCGGCCCACCGATGACGCCGCCGCCTTCGTCAACTGGCTCAACACCGCGCAGGACGGCGCCGCCACCGGCCTCCCGTTCGCCGTCCTCGGCGTCGGCGACCGCAACTGGGCCGCCACCTACCAGCACATACCGACCCTCATCGACGACCGGCTCGACGCACTCGGCGCCCACCGGCTGCTGCCGCGCGCCGAGGCCGACGCCTCCGGCGACCTGAGCGGCGCCGTCAAGGAGTTCACCGCGGCGCTGCGCACCCAGCTGCTGACGCGCTACGGCGACCCGGCGAGCATCGGCGCGAGCGCACCGGACGCCGAGGACACCGGGTACACCGTCACCGAGATCACCGGCGGCCCGCTGGACGCGCTCGCCGCACGCCATGACCTCGTCCCGATGACTGTCACCGAGTCCTACGACCTCACCGCACAGGACTGGCCGCGGCCCAAGCGCTTCCTGCGCATCGCCCTGCCGGACGGCGTCGGCTACCGCACCGCCGACCACCTCGCCGTGCTGCCGGCCAACGCCCCGGCCGCCGTCGAGCGGGCCGCCCACGCCCTCGGCGCCGGCCTGGACACCGTCCTCGCGCTGCACTCCGGCCGCCGCGCGAGCCGCGACACCCTGCCCGTCGACCGTCCCCTGACGGTCCGTGAACTGCTCACCCACCACCTGGAGTTGGGCATGCGCCCGACACCCGGGCAGGTGGCGCAGCTGGCCGCCCACAACCCCTGCCCGCCCGAGCGCCAGGCCCTGGAAAACCTCGCCGAGGACGACCCGCGCACCCTGATCGACCTGATCGAGGCCCACCCGGCGCTGCGCGGCGAGCTGCCCTGGCCGACGGTCCTGGAGCTGCTGCCGCCGCTGCGCATCCGGCACTACTCCCTGTCGTCCTCGCCGGCCGCCGACCCCCGGCACGCCGATCTGATGGTCTCGCTGCTGCCCGGCGGCACCGGCTCGACCCATCTGCACGCGCTGCGGCCCGGCGACACGGTCCTGGCCCGCGTCCAGCCCTGCCGTGAGGCCTTCCGCCTCGATGCGGCCGATGACACCCCCGTCATCCTGATCGCGGCGGGCACCGGTCTCGCGCCCTTCCGCGGGGCCGTCGCCGACCGTGTCGCCGCGGGCCGGCAGGCCCCCGCCCGGCTCTACTTCGGCTGCGACGACCCCACCGCCGACTTCCTGCACGCCGCGGAGTTCGCCGCGGCCGAAGCCGCCGGCGTCGTCTCCGTACGCCCCGTCTTCAGCGCACGCCCCGAGAACGGCCACCGCTTCGTCCAGCACCGGATCGCCGCCGAGGCGGCCGAGGTGTGGGAGCTGCTGCAGGCCGGTGCGCGGGTGTATGTCTGCGGCGACGGCAGCCGGATGGCCCCTGGTGTACGGGCCGCGTTCCGCGAGCTGCACGGAGCCCGCACCGGCGCCTCGCCCCAGGAGTCCGAGGCCTGGCTGCGCGAACTGACCGCCGCCGGCCGCTACATCGAGGATGTGTACGCGGCGGGCTGAGACCCGGCACCCCTCCCGGCGGGCCGGATCTTCCGGCCCGCCGGGGCCATGGTGGGGTGCGCTGACGGGCTACCGCACCGAGCGGTGAGTCCGCGGGGCGGGGAGCGGCGGTGCGTCCGCTACTCCCCGCTCCGGTCCTTCCCGGCCGCGCCCGGCAGATGGACGACCACCAGCGCGATCCCGGCGACCGTGAGATTGCGGGTCGCGGCCTCCAGCCCGTTCCACTCCTTGGACTGCCACATCGCGAACCACTCGCCGCCGATCGCGAGGAAGCCCGCCCCGAACAGCAGCACCACCATCAGCAGCCCGAGGGTGCTGATCTGCCGGGCCCGAGCGAAGCTGCCGCGCCGTGCGCCGACGGCCCACAGCGCGGTGGCCGCGAGCAGCACCACCGCGGCCACCGTCTCCCAGGCGATGACCGCCTGGTACGCGGCGTCCTGCAGCGCGTGCGAGGTGATGGCCCGCCACATCAGGTCCTGGTCCTTGAACGTGGTGTCCATGGCCAGCACATGGCGGACGAACTCCCGGTTGGTGTCGAAGTCGGTGATGTTGCCGAAGGCGACGAGCGAGACGCAGAGCGCGACCGTCCCGGTCAGAAGGGCCGCCGCGAGCGGCAGTCCGGTGCGTGGTGTGCTGTCGGTGCGTTGCTTGTCGGTCATGCGCTCTCCCCGGCCGGTTCCTGTCATCGGCTGTTTCCTTACCCGCCGTTCGCCCGCGTGGTCCCTCCGGTGCCGAACTCCCGTACGCTGCTGCCCGATCGACCGGGTGACCGACCGGTCGAAACGACGTTCGGGAACCTTACCGACGGCCGACGACCTAGGGGAAAGCGGGGCACATGAACGGGAAGCGGTGTGTGGGGACGGTAGCCGTCGCGGCGGCGGCAGTGATCGCGGTGAGCGGGCCGGCGGGCGCCGAGCCGGCCGCCACGACATACGGCACCAGCACGTCCGTGGGCGTCCACAACGCCTATGACAAGGAGAAGTACCACTACTTCGCGGACGCCCTGGACTCCGGCGCCGCACTGCTCGAACTCGACCTCTGGTCCAACGGACTGGGCCGGTCCTGGCGGGTCTCGCACAGCAACCCGCTCGGGAACAACAGCAACTGCGAGGGCGCCGCGAACGCCTCGGAACTGCGCACCAAGAGCCGGGACCAGGACTTCGCCGGCTGCCTGGCCGATATGAAGGCCTGGCACGACGCCCACCCCGGCCACCGTCCGGTGCTGCTCAAGGTCGAGATGAAGGACGGCTTCAACGCCAAGGGCGGCCGCGGCCCCGCAGAGTTCGATGCGCTGGTACGGCAGAAGCTGGGCGATGCGGTCTACGGCCCCGGGGACCTCACCGGCGGACATGCCACCGCCGACGAGGCGGTGCGGGCCGGCGGCTGGCCCTCGCGCGCCGACATGGCCGGCAAGTTCCTGTTCGAGCTGATACCCGGCACGGTCGAGGAGAAGAACCCGTTCGACAAGCTGTGGACGGACGTCGAGTACGCCGGCCACCTCAAGGACCTTGCGGCGCAAGGAAAGCTGGCGCAGTCGACGGCGTTCCCCGCGGTGCACGGTGCCGCGCCCGGCGACCCCCGGGAGCGCTACGCCGACCCGGCGCTGCGTCCCTGGTTCGTGGTCTTCGACGGCGACGCCGCGACCTATCTGAACGGCAGTATCGACACCTCCTGGTACGACACCCGCCACTACCTGCTCATCATGACCGACGCCCACAATGTGCCGCCGGTCATCGACGGCACCCACCCGACCGAGGCGGAGGCGCTGGCCCGGGTCGGGCAACTGGCCGCGGCGCATGCGAGCTTCGCTACCGCCGACTGGTATCCGCTGCCGTCCGTCCTCAAGACCGTGGTGCCGCGCGGGGC
The DNA here is from genome assembly GCF_053611685.1 of Streptomyces sp. NPDC054786. Classification (NCBI taxonomy): domain Bacteria; kingdom Bacillati; phylum Actinomycetota; class Actinomycetes; order Kitasatosporales; family Streptomycetaceae; genus Streptomyces; species Streptomyces sp. NPDC054786. The sequence goes on along the minus strand of NZ_JBSHAW010000052.1, from coordinate 48,368 downwards.
ATGACGCCGGACGCGGCGGCCCGGACGCCGGGCTGTGCGGCCCGTGGGTCCGGTTCCGTGGTCGCCCGCCGGTAGAGCGCGGCCACGTCCTCGCCGAACCGGCTGCTGTACGAGACGAGGTCGTCACCGCCCTCGTCGAGACCGCCTATCACGCCGATCAGCGACCCGGTGCCGGTGGCCGGGTCGAGGTCGGTGAGCATCGGCCCGCCGCTGGTCCCGTTCGGGAACCCCGCGCAGACGAAGCGGAGTTGGGTCGCGCTCTGGGCGTCCACCGTGTGCCGGCAGCTGACCGGTGCGTCCTGGTCCTCGGGGTAACCGGTCAGCAGCGCCGGCCGTCCGGCCGGTGCGCCGAACCGGATCCGTTCGGCGCCCGTGACGTCCTCTATCCGGCCGCCGGCCCGCCCCGCTCGGCGCACCCTCAGGAACGCCACATCGTGGTCGGGGTCCCGGCTGCTGATCCAGCGCGGATCGACATGGATACGGGTCGGCACCCACAGGCCGTACGGCGCGATCCCGTTGTGCAGTCCGGGCGCGAACACCAGCCGGGTGCGGAAGCCGTCGTCGTGCACACAGTGCGCCGCGGTGACGACGAGGTCGCCCCCAGGGGCATGCACCACGCTGGCCGTGCAGTGGTGGACCGGGGCACCGTCATCGTCGGGGGAGAAGAGCGCGCCGATCGCCGGTGAGGCCGCCGCCGGGGCCGCCAGCAAAGGGTGCGACGCCGTCAGCGGGGCCGCCCTCCCGCCGCCGTACCGCGCCGTCACCGGTGGCCCCGGCCGCTCCCGGTAGGGGCCGGCGAGGACCGCGGCGGCGGCCTGGTCACCGTCGGCGCGGGTGGCGAGATAGGCGCCGGTGGCGGTGTCCCCGGCGGCCAGGTAGGGGTCGCGTGACGGGGACCCCAGGGCCAGCGCCGTGCTGCCCACGACCACGGTCAGCACCCCGAGCGCCAGGGTCGCCCGCAGCGGAGCGCCGACCCGGCCGCGGCCCGTGCAGGCCGGCCCGCCGGGACCGAGGCAGTCCTCTGCCGACGGTGTCCCGGCGTACCGGTCCGCCCCGCCGGCGTTGTCCGCCGGCTCGGTCCCGCGTTCGCTCGTCTCCACCAACAGCCGCCTCGCCGCATCAGCCGGCGGAACCCCGTCGGACGCTGGGGCCACACCGGAACCAGACATTTCACCCAGTCTGATGCAGGGATGCGTGCCGTGGTTCGGTCACTTGGCGCATCATTCCGCTCAGGCGTCGAAGATCACGGCGGAGATCCGCGCCGGAACGACCGGCACACCCGCCGTCCGAGCGGCCCGACGGGCCGGGGCGTGAGGAGCGCGGCGACCGTACTGCCGGAGCCCGCCCCGCTGAGCCGTTCGGGTGAACCGCGCCGCGCCCCCGCCCAGGCCGTGCGGACCTCTGCGGCCCGCCGTCCCGCGCGCGCCCGCCGGCCCCCGCTCACGCCGCGAGCCGCACTCCCCGCCCCGCGAGGTTGTGCCCGATCAGCGTCTCCGCCAGGCCGGCCTCGTTGGGGAAGTCCATCGGGACGATGCCGAGACCCGTCCAGCCGCTCCCCTCCGAGCCCGCCAGCAGATTCTTGACCTGCGGGTTGAGACGGTCCGCATTGGAGCGGGGCGGAAGCAGGGCGGCGGTGCTGACGTAATTGACGAAGAGCTTGCCGGGCTGGGTGACGGCCTTGCGGAACTGGGCCTCGATCTTCGGGTACTTGCCGAACGGCTCCGCCATGTAGTCGTCCTGGATGTCGAACAGCTGCGGATCGGCGTAACGGACGCCGCCCAGACCGTCGGAGTCCGCCAGCAGCACCACCCGGCCGCGGGCCTGACCCAGCGTCGGCAGACCGTCGTCCAGCCGGAACAGCGACCGGTAGCCCTTGTCGTCCAGGTAGATGCCGAAGATCCGGCGGAACTCCTCGGCGCTGACCTCCGAGTACTCCTGCTTGACCCGCATCAGCACCGTCTCGGAGGGATGGGCCTGCAGGAACGCCCGGCAGGCGTTGAGCACATCGCCGAACATCAACTCCTGGTAGAAGGCGCCGTGATGGATGGCGAAGGCGTTGTCGATGGCCCGGCAGCGGACGTCCAGGAAGCGGATACCGCTGTTGAGCTGGGCGTCGACGGGCGTGTTCTGGCAGGCGACCCAGGGGCCGCCTATCCGGGCACCCGAGTCATGGGTGCCGGGGATCGTCAGCCGCTGGACGGGAGTGGCGTCGCCGAGCGCCGACATCCAGTCCTGCACGGACAGTACGGACGCCCGGCGCTGGGCCGCGCCGGCCGTGAACTGCCCGCTGCCGACGCCCGCCAGCGCCCCGGCGGCCGACAGCCCGGCCGCGCCCCGGAGGAAACCCCGCCGATCCAGTCCCAGCCCCATGCCGCTTCCCCTGTCCGTCGAGTCTGCGTGGGTGCGCAGCGGCAGCCCCGGTGCGCACCTGCGGTCGGGGCATCGAACCACATGGAGCGTGCGTGCGGCACCCGGCCGGGGGACCGGAGGGTCACGCCGGCCGGGAAGGGGCGAATATCAGACGCGGAAGGCGAGCGACAGCGCGAAGCGGTCCGCGCTGTCCGTCCACCAGTTGGTCAACTCCAGTCCGGCGGCTGCGAGTTCGGCCCGCACGCCGTCCTGGCGGAACTTGGCCGAGACCTCGGTCCGCAGCTCCTCGCCCGCGGTGAAGCTCACCGCCAGGTCCACTCCGGGAAGCTTGACGCTCAGGTCCTTGCGGGCCCGCAGCCGCATCTCGATCCACTCGCGCTCGGTGTTCCACAGTGCGACATGGTCGAAGTCCGCCGGGTCGAAATCGCCGCCCAGCTCGCGGTTGATGACCTCCAGGACGTTCTTGTTGAACGCGGCCGTCACGCCCTGCGGATCGTCATAGGCGGCGACGAGCGTGGCCTCCTCCTTGACCAGGTCGGTGCCGAGCAGCAGCGCATCGCCCGGGGAGAGCATGTCGTGCACGGAGTGCAGGAACGCTGAGCGCTCCTCGGGGAGCAGATTGCCGATGGTGCCGCCGAGGAAGGCGAGCAGCCGCGGACCGGGGGTGTCGGGGAGTTCGATGCCCTGCTGGAAGTCGGCGACCAGCGCATGCACGGTGAGTCCGGGGTGCTCGGTGAGCAGCGTCTCGCCCGCCGCGGCCAGCGCGGATTCGCTGACGTCGATGGGCACATAGGCGTGCAGCTCGGTCAGCGCGCCGATGAGATGGCGGGTCTTGTCGGAGGAGCCCGACCCCAGCTCGATCAGGGTGCGGGCCTGGGTCGCCGCGGCGATGTGATCGGCGCGGGTGAGCAGGATCTCCCGCTCGGCGCGGGTCGGGTAGTAGTCGGGCAGCTTGGTGATGTCCTCGAACAGCTCGCTGCCTCGGGCGTCGTAGAACCACTTGGGCGGCAGCTGTTTGGGGGTACGGGTCAGGCCCTGGCTGACATCGGCGCGCAGTGCGGCCGCGGTGGCGTCGGCAGGGAGGGTGCGGGTGATGCTGAGCGGGCTCACGTAGCGGGCTCCTTGAGCGGGATGAGGTGGACATCGGTCCGGGTGGCGCGCAGCAGAGTGCGGTCCGGGACCTCGGTCCAGTGGGGGGAATCGTCGTACGGTTCGGAGGCCACTACCGTGCCGCCTCCGGGAACGGCCAGGTGGCACAGCGTGTCGCCCCAGGCGGTGGCGGCGATGGCGGTGCCGTCGGTCAGCAGCAGATTGAGCCGGGAGGCGGGCGCGGCCGCGACGACCGCCGCGACGGTGCCGGCCAGCGCCTCGCCGAGCTCGTCACCGCGCGCCAGCCGGTGCCGGACCAGCGCCCACAGGAACGCCGCGTCGCAGCGGGCCGGCAGCCGCAGCAGTTCCCCCGGCGGCAGCTCGGCAGCCAGCGGGGCGAGCGACTCCGGCCAGCCGGACACCGCGCCGTTGTGGCTGAACAGATAGCGCCCCTCGGCGAACGGCGCGGCCGCGGCCTCGGCGTCCGCACCGGCCACGGTGGCGTCCCGTACGGCGGCGAGCAGCGCGCCGGTGCGTACCACCCGCCCAAGGTCGGGCAGCAGATCGTCGCCCCAGATCGGCCCGGCCCTGCGGTAGCGGGCGGGCACCGGATCGCCCGGCGCATACCAGCCGACGCCGAATCCGTCCGCGTTGACCGTGCCGTGGCGCTGCCGGCGCGGTTCCCACGACTGCCGGTAGAGGCTGTACGGCGGGGCCAGTACCACCTGGCCGAAGGGTATCTCCGGCCCCAGATAGGCAAGATGACGGCACATCAGGCAACGGCCTCCCGGGCCGGCGGGGCCGCGGCCGTCACGCGTCCGCCGCCGGGTCGGCGTCCCGCGCGGTACGGAACCCGGAGAAGATCTGGCGCCGGACGGGCAGGTCCCAGTTGCGGAAGGTGCCCCGGCAGGCGACCGGACCGACCGCGAACGAACCGCCGCGCAGCACCTTGTACTCGTCGCCGAAGAACACCTCCGAGTACTCCCGGTAGGGGAAGGCGGCGAAGCCCGGATACGGCAGGAAGTCGCTCGCCGTCCACTCCCACACGTCGCCGATCAGCTGCCGTACGCCGAGCGGCGACCGGCCGTCGGGGTAGCTGCCGACGGGGGCGGGCCGCAGATGCCGCTGGCCGAGGTTGGCGTGCGCCGCCGTGGGGTCCTCGTCGCCCCAGGGATAGCGCCTGGCCCGCCCGGTCGCCGGGTCGTGCCGGGCGGCCTTCTCCCACTCGGCCTCGGTCGGCAGCCGCCGGCCGGCCCAGCGCGCATAGGCGTCGGCCTCGTACCAGCTCACATGCAGTACGGGCTCGTCCGGCGGCACCGGTTCGGTCACCCCGAACCGCCGGCGCAGCCACTGGCCCCCGTCGCGCTTCCAGAACAGCGGTGCGCGCAGCGTGTGCTCCTGCACCTGGGCCCAGCCCTGCGCGGACCACCAGCGCGGCTCCTCGTAGCCGCCGGCCTCGATGAACCGCTGGTAGGCGCCGTTGCTGACGGGTGTGGTGTCGATCAGGAAGGAGGGCACCAGCCGGCGGTGCGCGGGCCGCTCGTTGTCCAGCGCCCAGGGCTCGGTGGAGGTGCCCATGGTGAACGGCCCGCCGGGAACGAGGACTTCGGCGGGCAGGATGTCGTCGGAGGCGGGCGGCGGCTCGGGCGCGGTGAGTACGGCCGGGCCGTGGCGCAGCTGGTGGGTGATGAGCATGGTCTCGTCGTGCTGCTGCTCATGCTGCGCGATCATGCCGAAGGCGAAGCCGGAGTCGAGCAGCGGACCGCCGTGCAGCGGAGCGCGCTCCAGGATGTCCAGCACCCGGCCGCGGACCTCGGCGACATAGCCGTGCGCCTCGTCGGGCGCCAGCAGCGGCAGGGAAGGGCGCTTGGCGCGAGGGTGCTCGAAGGCGTCGTAGACGGAGTCGATGTCCGGGCGCAGTGCGTCACGGCCGCCCACGGTGCGCAGCAGCCACTGCTCCTCCTGGTTGCCTATGTGCGCCAGGTCCCACACCAGCGGGGACATCAGCGGGGAGTGCTGCGCCATGAGGTCGGGATCCTCGACGCAGGTGGTCAGCAGGCGGGTGCGGTCGCGGGCGGCGAGCAGTGCCGAGGCCGCGCGTTCACGAAGGAGCTCGGGGTCGAGGGTCACGGGCTGTCCTTCCCAACTATGAGATCGCCCTCCGCGGCGTACAGGGCGTCGAGATGATCGTCCGCGGGGCAGCGGCCGGGTGTCACATAGCGTTCGGTGAACTCCGCGACCGCCGCGAGCACGTCGGGGGAGGCGCCGAGCCGTGGCAGGGCCTCCTGTGCGGCGGCGAAGCAGGCCACCGCCGCCGCGTGCAGTTCCGGGTCGGTCAACGCCCCGCGGGCGGCCCGCCGCCACAGCGGATTGCGCGGTGCGGGGCGGGAACCCGCCGTCTCCGCCAGGGGTTTGACGATGCGGTACGCCCGCTCCGCGGCCTCCGGGTCGTCGAACAGCGCGGCCGTGACGGCCAGCGGTACGACCCACCCGGCGTCGCCCGACTGTGCGTCGATCATGCGCAGTTCCAGATGGCCGCGCGGCCGGACGGGCGGGAAGAGGGTGGTGACGTGGTAGTCCAGATCCTCCTGGGTGGGCGGTCTGGGCACGCCGGTACGGATCCACTCGCGGAAGGTGAGCCCCTCGGGCGCGTCCCAGGGGCCTTCCTCGGCACGCAGGCACATCACCGGAGCGTCCAGGACGTAGCTCACCCAGGCGGTGCGCGGATCGGGCCCGTCCGACGGGGCGAGCGTACGGGCGGGGTCGAGCTGCGACCAGACGACCTGGCGGGTGGTGCGGTAGCCGGTGGGGCAGCCCTCGCTGGTCGGCGAATTGGCGAAGGCCGCGGCCAGCACCGCGCCCAGCAGATGGGCCAGCAGCCAGCGCCGGCCGTAGCCGAGCGGGCCCGGCTCCTCGTAGCCGGCGTCCACACACACCTGCACGGACGCGGTGGCGCACATCATGGACCGCCCGGCGGAGCCCCAGCGGTCGAAGTACGCCTCCATGGCCTGGTAGCGCGGTTCGGTCAGCACCCGCTGCGGGCGGTGCCACGGATTGTGACCGTGGCCGGCCATGCCCAGGCCCATGGCCAGCATGGCGGGGCGGACCAGTGCGAGATCGGCGGTGACCGTCTCGATGCACTCGGTGAGGGAGCGGGCGGGGAGCGAGCTGAGCTCCAGCTGGCCGCCGGGCTCGAAGGTCAGCAGGGAATGGAGGGGAAGGGCGCGCAAGGTGGTGGCCGCGCTGTGCAGCCGGGCCGGTTCGATGGGACATCGGGGGTTGCGCGCGTCATGGACCAGCCATTCGATCTCGACCCCGATACGGCGCGGCGGACCCGTCTTGAAGCATATTCCGTGCAGATGAGCTTCCAGCTCCGCTTCTGTTTCTGCAGGCCGTACGGGCATGGAATCCCTCTCCCTGGTGGGGTGGCGGCAGGATTGCCGCCCTCCACCTAATCTCCTGCGGGCGATGCGCTCAAGGGCGCGTTCGCGCCGCGGCGGGCGGGACGGGCGTCCACGGGGCGAGGGGGCCGTCCGGGGCGGGAGACCACCGGACGGTGCCGCGGCGCCGTCCGGGCGCCAGGACGCCCTTCGCGCCCGCCGCCGGGGACTGGGGCCGGACCGGCGGGCGGCGGGCGGGGACGGGAGAGGGGTACGGCCGTTCGAGTGAGTGCCGGGTAGGGCGGATTTTGCCGCCACGGTGTCGCGGCACGTCCGCCGCCCGATGTCACTGACGGTAGCCCGCCAGGAAGCGTCCGATCCGGCTGATCGCCGCGTCGAGGTCATCGGCGTGGGGGAGGGTGAGGATGCGGAAGTGGTCCGGTTGCGGCCAGTTGAAACCGGTGCCCTGCACGACCTGGATCTTCTCGCGCAGGAGGAGATCCAGAACGAACTTCTCATCGTCGTGGATCTTGTGGACGGCGGGATCGAGGCGGGGGAAGGCGTAGAGCGCGCCCTTGGGCTTGACGCAGGAGACGCCCGGGATCTCGTTCAGCCGCTCCCAGGCCCGGTCGCGCTGCTCACGCAGCCGGCCGCCCGGCAGTACCAGGTCGTTGATGCTCTGCCGGCCGCCGAGCGCGGCCTGGATGGCGTACTGGGCGGGCGCGTTCGGGCACAGCCGCATGGACGCGAGGGTGCCCAGGCCCTCCAGATAGTCGGCGGCGTGCTGCTTGGGGCCGGAGACCACCAGCCAGCCGGAGCGGAATCCGGCCACCCGGTAGGACTTGGACAGCCCGCTGAAGGTGAGGCAGACCAGGTCGGGGGCGAGCACCGCGGCATGGTGGTGGACCTCGTCGTCGTACAGGATCCGGTCGTAGATCTCATCGGCGAAGACCATCAGCTGATGGCGCCGGGCGAGATCGAGCATGCCCTCCAGCAGCTCGCGCGGGTAGACCGCGCCGGTCGGGTTGTTGGGGTTGATGATGACCATCGCCCGGGTCCGGTCGGTGATCTTCGAGGCGAGGTCGTCCAGGTCCGGCAGCCAGTCCGCGGACTCGTCGCAGAGGTAGTGCACGGCCTTGCCGCCGGCGAGCGTGGTGACCGCCGTCCACAGGGGGAAGTCGGGGGCCGGGATGAGCACCTCGTCGCCGTCGTCGAGCAGCGCCTGCACCGACATCGAGACGAGTTCGGAGACGCCGTTGCCCAGGTAGATGTCGTCCACGCCGACATCCGGCAGTCCGCTCTGCTGGTAGTGCTGGGCCACCGCGCGGCGGGCCGAGAGGATGCCCTGGGACTCCGTGTAGCCGTGCGCGCGGGAGAGGTTGCGCATCACGTCCTGCAGGATCTCGTCGGGGCACTCGAAGCCGAACAGCGCCGGATTGCCGGTGTTCAGCCGCAGCACACTGTGGCCGGCCTCCTCCAGCGCGTCCGCGTGCTCGATCACCGGCCCGCGGATCTCGTAACAGACGTCGGCCATCTTGCTGGACTGCTTGAACTGCATGCGGTGGCCTCCAGGTCCCTCGCTCACCGCGCGGCGCGGCAGCACTCGTTACACCGTACTTGGTTTTACCAAGTGGAGACTTGGAAAGTCCAACCTCTGTCTATGCTGGTGTCATGCCGCGCCGAAGTTATGACCAGTACTGCGCCGTCGCCCGAGCCCTGGATGCCGTGGGCGACCGCTGGACGCTCCTGATCGTCCGGGAGCTGCTGGGCGGCTCCCGGCGCTACACCGATCTGCACGCCGACCTGCCGGGCGTCAGTACCGACATGCTCGCCTCGCGCCTCAAGGACATGGAGCGGGACGGCCTGGTCACCCGCCGCCGGCTCGCCCCGCCCGGGGCCGCCTTCGTCTATGAGCTCACCCCTCGCGGCCGTGCGCTGCTGCCCGCACTCACCGCCCTCGCCGACTGGGGCGCCCCCGCCCTCGACGAGAAGCGCCCGACGGACGCGGTGCGGGCCCACTGGTTCGCGGTGCCCCTCGTCGCACGGCTGGCCCGGCACTTCACCGACGGCATCGACGTGGTCGACATCGCCCTCGACGAGGGCGAGTTCCATGTCGTCCTCGGGGGCGACGGAGCGGGTGGCGACGGGGCGGACCCCGGCGGCCCGGACGGCGGGCCCGGCTATGCGGACGGCCCCGCCGAGCGCCCCGACGTCCGGCTGCGCATGGACACCGCGACCTGTGCCGAGATCGCGTACGATCGCCTCTCCCTCGCACAGGCAATCGCCTCCGGCCGGATCGTGGTCACGCCGCCCGAGGTGCCCGGCGAACGGCGGCGACGGAAGAGGACGACAACGGCCTGACGGTGCGCCCCGACAGCGACCGGCGCCCGGCGGGACGTCCAGCAGCGGGCCGGGCGAACCTGAGATCCGTCCAGAGCCGGGACCGGGCCGCGGAGCGCCCCGGGCCCGCCCCGCGCGCGGTCGTGCCCGGCGCACCCCGTTCGGTCGAACTGACGATGCGTCAGTAATGAAACCGGGCACGCTCCAGAAATGGATCATGCATCAAGAACCCGGACGCGCACCGGGCTTGCGCTCCTGCTGACCGTGGCGGTGCTCACCGGGCTCTGGACCCCGCCGGCCGCGGCGGCGACGGACCCGAGGGGCGGCGGGCGGACCGGCTCGGCCTGGCTGCCCTACTGGGGCGACATGGATGCCGCCTACCGCGACGCGCTGCGGCACGCCTCCCAGCTGCACTCCGTCAGCCCCTTCTGGTACGAGACCTCCTCCGACACCACCGTCACGGGACACCCGGGCGCGGGACGGCGCGACATCATCGACGGGTTGCACGACGCCGGGATCGACGTCGTGCCGACCGTGACCGAGACCCTCGGCGCCGAGGAGATGGCCGACCTGATGCACGATCCGCAGCGGCGGCGGGACCACATCGACACGCTGCTGGATCTGGTCGCGAGCCGTGCGTACGACGGGATCGACCTGGACTACGAGGCGATGGCGGTCACCGGCGACCGCGAGACCCGCGACGACGTGCGGACCGGATACAACCGGCTCGTCAAGGAGCTGTGCGCGCGGCTGCACGACCGTGACAAGCAGTGCGTGGTCACGGTGCTCGCCCGGGTCCGCGGCAGCGGCCAGGCCTTCGACTACGAGCGGCTCGGCAGCTACGTCGACCGGTTCCGCATCATGGGCTACGACCTGCACTGGTCGGGCGGCGAGGCGGGCCCGCTGTCCGCCAAGGACTGGTACGACGAATTTCTGCGCTACGCCACCGACACCGTCCCCCGGCACAAGATCGAGGTGGCCTTCCCGGGCTACGGCTGGGACTGGATCAGCGGGGTCACGGGCCATGCGGCCCATCTGACCTGGAAGGAGGCCGAGGCGCTGCGCGAACGGGAGGACGCGGACTACCTCTTCGACGAGCGGTCCGGCACCCCGCACTTCACCTACCGCAAGGACGGCGTGGACCACGAGGTCTGGTACCAGGACGCACGCGGTGTCAGCGAGCAGCTGCCGCTGCTGAGGAAGTACGGGGTGCGGGGCACCGGCCTATGGGCGCTCGGGTTCGAGGACCCGGAGTTCTGGGCCGCGCTCCGCGGCGAGTAGCCGCAGCGCCGCCTCGGACGGTGAGCCCTGCGCCGCGGTGTACATCATCACGCCCTGCCCGGAGCCGTCCGGCGTCTGCATCATCTCGAAGTCCAGCTCCAGATCGCCCACCAGGGGATGGTGGAACCGCTTGGTCCTGAAGGTGCAGTTATGGACGGCATGACGTGACCACAGACTGCTGAACTCGGTGCTCTTCATCGACAACTCGCCGATCAGTTCGGCCAGTTGCGGATCGTCGGAGCGCTGCCCCGCGGCCACCCGCAGGGAGGAGACGGCCCGTCGGACCTCCTCGTCGCGGTCCGGGTACAGCTCGCGGGTGTGCGGGTCGAGGAAGAGCAGCCGCTGGGCGTTGGGGCGGTCCTGCGGGCGGCCGGGGCTGTCGAAGTCGAGGTGTCCGGCGGTCAGGGCGTGCCCCAGGCGATTCCAGGCCAGGATCTCGAAGCGCGGCCCGAGGGCGAGGGCCGGTACGTCCGCCACGGCGGCGAGCAACTGCCGTACGCCGGGGCGGACCTTGTCGTGGCGCACCGCGGGGCGGCGGCGCGTCTTGGCCGGGCTTGCCAGCTCGCGCAGATGCGCCCCCTCGTCGTCGGTCAGCCGCAGCGCTCGGGCCAGCGCGTCCAGCACCCCTTCCGAGGCCTGGTGGCTCTGCCCTTGTTCGAGGCGGGTGTAGTACGCGACGCTGACGCCGGCCAGCTGGGCCAGCTCCTCGCGGCGCAGGCCGGGGACGCGGCGGCGCGCCCCGTAGGAGACCAGCCCGACGTCCTCCGGCTGCAGCCGGGCGCGGCGGGTGCGCAGAAAGTCTCCCAAGGCGGCGGGTGAGTCCATGGCGGGTGAGTCCATGCCCGCCAGTCTCCGGCGTCGGGCGGGCGCGAGCATGACCCTGTCAGTACCAGGCTCCCGGGCCTCGCACAGTGGGTTCTGCCGGGGCATCGCCGCGATGTGGCGGAGACTGTTCCCTGCGGGATACCGACCGCTTAGTATGTCGCTGGCGAGGGCGCCGGTGCGCCCTCCGCCCGACCCGCGTATCCAAGGTCTGTGGAGGCACCAGGTGAAGGCATGGCGCGTACACGCGAACGGCGAGCCGCGTGAAGTGATGCGGCTGGAGGAGGTGCCGGACCCGCAGCCCGGACCCGGGCAGCTGCTGCTGCGGGTGCGGGCCGCCAACGTCAACTTCCCCGACGCCCTGCTGTGCCGGGGCCAGTACCAGGTGCGGCCGCCGCTGCCGTTCACCCCCGGCGTGGAGATCTGTGGCGAGGTGCTCGCCGCGGGGGAGGGGGCGACCGGTGAGATCGGGGCCCGGGTGCTGGCCCAGCCGCCGCTGCCCGACGGCGGTTTCGCCGAACTCGCCGTCGTCGACGCGGCGACGGTACGCCCGGCACCCGAGGCTCTGGACGACGCCGAGGCCGCCGCGCTGCACATCGGCTACCAGACCGGCTGGTTCGGACTGCACCGCAGGGCCCGGCTCCAGGCCGGCGAGACCCTGCTCGTGCACGCCGCCGCAGGGGGCGTCGGCAGTGCCGCCGTACAGCTCGGCAAGGCAGCGGGCGCGCGGGTCATCGGCGTCGTGGGCGGCGAGGACAAGGCCAAGGCCGCCCGCGAACTGGGCTGCGACGTCGTCCTCGACCGCCGCAGTGACGACATCATCGCCGCCGTGAAGGAAGCCACCGGCGGCCGCGGCGCGGATGTGGTCTACGACCCGGTGGGCGGTGAGGCGTACGCCAAGTCCGTCAAGTGCATCGCCTTCGAGGGCCGGATCATCGTCGTCGGCTTCGCCGGCGGCGCCATCCCCACCCCGGCGCTCAACCACGCGCTGGTGAAGAACTACGCGATCCTGGGCCTGCACTGGGGCCTCTACAACACCAAGGACCCGGCCGCGGTCGACGCCTGCCACGAGGAGCTCGCCAAGCTCGCCGCACAGGGCGCCGTCAAGCCGCTCATCGGCGGCAGGTTCCCGCTGGAGGACGCCGCCGAAGCCGTCCAGCGGGTCGCCGACGGTACGTCCACCGGCCGGCTGGTCGTGCTGCCCGCGGCGGAGGAGACCCGATGACCGACCCCGAAGACCTGCGCCGGCGCATCGCCGAGCTGCTCGCCGCACACCCGCCCGCCACCACCGGCCGGCTGGATTTCCTGCGCGCCCGCTTCGACGCGGGGCTGGCCTGGGTCCACTTCCCCAAGGGCCTCGGCGGGCTGGACGCGCCACGCTCCCTGCAAGCGGTCGTGGACGCGGAGCTGGAGGCCGCCGACGCCCCCGGCAACGACCCCGGCCGCATCGGCATCGGCCTCGGCATGGCCGCGCCCACCATCCTGCGCTTCGGCACCGACGAGCAGAAGCAGCGTCTGCTGCGCCCGCTGTGGACCGGCGAGGAGGTGTGGTGCCAGCTGTTCAGCGAGCCCGGCGCCGGCTCCGACCTGGCGGCGCTGGCGACCCGCGCGGTACGTGACGAGGCGGGCGACTGGATCGTGGACGGCCAGAAGGTCTGGACGTCCAGCGCACATCTGGCCCGCTGGGCGATCCTGATTGCCCGTACCGATCCTGACCTGCCCAAACACCGCGGGATCAGCTACTTCGTGTGCGATATGACCGACCCCGGTGTCGAGGTGCGTCCGCTGCGGCAGATCACCGGCGAGGCCGAGTTCAACGAGGTCTTCCTCACCGGCGTCCGCATCCCCGACGCCCAGCGCCTCGGCGAGGTCGGCGAGGGCTGGAAGGTCGCCCAGACCACGCTGATGAACGAGCGGGTCGCCATCGGCGGCTCCCGCACCCCCCGCGAGGGTGCGGGCACCCCCGCCGACGGCAGGGGGAGCATGATCGGCGTGGCCGCCGCCGGCTGGCGCGCACGCCCCGAACTGCGCACCCACGATCTGCACCAGCGGCTGCTGAAGCTGTGGGTGGAGGCCGAGGTCGCCCGGCTGACCGGCGAGCGGCTGCGCCAGCAGCTCACCAAGGGCCAGCCCGGCCCCGAGGGCAGCGGGATGAAGCTGGCCTTCGCCCGGCTCGCCCAGGAGATCAGCGGCTGGGAGGTGGAGTTCCTCGCCGAGGACGGGCTGACCTACGACGACTGGACGATGCGCCGCCCCGACGGCGTCGACTTCACCGGCCGCGAGGGCGGCTACCGCTATCTGCGCGCCAAGGGGAACTCCATCGAAGGAGGCACCTCGGAAGTGCTGCTCAACATCGTCGCCGAACGTGTGCTGGGGCTGCCGCCCGAGCCGCGCACCGACAAGGACGTCGCGTGGAAGGACCTCCCCCGATGAACGACGGGACATCCCTGGCCGGCACCCCGGCAGCCGACCCCGACCTGCTGTACTCCGAGGACGAGGACGCGCTGCGCGACGCCGTACGGTCGCTGCTCGCCGACCGCAGCGACCCGGCCACCGTGCTCGCCGGGCTGGAGTCGGAGGTCGCCTACGACACCCGCCTCTGGCAGGCGCTCGCCACGGAGATCGGCGCCGCGGGGCTGCTGGTGCCCGAAAAGCTCGGGGGAGCGGGCGCGAGCGCCCGCGAGGCCGCCGTCGTGCTGGAGGAGGTGGGCCGCTCCGTCGCGCCCGTCCCCTATCTGACCAGCGCGGTCATCGCGGTGACCGCGCTGCTCGGCTGCGACCACGGCCAGGAGGACGTCGCCGCGCCGCTCGCCGCGCTGGCCGGGGGCCGCACCGTCGGTGTGCTCGCGGTCCCGCTGCCCGCCGCTCCGGGCGGGCTGCCGGAACCGGCCGTACGCGCCACGGCGGACGGCGCCCTGACCGGCCGGGTGACCTCGGTCGCCGACGCCGCGGGCGCCGAACTCCTGCTGGTCCCGGCCCAGGGACCCGACGGCCCGGCCCTCTACGCGGTCGAGGCCTCGGCGGACGGCGTCCGTACCGACCCCGTGACCGCGCTCGACCTCACCCGCCCCCTGGGCCACCTCACCTTGGACGGTGCCCATGGACGGCTCCTGGCCGGGGGGGACCGGGCCCGCACCGCCGTCGAACGCGCCCTGCTCACCGGGGCCGGGCTGCTCGCCTCGGAACAGCTGGGCGTCGCCGAATGGTGCCTGACCGAAACCGTGCGCTACACGGCACAGCGCACCCAGTTCGGCCGCCCCATCGGATCGTTCCAGGCGCTCAAGCACCGGTTGGCCGCGCTCTGGCTGGAGGTGGCCTCGGCCCGCGCTGCCGCCCGGAACGCCGCGGACGCGCTGGCCACCGACAGCCCGGACGCCCCGGTGGCGGTGGCCGTCGCCCAGGCGTACTGCGCGCCGGTGGCGGTGCGCGCCGCCGAGGAGTGCATCCAGCTGCACGGCGGCATCGGCATGACCTGGGAACACCCGGCCCATCTGTTCCTCAAGCGGGCCAAGAGCGATGAGCTCGCCCTGGGGACGCCGGGGCGGCACCGGGAGGCCCTGGCGGGACTGGTCGCGCTCGGCGCCCCGTAGGCCACCTCCCCGGGCCGGTGGTGTGCGTCATTCGGTGATGGCGAAGGTCCGGCTGACATCGCCGACCGCGGCGTCACCGGCGGTGGCCACCTCCAGGAAGTAGCGGGGGCCCGGCGGCACCTTGGGCAGCGTCACGATCGCCTCACCGGTCGGTCCGGCGTCCGCCCGGGGCACCACCAGGGCCACCCGCTGCGACCGGCCGTGACCCGTCGCCGTCCGCAGCCATACGTCCACCTTCTCGCCCGTGCTGTTCTTCCAGGCCACCGTGAAGCTGCCGTTCGCCTTGTAGTCGACACCCGGCTCCGGCGCGGTCACCTCGATCCGCCCGGTCGGCGGCGAGGCGAACTCCTCGGGTTCCTGGGGCTCCTCGGGGCCGGCACTGGCGGTGGTCGCGTTGAGGGCGGAGGTGGCGGCCCGCGCGGCCGAGCCCGCATGGCCGGACATGGCGGCCGTCGGACTGCCCGCCGAGGGCCAGCTCTTGCCGGCGTCCGGGCGGGACGGCGTCAGCGAGATCACCAGCATGCATCCGACGGCGGTGGCGGCGACGGCGACGGCCAGATTGGTGGCCATCGAGGTGGCCCTGCACATCGTCTCCTCGTTTCCTCGGGGGAGTGGCGAGCCGGAACATCCCCGGCGCTTTGACCGCCAAAAACGACGCGCGGAGCGATCACCTGGATGGACATCTCCGGCGCGACAGCCCTCCGTGAGCGAGGGAAAATACCCCGATGCGGACCGGATCGACCTCTGCATCGGTGATGTCCTGAAAGTGCGGTTCAGGTAGCGTCGAACACATGAAGACCGCAACGCGTCGTGCGCTGATCGGACCGGTTCTGCTGCTGGTGGCCGCACTGCTGGCGGTGGTCGCCGCGATGGCACCGGGAGCCCGTGCGGCCGGCGGGCTCGACGAGGCCGCGGCAGCCCTCAAGAAGGGCCCGGTCTATGTGGATCCCCGCGCTTCGAGCCAGTTCTCCCCGGCCCAAGCGGATGCGCTGGCCAAGAAAATCAAGGACGCGAACAAGCCGGTCTTCGTCGCCGTGCTGCCCCGGGCCGCCGAGTACCAGCCCAGCACACTGCTGCGGGATCTGCGCACCAAGACCGGGATCAGCGGTGTCTACGCCGTCGAGCTCGGCAACGGCTTCAATGCCGGCGCCGACCCGCGGGTGATGTCGCGCAGCGCGGTGCAGAACCTCGTCGGATCGGTCCAGCGCTCCCACTACCCGAACGTCAGCGGCCGTCTGAACAGCTTCGTCGACACCGCGCTCAAGTCGGCGCACGGCCAGGCCCCCTCCTCCTGGGGCGGCTCCGGCGGCAGCGGCTTCGACACCGGCACCGCGATCGGTCTCGGTGTGCTGGTGGTCGTCGGCGGTGGCGGCGCGTACGCCATCGCCCGCCGCAACCGCAGAAGGCGGGCCGAGGAGGAGCGGGCGGCGCTGGAGGACCTGCGGGTCGTCGTCGACGAGGACATCACCGCCTTCGGTGAGGAACTGGACCGGCTCGACTTCCACCCCGGTGAGCGCGGCGCCGACGACGCGATGCGGGCGGACTACAGCCATGCGCTGGACGCGTACGAGAGCGCCAAGTCGTCGATGGCGGCGGCCGGGCACCCCGGCGATGTGCAGGCCGTGACCAAGGCCCTGGAGGACGGCCGGTTCTCGCTGGCCACCCTTGCCGCGCGACGCGAGGGCAGGCCGCTGCCCGAGCGCCGGCTGCCCTGCTTCTTCGATCCGCGGCACGGTCCGTCCGTCGTCGATGCCGCCTGGGCACCCGCGGGCGGAGCCGAGCGCACCGTGCCGGTCTGCGCCGCGGACAAGAGCCGCCTGGACGACGGACGGGAGCCGCTGGCCCGTACGGTCCGGACCCCGAACGGCGACCGCCCCTACTGGGATGCGGGCCCGGCCTACGGCCCCTGGGCCGGCGGCTACTTCGGCGGCGGCCTGCTGCCCGGCCTGCTGGTGGGCACGCTGCTCGGCAACATGATGTGGTCGACCGACGCCTACGGCGCCGGCTTCGGCGGCCCCACGGGCGCCGAGGGCGGCGACTCCTCCGGAGCCGACTTCAACTCCGACGACTTCGGCGGCGGCTTCGGTGATGGCGGAGGCTTCGGAGACGGCGGCGGCTTCGGCGGCGGTGACGGGGGCTTCGGCGGCGGTTTCTGAGCGTCGGGCGCCCTGCGTGGTGAGTGCTCCATGCCCCTGAGCGGGTGAGCCGCCACGCCCCTCCGCGGTGAGCGCTCTCGCCCCGCCGCCCCCCGGGGCGCTCAGCGATCCGCCGCGCGCACCGCCCGCTTGGCGCCGAGGAAGCGCCCGTAGCGCGGGCGCGCCGCGAAGTCCGCATAGCGCCACACGGCGGGCCGGCCGACCTCCCGGCACAGATGCAGCACCTGGTCGGGCCCCAGGTGCACGCCCACATGCGCGCCGTACCCCGGTGGCCGGCCGGCGGCCGGCCCGGAGTCGAACAGCACCAGATCCAGCGGTTGCGGCCGGCCGGCCCGCCGTGTTGCCCGTTCGTCCGCCCAGAGTTCCGCCGAGCGCAACGGCGGTATCAGCAGGCCGAAGTGGCGCAGCACCGCATAGGCGTAGCGCTGGCAGTTCGCGCCCCCGGCCAGGTCGGCGAAGGCGTTCGGGGCGGTGCCGCCCGGCGCATCGTCCGCCCCGTCCGGACCGTATGACGGGCATTCAGGTGTCTGCGCTCCCGGATGGCGGGCGCCCGAGTAGGTCACCTTGCGCAGTGCCTCGGGCAGCCGACGGAACGCTACCGCGCCATGGGGGGCGGGGACTTGACGGCCGGGGTCGTGGATCACCCGGTCATGATGCAGGGGATCTCCCTCATGCCGCATGCCCTGGTGTCGAGCAGGCTCGACGAATCGGATCCGACGTGCTCTCGACACCGCGAGGAGATCCCCGATGGAACGCCGCTTTCGCAAGGCAGCTCTCTGGGGCGCGACCGTCGCCGCCGTCATGGCGGCTGCCGGCCCGCTCAGCCCGGCGCGTGCCGTGTCGCGGCCCGACCCGTCGCCCCAGCCCTCGCCGCGCGCCATGCTGGACGCGATGCGCCGGGACCTCGGGCTGACGGCGGAACAGGTGCGCACCCGGCTCGCGCAGGAGGCCGCCGCCCACCGCGCCGCGGCCGTCGTGCGCCGGGCGCTCGGCGCACCGCCCGCCGGAATGTGGTTCGACAAGTCGGCCGGCAAGCTCGTCGTCGCGGTCACCGGCGCGGCCGATGCACAGCGGGTACGGTCCGCCGGGGCGGTGCCCAAGACGGTGCCGCACGGCCACGCCGCGCTCACCGGGCTGGTGCGGCAGATCACCGGCCGGGCCGGCAAGGGCGTACCGGGCGTCACCGGGTGGGGCGTGGACGAGCGAGCCAACGGCGTCGTGGTCCGTATCGACCACACCAAACGCACCGCTCGGACCGACACCTTCGAGAAGGCCGTCCGCGCTCTCGCGACGCACGTGAAGATCCCCGTCACCATCGATCGCGGCGACCGGACGCCGCGCCAGCAAGGCGGCTCGGTGGTGGGCGGCGAGCGGTGGATGCCCGGCAGCGAGGGCATCTGCTCCATCGGTTTCTCGGTGACCGGGCCGGACGGCTTCCAGGGATTCCTGACGGCCGGTCACTGCACCCTGACCGCCGACCAGGCCGCGTACGGCAAGGACGGCAGCCGCCTGGGGACCTCCAACCAGGGCGGCGGACACAGCATCAACGACCGAGAGGGCGACTTCGGGCTGGTGGAGGTCGACCAGCCGGGCTGGACCGTCAGCTCGTACGTGGCGGGCCAGGGCGGTACGCCGGTCACCGTCACCGGCTCCCAGGAGGGCATGGTGGGCATGTCGATCTGCCGTTCCGGGCAGAGCAGCGGCTGGCACTGCGGGGAGATCACCCGGGTCGACCAGACCGTGGACTACGGCAACACGGTCATCGAGGGCCTCTCGTTCACCAACGCCTGCTCGGCGCCCGGCGATTCGGGCGGCTCCTATGTCACCCAGCCCAACGCCCCGATGGCCATCGGCGTGCACTCCGGTGGCGGCGCCGCCACCTGCGGCAACTTCGGCGGTGCCACCGTCACCATCTTCCAGCCGGTCGGTGAGGCCCTGGCCAAATGGAACCTGAGGCTGAAGACCGGCAGCCCCTGACCGGGCCGGCCGCCGCCCGCCGGTCCCCGACGTCTACGATGACAAGCCGGTGGCCATGGGGCCGGGGTGCGTCCGAGTGGCGCACGGCACGTACGGGGAACGGGAGCGATCGTGGCGGAAGCGGCGCAGTCGGCGGACACGGAACGTGGCACGGACGCGGCGGAGCCGTTCGCGGTCCCGATCACCGTGCGCGGATACGAGACGGACACCCAGGGCCATCTGAACCAGAGCGTCTATCTGCAGTACGCCGAGCACGCCCGCTGGTCGCTGCTGCAGGCGAGCGGCATCCGCCAGAGCGCGATGGTGGACCGGCGCATCGGCCCCGTGACCATCGAGACCACCATCCGCTACCGGCGGGAGCTGCGGGCCGGTGACGAGGTCGAGGTGAGCTGCGCCTTCCTCTGGGGCGAGGGCAGGACCTTCCGGATCGAGCAGACCGTCCGCAGGGCGGACGGGACGGTGGCCGCCGAGGTGAGCGCCGTCGGCGGGATGCTCGACCTCACCGAGCGCAAGCTGCTCCAGGACCCGCGAGCGGCCTTCCGCGACCTGGCCGACGACCCCTCGCTGCTCGGTCTGGCCGACGACTGACGAGCGTCCCCGGGGCCGCCGCGGTCCGCGAACGGCGGTACCTGCCCCGGGTAGTGTGGGCGTGTGGACATGCTGCACCTGCGCTACTTCGTGGCGGTCGCCGAAGAGTTGAATTTCTCCCAGGCGGCACGCAAGTTGCACATGGCGGCCTCTCCTCTGAGCCAGCGGATCAAGGACCTTGAGCGTGAGCTGAACCAGCCGCTCTTCGACCGCACCACGCATCACGTCGAGCTGACGCCCGCCGGTGCCGCGTTGCTGCCGATGGCGCGCGATGTTCTCGAACGCGTCAACTCCATTCCCTGGCGGCTGCGTGACGCCGTCCGTCCGCAGCGCACCACCCTGCTCATCGGGATGCCCTCCGGGGTGCATCCCGCTCTCCGCGCCCGGGTCCGGGAGCTGGAGGACGCCTGTGGGGAGACCTACGAGCTCAAGCGCTGGCCCGGCCGCTCCACCAGCCTCGCCGAGGCGGTCCGCGACGGCCGGCTGGCCCTCGCGCTGGCCCGGCTGCCGGTCGCTGACCCCGCGCTCGGCCTCATCGAGGTCATGCGGGAACGGCTCGGGGCGGCGGTCCCCGCCGACCGGTTCGAAGGCCGGGAGTCGGTCACCCTGGACGAGCTGAAGCAATTCCCCTATGTGGCCACCGCCCCCGAGGCCATGCCCGCGTATTTCGATGAAATCGATGCACGACTGAATTCCGCGGGGCTGAAGAAGAGAATTCGCATCAATAGCTCCGACTATGCGGGGACCTCGGAACTGGTATCCGGCGGGCTCGCCTTTTCGATGACGATGCTCTCTCCGGAAAGTCCGATGCATCTTTACCGGCTGGACAATGTGCGGGTGCTGCCGGTGCTGGATTTCCAGCCCGAACTGGCCACCGGTCTGCTCTTCCGCAAGGACCGGGCGGAGCCCGGCGGCGACCTCGACGCCCTCGTCACCGCGGCACGGCGCATCTTCGCCGAGGAACTCTTCGCCTGATTCACGCGCACCATAATCCGGGAAAAATGGCATGACCGCTGTGGTCATGCCATTCTTCGTTTCTTGATCGTTCTCATTCTGCGGCATCTCGCCTACCGTCGAAGACGGAAACATTCGCAGTACAGCTACTTCCGCAGGAGCGACAATGGACGCCACGACCGAAAGCGCCAACGGCCCGCTGGACGGCGTACGGGTGATCGATCTGTCCACGGTGGTGATGGGCCCCTACGCCGCCCAGATCCTCGGGGACCTCGGCGCCGACGTCATCAAGATCGAGTCGCCGTCGGACACCGTACGGTCGGGCCGGTACCGGACCACGCCCGGGATGACACCGCTCAACCTGAACGTCAACCGCAACAAGCGCAGCGTCTCCCTGAACCTCAAGGACGAGGACGACCATGAGCGCGCACTGGCGCTCATCGGCACGGCCGACGTGCTGATCACCAATATGCGCCCCGGCGCCCTGGCCCGGCTCGGCCTGACCCACGCCGACCTCGCCGAGCGCCACCCCGGTCTGGTCTACGCCCACGCCCAGGGCTTCCGCAGCGACTCCGACCGCGCGGGGCACGCCGCCTACGACGAAACGGTGCAGGCGTCCTCCGGTCTGGTGGACGTGGCCAACCGTGCGCTGGGCCGGCCCGTCTACCTGCCGACGATCATCGGTGACAAGGTCGCCGCGCTGACCATCGTCTACGCGGTGCTCGCCGCGCTGGTCCACCGCGACCGTACGGGACGCGGCCAGCACATCGAAGTCCCCATGACGGACACCCTCATCGCCTTCAACCTCGTCGAGCATCTGTCGGGCCACGTCTACGAGCCGGCGGAGGGCTCCACCGGATTCCCCCTGTCGATGAAGCGCGGCCACCGGGCCGTGCCCACGGCCGACGGGCTCGCCTGCGTCGTGCCGTACACCCCGCAGAACTTCCGCGACTTCTTCGCCGCCGCCGGCCGCCCCGACCTCGCCGAGGACCCCCGGGTGGCGGGCCCGGTCATCGAGGACGCCGACGTCGACCCGCTCCTGGAACTGGTGGCCGGAAGCGCGCCGAGCCTGACCACGCAGGAGTGGGAGGACGTCTGCGCCAAGCACAGCATCCCCATGGCGCCCGTGCTGGAACTGGACCGGGCGGCCGACGACCCCTACGTCCGCGACGGCCACCTCCTCGACCTGGTCGAGCACCCGAGCGAGGGGCCGATCCGTTCGGTCGGCATCCCCGTGCGCTACTCCGCCACCCCGGGCTCGGTCCGGCGGCTCGCCCCGCTGCCCGGCCAGCACACCGAAGAGGTCTTCGACGAGCTCGACGCGGCCCGGCGCTGACGGCCCGTCACGCCGTCACCGCTCCCGCACCACACTCCGACCATCAAAGGACCCGGGCCATGCCCAGCACACCGGACACCACCCCACCCCCCACCCGTCCCGCGGACCCCGCCCCCGAAGTCCGCACCGAGAGGATCGGTACCGCCCTCCTCATCACCCTCGACCGGCCCCGCGCCCGTAACGCGGTCAATGCCGCCGTGGCGGCCGGACTCGCCCGCGCCCTCGACGAGTTGGCGGCCGACCCCGCGCTCCGGGTCGGCGTCCTGACCGGCGCGGACGGCACCTTCAGCGCCGGTATGGACCTCAAGGCCGCGCTGGCCGGTGAATCGCCCGAGATCCCGGGCCGCGGCTTCGGCGGGCTGACCGAGACCGTGACGGCCAAGCCGCTGATCGCCGCCGTCGAGGGCTGGGCCATGGGCGGCGGCTTCGAACTCGCCCTGGCCTGCGACCTCATCGTCGCGGCCGACGACGCCCGGTTCGGCCTTCCGGAGGTCAAGCGCGGCCTCATCGCGGCCGGCGGCGGGGCGATCCGGCTGCCCAAGCGGATTCCCCACCACCTGGCCATGGAGCTGCTGCTGACCGGGGAGCCGGTCTCCGGCGAGCGGGCCGGTCTGCTCGGCATCGCCAACCGCGTCGTACCGGCCGGCGAAACCGTCGCCACAGCACTGGAGTTGGCCGCACAGCTCGCGGCGAACGCCCCGCTCGCCCTCGCCGCGGTGAAGAAGATCGCGCACGCCGCCGACGGCACGCCCGAGCCGGCCGCCTTCGCCGCCCAGCGCAGGGAGATGGCCGTCCTCGCCGCATCGGCCGACGTACGGGAAGGCATGACGGCCTTCGCCGAGCGCCGCGCCCCCGTCTGGCAGGGCAAGTAGGAGGAGCACACCATGAAGCAGCACGACGTCACCCGGCATCATGCCACCCCCCTGATCAACCCGGCGTACCCACCCGTCATCCCGCGCTTCACCCACCGCGAGTACCTCAACATCGTCTACCGCACCGACTACGACGCGCTGCGCGCGGTGGTACCCGAGCCGTTGGAGATCGACGAGCCGCTGGTCCGCTTCGAGGTGATGCGGATGGGCGATGTCAGCGGGTACGGGCCGTACACCGAATCCGGCCAGGCGATCCCGGTCCGCCACGAAGGCGAGCGGGGCGAGTACCTGCACGCCATGTACCTCGACAACTTCCCGGCCACGGTCTCCGGGCGCGAGGCCAGTGCCTACCCGAAGACCGTCGGATCGCCGGCCCTGTACGTGGACCACGGCGCGCTCGTCGGCGTCCTCGACTACGGCACGGTCCGGGTGGCGACCGCCACGATGGGCTACAAGCACCATGAGCTGGACCCCGAAGAGGCGGCCGCGCAGATCACGGTGCCGACCTTCATGCTCAAGCTGGTGCCCGGGTACGACGGAGCGCCGCAGGTGGCCCAGTTGGTCCGCACCCAGATCAGCGACGTGGTCGTCAAGGGCGCCTGGACCGGCCCCGCCCGGCTGCAACTGGGTGCGCATGTGCTGGCCCCGCTGGCCGATCTGCCGGTCCGCGAGATCGTCTCGGCGAGCCACCTCCTCACCGACCTCACCCTGGCGCCGGTCAAGCCGGTGCACGACTACCTCGCGCGCTGACGCCGCGTACGAAAGAAGCATCTGCCATGAGTCACCCCCACCCCACCGTGGCCGTGATCGGTGCCGGGACCATCGGCCTCTCGTGGGCCGCCCTGTTCGCCGGGCACGGACTGAACGTGCGGGTCACCGATCCGCGTCCCGACCTCGCCGAAGCCGTCGATGCGGCGCTGGCCGAGGCCGCCCCGCAGCTGGCCCGGCAGGGCCTCGACACCGCCGGCCTCGCCGGCCGGGTCCAGCTGGCCGGCGAAGTCACCGAGGCCGTCCGCCACGCCGATGTGGTCCAGGAGAACGGCCCGGAGAACACCGCCTTCAAGCGTGAGCTCTTCGCCACCCTGGTGCGCGAAGCCCCGTCCCACGCACTCCTGTTGAGCTCCTCCTCCGCCATCCCGTCCACCGCGTTCACCGACCGGCTCGACGACGCCGGGCGCATCCTGATCGGCCATCCGTTCAACCCGCCGCACCTCGTGCCGCTGGTGGAGGTGGTGCCCGGCCGGCGCACCAGCGAGGACTCCGTCACCCGGGCGGTGGCGTTCTACCGCTCGGTCGGCCGGGTCCCCGTGGTGGAGCGCAAGGAGCTCCCCGGCTTTGTCGGCAACCGCCTGCAGAACGCGCTCAGCCGTGAGGCGATCCACCTGGTGGAGCAGGGCGTGGTCAGCCCGTCCGAGCTCGACGCGATCATGGTGAACTCGCTCGGTCTGCGCTGGTCGACGGTGGGTCCCTTCCTCGGCGCCCACCTGGGCGGCGGCCCCGGCGGCTACCGGCACATGGCCGAGCACATCGGCCCGTCGATGCAGCAGATGTGGGACTCCCTCGGCCGCCCCGAGCAGAACCCCGAACAGACCGAACGGCTCATCAGGGCCGTGGAGGACGCGTACGGCTCGCGCTCGTACCACGACCTCACCCAGGACCGCGACCGCAAGCAGCTCGCCGTCCTCGGCGCCCTGAAGAACGCCGGCACCACCAGCGAGCAGAACGAGGAGACCCGGTCATGACCGCCACCCACCCCGAGACCGCCCTGTCCGACGGCCTCACCGCCGACTTCTACGGCTATGAGAACCTGCTGCCCGACGAGGAGCGCAAACTGCTCCTGCAGGCCCGTGACTTTATGCGTACCGAGGTGAAGCCGCTGGTCAACGACGCCTGGGCCAAGGGGGAGTTCCCCCGCGAACTGATCGGCAAGTTCCGCGGGCTGGGCCTTTCCGGCGTCCCGTACGAGGGGTACGGCGACCCGCTGCCCGCCGGGAGCCATCTGCTGGTCGGCATGCTCGCGATGGAGTACACCCGCACCGACGCCTCGTCCGCGACCTTCTTCGGCGTCCACAACGGCCTGGCCATGTACAGCATCTACCGCGGCGGCGACCAGGAGCAGCGCGACCGCTGGCTGCCGGCGATGGCCGCCCTCGACAAGATCGGCGCCTTTGCCATGACCGAGCCCCTCGGCGGCTCCGACGTGGCGGGCGGCATGCGCACCACCGCCCGGAGGGCCGGCGACCACTGGATCCTCAACGGCGCCAAGCGGTGGATCGGCAACGGCACCTTTGCCGATCTGGTCATCGTCTGGGCCCGCGACGAGGCCGACAACAAGGTCAAGGGCTTCGTGGTGGAGCGGGGCACCCCCGGCTTCTCGGCTGCCAAGATCGAGAACAAGACCGCCTTCCGGATCGTCGAGAACGCCGATCTCACCCTGACCGAGGTCCGTGTCCCGGAAGCCAACCGCCTCCAGCGGGTGGACTCCTTCCGCGATGTCGCGGAGATCCTGCGCGCCACCCGCAGCGGCGTCGCCTGGCAGGCCCTCGGCGTGATGATCGGCGCCTATGAACTCGCGCTCGCCTACGCCAAGGAGCGCCGGCAGTTCGGCCGCCCGATCGCCCGCTTCCAGCTGGTGCAGGACCTCCTCGTCAAGAGCCTCGGAAACATCACCGCCTCCTGGGGGATGCTCGTCCAGCTGGCCCGCTTGCAGGACGCCGGCATCTTCCGCGACGAGCACTCCTCCCTGGCCAAGGCCTTCGTCACGGCCCGGATGCGCGAGGTCGTGGCCTGGAGCCGGGAGATATTCGGCGGCAACGGCATCGTCCTCGACTATGACGTCGCGCGCTTCTTCGCCGACGCCGAGGCCATCTACTCCTTCGAGGGCACCCGCGAGATGAACACCCTCATCGTGGGCAAGGCCATCACCGGCGAGAGCGCCTTCGTCTGACCTGCCCGGCCCTCCCGCGGAACGCGGGGCGGACGGCGATCCCCTGCCGCGTCCGGTGCCCAGGCACCACCGGGCGCGGCCTTCCGCTGGGTGCAGCACCCCGCCGGTCCGGCGGGCGCCGTCACGGTCCGTGAGCGGGCCCGGCGCGGCTCCGCGTGTCGGCCCTCTCGAAAGGGTGAATCCGTGCACCCATTGTGACGCCTCGATGTCACCTTGCGAACGACGTCGATCCTACGTTTGAGGCCTTCGGGGGCATCCACACCCGTCCAGTGAAAGGCTCCTCGATGGACACACGGATCGCACAGGTGAAGATCCACCCCGCCATAGGCATCGCCCGGATCGGCAACAGCGACAAACAGCCCTTCATAGGCCCGGAGTCACCGGACCAGCCGCCGCTGCCGGCCGGTTCCTACAAGGACAGCTCGGGGAAGATCATCCGGCAGGCCGCCCGTTTCCGGATCTACGGCTACAACCAGGCGGGCGAGATCGTCCGCGAACTGACGCTGGACGACGAGGACGTCACCGAGATCAAGTGGTCGGTGCACCTGGCCAACAAGAAGGCCGCCTGGTACCAGTTCCACATCCCGCTCGACATCCCCGAGGCCACCGGACTGCCGGACACCCAGCGGCGCCGGCGCAACGCCGACGTCACGGGAGCGGAGCGCAAGAAGCTCGTCATCGACCCCGGCCGCCAGACCATCCGCGCCTCCCAGCACGAGACCGCCACCTTCGCCGGAAAGATCATGACGCGGGCGGTCGCCCTGGGCTCGATCTCCACCCAGGCCGACGGACGCCTGCTGGTCGTCGGCGGTGCCGGCAAGTCGGCCTCCTACGCCACACCCGAGAAGCCGATCTCGGGCGTCGCCAACAACGACACCTGGTACGACGACGTCTCCGACGGCCCGGTCACGGCGGAGGTCACCATCGGGGGCGCCACGAAGACCGCGACCCCGGCCTGGGCCGTGGTCGCCCCGCCGCACTACGCGCCCGGTGTGAAGACCGTCCGCACCCTCTACGACCTGCTCCACGACGTGTTCGTCACCGAGCACACCCTGCCCGTCGAGCCGCAGGTGTCCTACCCCGACCACATCGAACCGATCCTGCGGCGGTTCTGCGACCTGCAGTGGGTCAACCACGGCTTCGCCACCCAGTTCGGCTGGGACGGCCCGTACCACTTCCTCGACCCGGCCATGCGCAAGCGGCTCGCCGACCCGGGCCAGGCCAGCCAGGAACTCCGCCGCCAGGTCTACGTCCACATGCGCGACTACGACCGCGACGGCACGTCCCCGCTGCCCTGGCCGTGGCTCTACGGCGATGCCATGTCCGGCGGCAAGCCCACCTCCGTCCGGCAGCACATCACGCTCTCCTCCGCCCAGGACCGGATGCTGGCCCTGTGGGCCGACGGCCACTTCACCTCCGGCCCGCCCCGCACCGGCTTCCCGGACGTGGACGAGGCGCCGGCCGCCGACCAGCCGCATCTGCTGGACCGGGCCGCGCTGGAGAACTGCGCAGCCGACGCGTTCCACCCCGGCTGCGAGGTCACCTGGCCGATGCGGCACAAGACCATGTACTCCGAGCCGTTCCGCATCCTGCACCGCAGCCCGGAGAACCCGGAACGCGACTACGGCGAGGTGCTCACCCTCCAGGACGCCCTGGGCAAGAACGGCCCGCTGTTCGCGCAGGGGCCGGGCGACCTCACCCGCTGGATGGCCGCCCCCTGGCAGTGCGACACGGCGAGCTGCCGCTCCGGCTACCAGGTGCAGTCGGGTCTCGGCCCCCGCTACAGCCCCTATCTGCCCACCTTCTGGCCCGCCCAGATGCCCAACCATGTGCTCAAGCAGGCGGACTTCGCCACCGTCAACACCCCGCCGACCGGCTCCGACGACAGCGCCAGGGAGAAGGCCTTCGAGAACCGCGCGGTGTGGCTGCGCGGCCTGAAGGGCACCAATTTCAACGTTCAGCGCCGGCAGATGATCGACGACTGGTTCAAGTTCGGCATCGTCGAGACACACGAATACACCGTGGGCGACGCGAAGTTCCCCCGGTACCTCCAGGTGGAGTCCGAGCCCGGCTATCCGCCGGCCGCCGACCACGCCAACCTCATCAACATTCAGGTACCCGAGGCGGGTGTGCCCCAACGGGCCGGCGCGGCCGGTGCCTGGACCGGGGAGGTCCCGGCCGAGACCGTCGAGTCCATGCTCGTCCAGCAGGCGGTCCAGGAGGTCAAGGAGGCGACCGGCCAGGACGAGACGGCGATCGCCGCCGGTTACCTGGAGAAGCTCGACCCCTTCCACGGCGCCCAGTGAGCCCCGTCCCGGGCTATGACGTCGTGGTCGCGGGCGGTGGCCCGGCCGGCTGCGCCGCCGCGCTCGCCCTCGTACGGGCCGGGCGCACCGTCCTGCTGGCCGACGCGGGCACCGGCCCGCCCAAGGCCGGCGAGGCACTGGTGTCCATGGGGCGGCTGCTCCTGGCCGACCTCGGCGTCGAGGAGCCCGTCCTCGGCAGCGGCCATCTGCCCTGCCACGGCAACCTGTCCGCCTGGGGCTCGGCCGAACTGCACGCCGTGGACTTCATCAACGACCCGTACGGACACGGCTGGCACCTCGACCGTCCGCTCTTCGACCGGCGGTTGCGCGATGCCGCCCGTGCGGCGGGCGCCGAGGTCGCCGAGCGCACCCGCGTACGGTGCCCCTCCCGGCAGCCGGACGGCACCTGGCGGCTCGCCCTGCGCGACCGCTCCGGCGGCGGGGAGCGGACGGTCCGCTGCCGCTGGGTGGTGGACGCCACCGGACGGGGCGCCGCGATCGCCGTCCGCTCCGGTGCGCGGCGGCGCACCGGGGACCGGCTCACCGCCTTCCACCTCACCCTCGGCCCGGCACCGCAGGCCACCACCGACGGCCGTTCGCTGGTCGAGTCCGACCAGGACGGCTGGTGGTACACCGCCCTGCTGCCCTCCCGGCACCGGCTGGTCGCCTACTTCACCGACCCCGACCTGCCCGTCGCCGCCGCGCGCGGCGCCGAGCGGTTCCGCGACCGTCTGCTGGCCACCCGGCACATCTCCCGCCGGGCCCGCCCGCACGGCCTCACCGCCCTGCGGCCACCCCGCCGCGCCCCCGCGCACAGCGCACATCTGGACCGGGTGCACGGCGACGGCTGGACGGCCGCCGGAGACGCGGCGGCCGCCTTCGACCCGCTCAGCTCGCAGGGCATCCTGACCGCCCTCTACACCGGGCTGAGCGCGGGCCGGGCGGTCGACGCCCGGCTGCACGGCGACCGGGCGGCGCTGGCCGACTACGCGGCGAAGGTCGCCACGGCCCGAGCCGCCTACCAGCACGGCCACCGTGCCGTGCACGCACAGGAAACCCGCTGGGCCGACCGCCCCTTCTGGGCCCGGCGCCGGCGGAACACCCGACCGAACCCCCACCCGACGAAAGGCGAGACCTTCTCATGAACACCACACCCGGGCCCGACCACGACGGACACGAGCACATCCACCGCTTCCTGCTGCTGGGCAAGAAGAAGCTGTTCTTCTACCACCTCGCGCTCTACAACCCCCAGTCCGGCCACAACTACCAGGCGGTGTTCACCTTCACCATCAAGGACAGCGGCGAGCTGCGGGAGAGGTACCTGCAGGACCTGGCGCAGCACGAGAACGAGCGGGTCTTCTACGCCCTGCGCTGTCCGCACCACTTCGAGCTCCCGGAGCTGCAGCAGGGCAAGGAGTTCAGCGTCCACCTGGAGCGGGTCGTCGTGAAGCCGGACGGCAGCCGCGACTTCCAGCAGATGACGACGACCGAGACCCCGGTGGAGTGCAAGAGGGAAGACGTCCGCTCCTTCCGCAAGCTCGGAGACCTGCCCTACCCCGAGTACCTCACCTATCTGATGTTCGGCGAGGGCGACGAGATCCACCTCGCCCACCAGCTCGCGGACCGCCCGAACTGGGACGAGGCCGTCACCGTCGCCACCACGAGGCCCATCGACCCGGCGACGCTCAAGAAGGTCCCCACCCTCGTCATCGACTCGATCCAGGACGCCCACGACAAGCTGATCGAGAGCCCGCTGAAGAACGGCCAGCAGTACCAGGGCAAGATCGACGGGACCGGCCAGACGGTCGACCTCACCGTCGGCCGCCAGGGCTGGTGGAACCACACCAGCCTCAACAACTGACCTGCCGCGCCCTTTCACTCCGCCCCATCGGACATCCGATGGGGCGGAGCCACAGCACTACCGCCGCCCTCAGGGCGATCTCCAGTCCACTCAGGGGGTGGGCAGGCCGCCCGGGCGGGCAGGGCGGCCGAAGCGGACCGGCACACCGGGGGAGTACAGCACGCTCACCGGCGGCCCGACCGGCGACGGCAGCCCGGCGGCGGTCACCAACTCATCCTCGCAGTGCAGGAGTTCGGCCCGGTGCAGTGGCCAGCGCGGGTGGATGTTGGGCAGATACACCGACCGGCCGAAGAAGGCGTTGTGCATGCCCCAGCGGGCGGTCAGGAAGTGTTCGAGTGCGGTCGGCTCCTCGATCCGCTCGCCGACCCGCACCCCGATCCGACAGCGCGCCCCGCGCGGCCCCGGCCAGCGTCGGCTGCTGGTGTAGCTGATGGTGTCCCCGTCGCGGTGGATCGCCATCTTGGCCCACATGTAGGGCAGCCGGAAGGCGCTGCGGGCGAAGGCCACCGGTAGCAGCCGCGATGCCTCCAGAGAGCGGAACACCACGCCGCGTCGGCCGTGCCGGTCCACCGAGTAGAGCCGCACGTTGGTCTCTGGAAAGGTGCCGAGGTACGGGATACCCGGCACCCTGAACCAGCCCACCCGGTACATCCTGAAGGCCACCAGGCCGACGTAGGTGAACCCGTCGTGCGTGTCCGGCACGGTCCCGGCCGGCAGCAGCGGCGCCACGTCCGCAGGGTCGGCGGCCCAGTGCAGGAACGACAGGTCGAGCCAGGACTGGGTGAGCAGCGTGCCCGGCACCTCGCGCACCGGATCGGGCGCTATCGGCTCTGCAGGGTCAGGGGCGAGCGACATCGCATCAGCGTCGCACACCCTTACGGCCATCGACCCGGGCACCCCCGGCCGGTCCGTCGTAGCGGGACGAGCTAGCCCCGGGCCGGTACCACCAACACCTCGGTGCCGCCCGCCCGTACGTCCCGTACCTGCTCCGCGGGCAGTCCGTCGTCGACGATCAGCAGGTCGAAGTCGGTCAGCGGGGCCAGCGCATAGAGGCCGCCCTTGGCGAACTTGGTGTGGTCGGCGACCAGGACGCGGCGGCCGGCGCTTTCCATCATGGCCCGCTTGACCTGCACGGTCTCCGGTGAGGTGTGGTAGCAGCGGCCGTTGGTGACGGCCGTGGTGGACATGAACAGCACATCGGCGCGAAAGGCCCGTACGGCATCGGCGGTGTGCGGGCCCATGAAGGCGTCATACGCCGGGAAGTAGGCACCGCCCAGCGTGATCAGCGAGATGCCGGGCTCCTTGGCGAGGGTGGTGATGGCCGGCAGCGAGTTGGTGATCACCGTCAGCGGGGTGTGCTCGGCGACCTGGTGGGCCAGCAGCAGACAGGTCGTGCTGTCGTCGAGCAGCACCGTCTGGCCGGGGACCAGCAGCGTCGCGGCGGCCCGTGCCAGCTGCTGCTTGGTCTGCGCCATGGTGGCCATCCGCTCCGCCACGCTGCCGTGGAACTGCGCCGACGGCAGCCCGGTCGCCCCGCCGCGCACCTTGCGCAGCCAGCCCTGCGCCTGAAGGGCGTCCAGATCGCGGTGCGCGGTCATCAGACTGACGCCGCACTCCTCGGCGAGGTCCGCGGTGCGCACGAAGCCGCGGGCGATGACCGTGTCGCGCATGCGGCGCCGCCGCTCCTCCTGGGCCTCGACCCGGTCCATGGCTTCGCTCCCTCCGGTCCCCGCGCGGCCGCCCGGTGTGGTGATGCGGCCCGTCGTACGGATCCGCCGCGTGAATTCGCCGCGTTATGTTCGCACGGATTTCACATGGCGCGCGCGGTGCCCACGGCGTCCACATGCGGTTCCGGTACGACACAACATGGCAGGTCGCGGCCCCGATGCGAAGATTCCGGCGGCCATTGACGCCCGTTTCTGCCCGGCGGTTCCATCGCAGCGTTCACCCCTCCTGCCCCGCCGCCGCAGAAAGGGAGATTCGATGACGAACTCTCCTCCGCGTTCGCTGATCACACGCCTGGGTATCCCGCCGACGCTCGCCTGGGGATACCTCGGACTCCTCCTCTTCATGATCGGGGACGGGGTCGAGTCCGGCTATCTCTCGCCGTACCTCATCGACCAGGGCATCTCGGAGTCCCGGGTCGCGCTGCTGTTCACCGTCTACGGGATCGCGGCGGGCATCGCCGCCTGGCTCTCCGGCGTGCTGTCCGACCTGTGGGGACCGCGCCGCGTCATGTGGACCGGACTGGGCATCTGGGGCGCCTTCCAGCTGCTCTTCCTGCTCGTCGCCATCCCGCTGACCAGCTATCCGCTGCTGATGCTCGCCTACGGGCTGCGCGGCCTGGGCTATCCGCTGTTCGCCTACGGGTTCCTCGTCTGGATCGCCAACGTGACGCCGCGCGTCCGGCTCGGTACGGCGATGGGGTGGTTCTGGTTCGCCTTCACCGGCGGTCTGCCCACTCTCGGCTCGCTGGTCGCGGGCGGCCTCATCCCGCACATCGGCGCCTACGCCACGCTGTGGGCCGCGCTGGTGCTGGTGGTCGCGGGCGGCCTGATCGCCCTGCTGCTGGTCCGTGACGACCACGGCGCGCGGCGGCCCCGCGGCGCGGGGGAGGGGCCGGTGGCCACCCTGCTCGGCAGCGTCACGATCCTGTGGCGCAACCCGAGGGTCGGGGCCGGGTCGGTGGTCCGGGTGATCAACACTGCCTCGCAGTTCGGCTTCTTCGTGATCATGCCGATCCACTTCACCAGGACGGTCGGCTTCAGCCTCACCCAGTGGCTGCATCTGCTCAGCGCGATGTTCGCCACCAATATCTTCGCCAACCTGCTGTTCGGCGTGGTCGGCGACCGGTTCGGCTGGCGCCGCACCATCGCCTGGTTCGGCGGCGCCGGCTGCACGCTCAGCACCCTGCTGCTCTTCTACGTGCCGGATGCGGCGGGCGCGAACTTCCCGCTCGCCCTCCTGGTCGCCGCGTTCTACGGCGCTACGCTGGCAGGTTATGTACCGCTGTCGGCGCTGGTGCCCACCCTGGAGCCGAAGCACCAGGGGCAGGCGCTGGCCGCCCTCAACCTGGGCGCGGGAGCCAGCACCTTCGTCGGCCCGGCCGTCGTCGCCGCCTTCGTCGGGCCGCTCGGCGTCGAAGGGGTTGTCTGGATCTTTGCGGGGATGTACGCGGTGAGCTGTGTGCTCGCCCATTTCCTGAAGCTGCCGGACGAGCCGGGTACGGCGGATGCGCGGGGTGTTGCCGTACAGCGCGGCGACGCCCCGGAGGGCACCGCGGCCGGCGCCGCCTCGGCCCCGGCGTGAGAGGACCCCACTGATGTCCGTACTGACCATCGACGTCGGCACCACGGTGATCAAGTCCGTCGTCTTCGATGACGAGGGCACCGAGATCGCCGTTGCCCGCCGGGCCACCGAGGTCCTGCGCCCGCACCCCGGCTGGGCGGAACAGGACATGGACGCCGTCTGGGACGCCGTCGTCCACACCGTCCGCACGGTCCTCGACGGGCTGGCCGACCCGGTCTGGCTGGTGTCCTTCACCGCCCAGGGCGACGGCGCCTGGCTCGTCGACGACCGCGGCCGGCCCACCGGACCCGCCATCCTGTGGTCCGACGGCCGCGCCGGGGAGCTGCTCACCGGCTGGCAGCAAGACGGCGTCCTGGAGGCGGCCTTCCGCCGCAACGGCTCGCTGACCTGCGCCGGGATGCCCAACGCCCTCTTCAGCTGGCTCGCGGCCCACGACCCGGACCGGCTGGCCCGCTCCGCCACCTCGCTCACCGCCGCCGGCTGGCTCTTCCTGCGCTTCACCGGTGTGCGCGCCAGCGATGAATCCGATGCCTCCGCCCCGTTCCTCGACCATGCCACCGGTGACTACGACCCGTACATCCTCGATCTGTTCGGCCTCGGCGGGTACGAGCGGCTGCTGCCCACCGTCCTCGGGGAGTCGCAGCGGATCGCCGAGATCACCGGCGAGGCGGCGGGTGAACTGGGGCTGCCGGCCGGGCTCCCGGTCGTGATGTCCCCCTACGACATCGCCGCGACCGCCCGCGGCGTCGGCGTCGTCAACCCCGGCCAGGCCTGCAGCATCCTCGGGACCACGCTGTGCACCGAGATCGTCCGTACCGACATCGACACCAGCGGCGAACCGTCCGGTATCCACATCGCCTACCGGGGCCGCGAGCGGGTGCTGCGGGCCTTCCCCACGCTCAACGGCGCCGAGGTGCTCGGCTGGGCGGCCCGGCTGCTCCATCTGCCCGGTCCCCCGGAGCTGGCGCAACTGGCCTTCGAGTCGGAGCCGGGCGCCCGCGGGCTGATGTTCCTGCCGTACCTCTCCCCGGCCGGTGAGCGGGCCCCCTTCCTCGACCCGGGCGCCCGCGGCTCCTTCTGGGGCCTGTCGCTGGAGCACACCCCCGCCGATCTGGCACGCGCCGTCTTCGACGGACTCTCGCTGGTCCTGCGGGACTCGCTGGCCGCCGCCCGTACGGACGTCAGCGAGCTGCGGCTGTGCGGCGGCGGTGCCAACAGCGACGCCTGGTGTGCGCTGATCGCCGATGCCACGGGTGTGCCCACCGCCCGCTCCGGCGACACCGAACTCGGCGCCAAGGGCGCCTTCCTCACCGGCCTGGTCCGCACCGGCGCCGAGACCAGCATGCACAGCGCCGCCGCCAAGTACGTCCGGATGCAGCGCAGTTGGGAGCCCGTGCCGGAACGCGCGGAGTTCTATGCCGCGCTGTACGAGGACTTCCTCGGGTGGCGGGCGCGCGCCCGGGAGGCCGGCTGGCGGGGCGGCGCCGTGTGGCGGGGGAGCGCCCGCCGCCGGGCCGAGGCTCCCGGCCGCCCGACCGAAACCCCCGGCCGCCCCGCCGGCACCACCCCCGGAGGCCCCCGTGACTGACCCGCGCCGCAACGGCGGTACCCCCGCCCCGAGCCTCGACGGCATCTGGCTCGGCCTCGACCTGGGCACCCAGAGCGCGCGCTGCATCGCCGTCGACGGCACCGGGCAGGTCCTCGCCACCGCCGCCCGCCCGCTCACCGGCCGCCGCGACGGCAACCGGCACGAGCAGGACCCCGAGGAGTGGTGGAGCGCGCTGGCCGCCGCCTGCCGGGAGGCCCTGGGGGGTATCGACACCCGGCGGATCCGCGGTCTGGCGATCGACGGGACCTCCGGAACGATCCTGCTCGCCGACGCCCACGGCACCCCGCTCACCCCCGGGCTGATGTACGACGACGGGCGCGCCGCCGCGCCGGCCGTGGCCGTCAACGCCGCCGGGGAGACGGTCTGGCAGGAGCTGGGCTACCGCAGCATGCAGCCGTCCTGGGCGCTGCCCAAACTCGTCTCCCTGCTGGAGGACACCCCCGCCCTCCGGTCCCGCGTCCGGCTGCTGCACCAGGTCGACCTGGTGACCTGGCGGCTGGCGGGCCATCAGGTCGCCAGCGACGCCAGCCACGCCCTAAAGACCGGCTACCACCTCGTCGAGGAGCGCTGGCCGCACGAGGTGATGGCGGAACTCGGCGTACCCGAGGGCGTGTTGCCCGACGTGGTACGCCCCGGCAGCCCGCTCGGCATCGTGTGCGCCGCCGCGGCCGAGGCCACCGGCATCCCCGAAGGGACCACGATCGTCGCCGGGATGACCGACGGCTGTGCCGCGCAGATCGGCGCCGGGGCGCTCGCGCCGGGCGCCTGGAACTCGGTGCTCGGCACCACCCTCGTCCTCAAGGGAAGCAGCCCGCATCTGGTCCACGACCCGGCGGGCGTCGTCTACTGCCACCGCGGACCGGACGACAACTGGCTGCCGGGCGGCGCCTCCAGCAGCGGCGCCGGGGTCCTTTCCCGGCACTTCCGCGGCGAGGACCTGGACGCGCTCACCGCACAGGCCGCGGCCCTGGACGCGGACGCGGTCGCCTACCCCCTGGTCTCCAGCGGCGGCGAACGCTTCCCCTTCCGCGCCCCCGACGCCGAACCCTTCGTCCTGGGCCAGGTCCCCACCCGGGCCGCCGAGTTCCACGCCTGTCTTCTCGGTGTCGCCTGCCTCGAACGGCTCTGCTTCGACTATCTCGACCACCTCGGCGCCCCCGTCGACGGGCCGCTCACCCTCACCGGCGGCGGCGCCCGCAACGCCTACTGGTGCCAGCTGCGCGCCGATGTCCTGGGCCGCCCCGTACGGCTGCCGCACCAGGCCGAGGGCGCGCTCGGCATGGCCGTTCTCGCCGCCACCTCCTCCGGCGCCGGCCTCCAGGAAGCGGCCGCCGCCATGGTCCGCATCGACCGGGAGCTGGCGCCCGCACCCGACCGCACCGCCCGCTACGCCCCCGTCCATCTCCGCTTCATCGACGCACTCACCCGCCGTGGCTGGCTCGACCAGGCCGTGGCCGACCACGCCCGCAGGAGGGCAGCACCGTGACCGACTTCATCCTCGTACGCCATGGCGAGACCGTCTGGCATGCGGAGAACCGCTACGCCGGCCGCACCGATGTGCCCCTCACCGCCCACGGCCGCGAGCAGGCCGCCGCCCTCGCCACCTGGGCCGCCACCGCCGGTCTCACCGCCGTCGCAAGCTCCCCGCTCTCGCGCGCCCGCCTCACCGCCGCCCCGGCGGCCGACGCCTGCGGCCTCACCGCGCACACCGACGAGCGGCTCTACGAGCTCGACTTCGGCCAGGGCGAGGGCCTGACCAGGGACGAGATGCGCCGGCGCTTCCCGGAGCGGCTCGCCGCCTTCCTCGCCGACCCGGTCGAGAACCATCTGCCCGACGGGGAACACCCGCGCCACGCCGCCGAGCGCGCCGCCGACTGCCTCGCCGACCTCGCCCGCGAGGAGCCGCACGGCCGGATCCTGGTCGTCGCGCACTCCACCCTCGTCCGGGTCCTGCTCTGCCATCTGCTGGGCATCCCGCTCGCCGACTACCGCCGGGTGTTCCCCCGGCTGCACAACGGCGCCCTCACCGAGATCCGCATCGAGAACGGGCGCACCGCACTGCTCAGCTTCAACACCCCGGCCCTGGCCCAGGCTCCCGCCCTCCACTGACCGACCGACCCCGGCCCCCGCCTTCCACCGACCGTCCGGCCACCCGCACCGCACCCGCCCCTCAGGAGAAGCCCCTCATGAGCACCACCGTCCTCGCCGCCGGCAACCACTTCATCCGCCCGAGTCTGTTCACCCGGTCGGTGCACGAGGCCGCCGGGGACACACCACTGGACGTGCGCGAGATCCAATTCGACTGGCCGCACACCCCCTTCGGGCCGGTCGCCGAGGTCATCGAGGCCTCCGGCAGTGAGGACGAGATGATCGAGGCCCTCCAGGGCGTCGAGATCTGTGTCACCGAGCACGGCCCGCTCACCGAGCGGATCCTCGCCAACTGCCCCGATCTGAAGCTGTTCTGCACCAGCCGCGGCGGCCCGGTCAACGCCAATGTCGAAGCCGCCACCCGGCACGGCGTCGCGGTCTGCTACGCCCCCGGCCGCAACGCCACCGCCACCGCGGAGCACACCCTCACCCTGCTGCTGGCCGCCGCCCGCGGCGTCGGCGACACCCACACCGATCTGCGCAGCGGCGTCTGGCGCGGCGACTACTACGACTACGACAACTGCGGCATCGAGATCGACGGCACCACCGTCGGACTGATCGGCTTCGGCGCCATCGGCAGCCGGGTCGCCAAGGTCCTCACCGCCATGGGCGCCCAGGTGCTCGTCCACGACCCCTACGTCCGCCCCGAGGCGCTGACCGGCCTCGCCGAGCAGGTCTCCCTGGACGCACTGCTGACGCGCTCCCGCATCGTCTCCCTGCACGCCCGGGTCACCGAGGAGACCACGGGCATGATCGGACGCAAGGAGATCGCCGCGATGCCCCGTGGCGCGATCCTGGTCAACTGTGCCCGCGGTGCGCTCCTCGACTACGACGCGGTCTGCGACGCCCTGGACTCCGGACAGCTCTCCGGCGCCGGCTTCGACGTCTTCCCCGAAGAACCGCTGCCCGCCGGCTCCCGCCTGCTGACCGCCCCCGGCGTCGTGCTCACCCCGCATATCGCGGGCGGCAGCCAGGAAGTCGCGCACAAGGCGGCACGGATCGTCGCCGCCGAGGTCGGCCGCTATCTGCGGGGCGAGCCGCTGGTGCACTGCGCCAACCCTGGTGTATTTCAGGCCAGTTGAGGCATCGGGAATCGGTCGTCCGGGGCGCGTCCGCCCAGGTGCCGGGGAGGTGGCGGAGGTGGAACAGCACTTTTGTGACCTTGGCGGAATCAACTACTGCCTGATGCACGTGCGTTGACAGTGCATGGGGGTGGCTCCACCATGCAACGCGGCATCAGCGGGCTGACCGCTGGTTACCGCAGGTGGCAGTGGTAAAGCGTGTCCGCCCCCAGCAGAAGGAGCGCCCGTGGCCCCCTGGCCCCCTCTCCCCGGCACCCCCTTTTCCGGTTCTGGTGACCCCGGTTCCCGGCCCGCCGGCTCCGCCCCCGACGCCGCTCGGCCCGGTCCCGCTCCTGCCGGGCAGACCGCCGGGTCCGCCGCTCCCGGCCCCGCCACCGCCACGCCCCCTCGCCCGGAAACCCCCGGCCGGGACCTCGTCGTCGCGCTCTCGCCCTTCGAGGAGCCGGGCGAGCGGATCGTCGTGGCGGCCGAACGCGCGGGCGCGCTCGGCCTGCTGGACCTGGGCCGGGACGCCGATGCCGCCCGCGACGCGCTCGCCCGGACAGGGCGATTACGCCACGGAGTGCGGGTACCGGTGGGGTGTCCGCTCACGCCCGCCGACCTGCCCGACGAGGTCGACACCGTGCTGCTCGCCGACCCGCGGGCGTACGCCGCCACCGGGCCGAGGGCGGTCCCCGGGCCGGACGACTGGGCGGGCAGCGGGCGGCGCCGGGTATGGGCCGAGATCACCACCCCCGAGGAGGCCGCGGCGGCGTGTGCCGCCGGCGCCACCGCGCTCGTCGCCCGGGGCCATGAGTCGGGCGGCCGGGTGGGCGAACTCACCACCTGTGTCCTGCTGCAACGCGTACTGGCCGACCCGTCCGTGACGGTGCCCGTGCTCGCCGCCGGGGGGATCGGCCCGCACACCGCCGCCGCGGCCGTCGCCGGCGGAGCGGCCGGGGTGCTGCTCGACTCCCAGCTCGCGCTGACCACCGAGGGGGCGGCCCGGCTGCCCCGCGCGGTCGCCGACGCGATCCGGGCCATGGACGGCAGCGAGACCACGCTCATCGCGGGTCACCGGGTCCTCACCCGCCCGGACCTCGGCATTCCCGCGGCGGCAGGGGACACCGCAGGCGGCCGTGCCGGGACCGCCGCGGCGGACGCCGGCCCCGTCCGCGTCGCCGCTCTCCTCGGCGCCCGGGACCTGCACACTCAGCTGCTCCCCATCGGGCAGGACGGGGCGTTCGCCGCCCGGCTCGCCGCGCGGCACCGCACCACCGGCGGTCTCGTGCAGGCGGTACGGTCCGCCCTCACGGAGCACCTCGCCGCCGCGGCGCGCACCCGGCCGCTCGCGCCGCGCCCCGGAGCCCGTCATCTCCCCGTGGCCCAGGGGCCGATGACCCGGGTCAGCGATGTGTCCGCCTTCGCCGCCGCCGTCGCCACCGAGGGCGGACTGCCCTTCCTCGCCCTCGCCGTCATGGACGGCGACCAGGTGCGCCGGCTGCTGGCCGAGACCGCCGAGCGGCTGGGCGAGCGGCCCTGGGGCGTCGGCCTGCTGGGCTTCGCACCGCCGGAGCTGCGGAGTCAACAGCTCGCCGCCGTGGCCGAGTTCGCCCCCGAGTACGCACTGATCGCCGGTGGCCGGCCCGCCCAGGCCGCGCCTCTCGAAGCGGCCGGGACACGGACGTACCTCCATGTCCCGGCGCCCGGCCTGCTGGAGCGCTACCTCGCCGAAGGCGCCCGGAGATTCGTCTTCGAAGGGCAGGAGTGCGGTGGTCACATCGGCCCCCGGGCCAGCTTCCCGCTGTGGGAGGAGCAGATCGAGCGGCTGACCGCCCACACCCGGACGCACGGCGGGACGGCCGAGGACCTGGACCTGCTCTTCGCGGGCGGCATCCACGACGCCACCTCCGCCGCCATGGCCGCCGCCGCCGCGGCCCCGCTCGCCGAACTCGGCGCCCGCATCGGCGTCCTGATGGGCACCGCCTACCTCTTCACCCAGGAGGCCGTGGCCACCGGCGCCGTACTCCCGGGCTTCCACGACACCGCGCTGGCCTGCGACCGGACCGTACTGCTGCGGACCGCACCGGGCCACGCCACACGGTGCGCCGAGACCGCCTACGCCGAGGAGTTCGCGGCCGCCGAACGACGCCTCGCCGAGCAGGGCACGGACCCGCGAGCACGGTGGGAGGAGCTGGAGCGGCGCAACCTCGGACGGCTGCGCCTGGCGAGCAAGGGGCTGCGCCACACGGACGGCGGGCGGCCCGCGCCTGCGGGGGAGCGGGAACAGCGCCGGGAGGGCCTCTACATGCTGGGCCAGGTCGCCACCGCCCGCAGCGCCGCCACCACTGTCGCCGCGCTGCACACGGCCGTGACCGAGGGGGCCACCGCGCAGCTCACGGCACGGGCCGAGCGGTTCAGGACCCCCGACGGGCCTCAGGACCCCTACCAGGGACGGGAGGCGGAGCCGCTGGACATCGCCATCGTCGGGATGGCGTGCTGCTACCCCGGAGCGGCCGACACCGCCCGATTCTGGTCCAATGTCGTCGCCGGCGTCGACTCCGTCACCGAGGTCCCCGCCGAGCGCTGGGACACCGGTACGTACCACGACCCGGACCCCGCGCGGGCGGGCGAACGCACCCCGTCGCGCTGGGGCGGCTTTCTGCCCGCCATCCCCTTCGACGCCCTCGCCCACGGCATCCCCCCGGCCTCCCTCACCGGCATCGATCCGGTGCAGCTGCTCGCCCTCGAAGCGTCCGCCAAGGCCCTGGCGGACGCCGGATACGCCGAGCGCGACTTCGACCGCGCCCGCACCAGCGTCGTCTTCGGCGCCGAGGCGGGCACCGAACTGGCGGGCGCCTACGGCCTGCGCGCGCTGCACCCTGCCTACCTGGGAGACCTGCCGCCCGAGCTCGACGCCGAACTGCCCCGCCTTACGGAGGACTCCTTCCCCGGCGTGCTCGCCAATGTCATCGCCGGACGCATCGCGAGCCGGCTCGACCTGGGCGGCGCCAACTGCACCGTGGACGCCGCCTGTGCCTCCTCGCTCGCCGCACTCGACCTGGCCTGCCGTCAACTGCGCGACCACGACAGCGATATGGCGCTGTGCGGCGGCGCCGATGTGCACAACGGCATCAACGACTACCTGATGTTCGCGTCCGTGCGCGCCCTGTCGCCCACCGGCCGCTGCCGCCCCTTCGACGCCGCGGCCGACGGCATCGCGCTCGGCGAGGGCGTCGGCGTTCTGGTCCTCAAGCGGCTCGTGGACGCCGAGCGCGACGGCGACCGGATCTACGCGGTCGTCAAGGCGGTCGGCACCTCCAGCGACGGGCGCTCCCTCGGGCTGACCGCACCCCGGCCCGAGGGCCAGCGGCGGGCCCTCGAACGCGCCTACCGACGCGCCGGGATCAGCCCCGCACAGGTCGGTCTCATCGAAGCCCACGGCACCGGAACGGTCGTCGGCGACACCACCGAACTCGGCGTCCTCACCGCCGTGTTCGAGGCCGCGGGCGCCGCCCCCGGCAGCTGCACACTGGGCTCGGTCAAGTCGCAGATCGGACACACCAAGTGCGCGGCCGGCCTGGCCGGTCTCATCAAGGCCGCGCGCGCCGTACACACGGGCGTACGGCCGCCGACCCTGCATCTGACCCGGCCGGCCACGGACACCGGCCCGTTCCGCTTCGACGCCGCAAGCGCCCGGCCCTGGCCGGTCCCCGTGGGGCGGCGCACCGCGGGGGTGAGCGCCTTCGGCTTCGGCGGCACCAACTACCATGCCGTGCTGGCCGGTTACGAGGGTGCTCCCGAGCCCGCCCACGCCCTGACGCACTGGCCCGCCGAGCTCTTCTGCTTCCGGGGGGCCGACCGTCCCG
Organism: Streptomyces sp. NPDC054786; assembly: GCF_053611685.1. Lineage (NCBI taxonomy): Bacteria > Bacillati > Actinomycetota > Actinomycetes > Kitasatosporales > Streptomycetaceae > Streptomyces > Streptomyces sp. NPDC054786. The sequence continues at coordinate 6,503 of NZ_JBSHAW010000052.1, read as the reverse complement.
CCGCCGTCCGGGCCATGGAGCGCCTCGCCGCGCGACTGGCGGACAACGACGCCGCCGGGCGGCCCTGGCCGCTGCGCGACCTGGCCGCCGAGACCGCCTCGGCCACCGGCCCGGTCCAGGTCTGTGTGGTGGCCGACGACCTCGACGATCTCGCCGCCAAGCTGGCCGCCGCCCGCCGGTCCGACGCCGCCGAGGGCGTGTATCCGCGCCGTCAGGACGCCGACCCCGGGCTGGTCTCCTTCCTCTTCCCCGGACAGGGGAGTCAACGGCCCGGGATGCTCGGCGAGTTGTTCCTCGCCTTCCCCGCGCTGCGCGGCCTCCTCGATGACGCCGATCCGGAGTGGGTCGCGGCCATGTTCCCGCCCACCGCCTTCACCGCCGAGCGGCGGGCCGCCCAGCAGGCCGCCCTCACCGACACCCGCGTCGCCCAGCCGGCGCTCGGCCTCGCCTCCGCCGCCGCGCACCGGCTGCTCAGCACCCTCGGCGTGCGCCCCGACTGCACGGCGGGGCACTCCTACGGCGAGCTGACCGCACTGTGGGCCGCGGGCGCCTACGACACCGGGACGCTGCTGCGGCTCAGCGCCCGCCGCGGCGAGGCGATCCTCGGAGCTGCCGGGGACGACCCCGGGGCGATGGCCGCCGTCGTGGCCACTCCGGCGCGGGTAAGGGACCTGACCCACGCTGCCGGGGTCGTCGTCGCCAATCACAATGCGCCCGAACAGTGCGTGATCTCGGGGCCCACGGACGCCGTGGAAGCGGCCGTGGCGGCACTGCACACGGCCGGTGTGCAGGCGCGACGCCTGCCGGTGGCTTGTGCCTTCCACAGCCCGCAACTCGCCGCCGCCCGCGACACGCTCGCCGCCGAACTGTCCGCGGCACAGGTGTCCGCGCCCGCCTTCCCCGTCTGGTCCGGCGCCACCGCACGCCCCTACGACCGCGAGGCGTCCGCGGTACGCGCCACACTGGCCGGCCAGGTCGCCGCGCCCGTGCGCTTCGTGGACCAGATCGAGAACATGTACGCCGCCGGGGTGCGCACCTTTGTGGAGGCCGGGCCCGGCCGGGTGCTCACCGGCCTCGTCGGGCACATCCTGGACGGGCGGCCGCACACGGCCGTGGCGCTGGATGTCCCGGGCGAGCCGGGACTGGCCCGGCTGCCGCACGTCCTGGCCCAGCTCGCCGCGGCCGGGGTCCCGATCGACCCGGAGGCCCTGTTCCACGGGCGCACGGAGATGCTGCCCCCGGCCGCACCCCGCCGCCCGGGATGGCTGGTCGACGGGCATCTGGTGCGCACCGCCGACGGCGCCTGTCTGCCGGGCGGGCTGCGCCCGGCGCGACGGGTGGACACCCGGCGGGGCGGCGAGGGAGCGACGCCCGAGGGCGCTGCCGCACCCGGTGACGTCGCCCGGCAGGATGCGGTGCTGGAGTATCTGCGGGCCTCGCGCGAGCTCGTCGCCGCCCAACGGGACGTCGTACTCCGGTATTTGGGGGAAACAGGGGAGGCAGGGGAGGCGACCGCGGTCGCACCGCCGATGCCCGTCCGGGAGCGGGCGGTCGCCCCGTCGTACACCGCAGCCGTCGGGTCCGGAGCGGGGGCGGTGACCGGTGCCGCCGTCGGGCAGGAGCCCGTCACCGCGGCACGGCGTCTGCGCCCCGAGGAACTCCTCGATGCCGTACGGGAGATCATTCACACCCGGACCGGTTATCCGCACGAGATGCTCGACGCCGGGCTCGACCTGGAGGCCGACCTTTCGGTGGACTCCATCAAGCGGGTGGAGATCATCGGTGCGCTGGCCGACCGAGTCGGACTGCCGCAGGACGCCGACGGGGCCACGGAGTCGGCGGTGGAGCAGCTCGCCCGGGTGAAGACCATCCGCGGCATCGTCGACTGGATCGCCGCCGCCCACACCGAGCCGGCACCGGCGGCCCCGTCCTCATCCGAGTCCGTACCGGCCCCCGCCCCGCCCGAGCCCGCACCGGCCCACTCGCTGTCCGAGCCCGCACCGGCTCCGGCCTCCTCCGTGCCCGGAACGGCCCCCGCCGCCCCCTGGCCCGCACCTGCCGCGCCGTTGCGGCCCGCGGTATCCGCTCCCGCGCCGCGCGGCATCGCGAACCCGCCGGCCGAGGGCGAGGCCGACGGCGTGCCCGTGCCGCAGCGCCCCACCCGTTACCTGGTCCAGATCGCGCCGCTCGGCCCGCCCGCGGGCCGGCCGCCCGCCGAGGTGGTGGCGGGCAGCGACTTCGCCGTGGTGGAGGACGGGCAGGGCGTGGCGCTCGCCCTCACCGCCCTCCTGGAGAGCCATGGAGCCCGGGTACGCACCGTTCCCGCCGAGCGGCTGGCCGAGGTCAGCGCGGACGGGGTGGGCGGACTGGTGGACCTCAGCGCCCTGCGGGCGGGCCGCGGTGCCGTACTGCCCGGCCAGTACGCGGGGCTGCGCACCGCCCTGACCGGCGGGGCCCGGTGGCTGCTGCTGGCCACCGCGGCCGGCGGCAGCTTCGGCCAGGACACCACCGAGGACGCTCCCGACCCCCTGCCCGGCGCCGGGCTGCGCGGCTTCGCCCGTACGGCAGCCCTCGAATTCCCCGACGTCCTGATCCGCGCCGTGGACATCGACCCCAAGGACCGCCCCGAACGCATCGCGGCCCACCTCCTCGCCGAACTCTGCGCCCCCGGCGAACCGGTCGTCGTCGGCCGTACCAACGGCACCCGCACCACCCTGCGCACCGTTCCCACGCCGCTGCCCCACGACCGGCCCGCCACCGGCCGGCCACCGCTCGGCGCCGGCTCCGTGGTGCTGCTGACCGGCGGCGCGCGCGGCATCACCGCCCGTACCGCCCACGCCCTGGCCCGCGCCCACGGCTGCCACATCGAACTCCTCGGGCGCACGCCCCTGGAGGAGACTCCCGAGGACCCGGCGCTCGTGCATGCCCACGACCGCATCGCGCTGCGCGCCGCGCTCATCGCCCAAGGGCTGCGCAGACCGGCGGAGATCGAGGAGGCGGCCACCCGTGTCCTGGCCCGCCGGGAGATCGCCGGCACCCTCGCCGCCCTGGAACCGCTCGCCGCTTCTGTGCGCTACCACGCGGCCGATGTCACCGACGCGGACGCCGTGCGCGCCGTGGCGCGGGACATCCGGGACCGGCACGGACGCCTCGACGGGATCGTGCACGGCGCGGGCACCCTGGAGGACAGACTGCTGCGGGACAAGGACCCGGCCTCCTTCGCCCGGGTCTTCGCCACCAAGGTCGACGGCGCCCGCCATCTCCTGTCGGCCGCCGGTGACGACACGGGCCTCCTCGTCCTCTTCAGCAGCGTCGCCGGGGTCTTCGGCAACCGCGGCCAGGCCGACTACGCCGCCGCCAACGACGCCCTGGACACCCTCGCCAGGCACTGGTCGGCCCGTACGGCGGGCCGCGTCCTCGCCGTCGACTGGGGGCCGTGGGCGGCCGACGGCGGCGGCATGGTCACCCCGGAGCTGGCGCGCGCCTACGCCCGCCGCGGCATCCCGCTCCTGGACCCCGATGCCGCGGTCGCCGCCTTGCTGGACGAACTGGCCCACGGCTCCTCGGCCCAGGTCGTCCTGGCGGCGCGGGCGGGCGGGGAGGTGGCGGGCGATGAGTGAGACCGGTGCCCGGCGGACCGGCCCCCGCCCCACGGACGCCGCGATCGTCGGCATGGGGGCGCTCTTCCCCGGCGCCGCTGATCTCGCCGCGTACCGGCGCAACCTGCTGGCCGGTACGGACTGCATCACCGATGTGCCGCCCGGCCGCTGGGACCCGGAGATCTACTACGACCCGCACGGCGCCGAGGGCCCCGCCCGCAGCGACCGCTTCTACTGCCGGCGGGGCGGCTTCCTGGACGAGCCGGCCGCCTTCGACCCCACCCGCTTCGGCATCATGCCCGCCACCGTCCCGGGTGCCGAGCCCGACCAACTGCTCGCGCTGCGCGTCATCGCCGACGCCATCGCCGACGCGGGCGGCCAGGAGCGGCTGCCCGCCGACCGCTCCCGCATCGGCGTCATCCTCGGCCGCGGCGGCTTCATGGGCGTGGCCACCGCCCGCCTCGACCAACGGGTCCGCACGGCCCACCAGCTCGCCGTCACCCTGCGCGAAATCGCCCCGGAACTGGGGGAGTCGAAGATCTCCGCCGTACGGAAGGCCTTCCAGGAGAGCCTCGGCCCGGAACGTCCGGAGGCGTCCATCGGCCTGGTGCCCAGCTTCACCGCCGCCCGGACCGCCAACCGGCTGGACTTCCGCGGGCCCGCCTACACCCTCGACGCGGCCTGCGCCTCCTCGCTGCTGGCCGTGGCACAGGCCGTCGATCTGCTGGCCGCCGGGCGCTGCGACATCGTGGTCGCCGGAGCCGTGCACCACTGCCATATCGCCACCCTCTGGAGCGTCTTCACCCAGCTGCGCGCCCTCAGCCCCACCCAGTGCATCCGCCCCTTCGACCGCCGGGCCGACGGCACGCTGCTGTCCGAGGGCACCGGCGTCGTCCTCCTCAAACGCCTGGCCGACGCGGAACGCGACGGGGACCGGGTGTACGCGGTCCTCCGCGGGGCGGGGGTGGCGGGGGACGGGCGGGCATCGAGCCTGATGAACCCCCGGACAGAGGGACAGATACGGGCGCTGGAGCAGGCCTGGGGCAGCGCCGGCCTCGACCCGGAACACCCCACCGCGCTCGGCCTGCTGGAGGCGCACGGCACCGGGACCCCGGTCGGTGACGGCGCCGAACTCAACACCCTGGCCCGGGTGTTCGGGCCGCCCGGAGCGGGCCGGGCGCCGGTCGGGCTGGGCTCGGTGAAGTCGATGCTCGGCCACACCATGCAGGCCGCCGGGATCGCCGGACTGATCAAGGCCGCCCTCGCCGTCCACCACCGGACCCTGCCGCCGACCCTGCACCTGGACGAGCCGCACGAGGGCCTGGCCCGGACCCGGATGCGTCCGGTCACCGAGGCCGAGCCCTGGGACGCCGGACGCGCACCCTTACGGGCCGGCGTCAACGCCTTCGGCTTCGGCGGGATCAACGCCCACGTCATCCTGGAAGAAGCCCCGGGACGCCGGAGCGCCGCCGCGCCGCCCGTGCCCCGTCACTCCCCGCCGCGGACGGCGGAGCCGGAGCGCACCGTCCTCCTCACCGCGGACTCTCCCGGCGAACTGGCGGAGAAATTACGGAACATGGAAGGCGGAGACGCAGACGGGGGCGGGGGCACGGGCGTCCCCGCGGACGACGGGCCCTGCCGCCTGGCCCTCCTCGACCCCACCCCGCAGCGCCGCGCCCTGGCCGCCAAGATCCTTGCGCGCGCAGTGCCCTGGCGCGGACGCGGCGAGGTGTGGTTCTCCCCGCGCCCCTTCTTCGGGCCGTACGCCCGGGAGGCGGGGGCGCGGCTGGCTTTCGTCTTCCCTGGACTGGAGGCCGAACCGCCGCCGCGGGTGGACGACCTCGCCGACCTGATGTCCCTGCCGCGCCCCGCGGTCTCCGGCGGCAGCGGCCTGGTCGAACGGGCCGTCGACTCCCTTGCCGTCGGCCGGCTGCTCGCACGCGCCCTGGCCGAACTGGGCATCGTCCCCGATCTGCTGACCGGCCACAGCCTGGGCGAGTGGACGGCCATGGTGGTCGCCGGAATGTATCCGCCGCAGGCCGTGGACACCTTCCTCGACTCGCTGCGGCCCGGCTCCCTCGCCGTACCCGATCTGGTCTACGCGGCCCTGGGCTGCGGTGTCGTACAAGCGCAGGCGGCCCTGGAAGGCCTGGAGCAGGTCGCGGTCAGCCACGACAACTGCCCGCACCAGTCGGTGATCTGCGGAGCTCCGCGGCAGCTGGCCGAGGCCGTCCGCAGACTCGCCGGTCAGGGTGTACGGGCCCAGGAGATGCCGTTCCGCTCCGGCTTCCACACGCCGATGTGGGCGCCCTACCTCGACCAGGCCGGCGCCGCATTCGACGCCCTGCCGCTGCGGGACCCGCACCTCCCCGTCTGGTCGGCCACGACCGTCGCACCCTTCCCCGAAGACGCCTCGGCGGTACGTGCGTTGGTGCTGCGGCACCTCCTGGAACCGGTCCGCTTCCGGCAACTGACCCGACGGCTGTACGAGACGGGGGTACGCGCCTTCGTCCAGATCGGCGCCGGCAGCCTGACCGGCTTCGTCGGCGACACCCTCCACGGTGCGGACCATCTCGCCGTGGCGGCGGCCGACGCCCGCGGCGACGGAAGGACGCAACTGCTCCGGCTGGCCGCCGCGTTGTGGGCCGAGGGGCTGAACCCGCGCTGGGAGCGGCTGGCGCCTCCCGTCGGCGCCGCTCCGGCCGCGCACCGGGCCACGGTCCCGGAGGGAGCCGCCGCCCCGGTCCGGCTCGACCTCGGCTCGCCGCTGGTCCGCCTCGGCGGCGCGGCGCCGGGCGGTCGGCTTTTCGCGCCCGCGGACCCACCCCCACCCCCGGACCCACCCCCCGCCCCCTCCCCCGGAGGGGGAGGGGGGGGCGGGGCCGGGGGCGGGCTGCGGCACCC
>NZ_JBSHAW010000051.1:0-56804 GCF_053611685.1 Streptomyces sp. NPDC054786 | reverse complement strand
GGCCGGAGGGCGCTGTGTCCCTCCGGCCGGGCCGGCCGGTGTGTGTGCGGGTATCCGTCAGATCTCGCCGCGGAGCTTGGCGAGCGCCTCCGCGAGGATCGCCTCACCGTCGGCGTCGCTGCGGCGCTCCCGGACATAGGCGAGGTGGGTCTTGTACGGCTCGGTGCGCGGCGGGTCCGGCGGGCTGTCCCGGTCCTTGCCTGCCGGGAAACCACAGCGCGGGCAGTCCCAAGTGTCCGGAACCTGCGCATCGCCGGCGAAGCTGGGCTGCGTCTCGTGCCCGTTGGAGCACCAGAAGGAGATGCGGGTGCGCGGCGCGGACTCGCCGCGCTCGGCCTCCCCCATCGGCCCCGCCCCGACCCGACTTCCTCGGATCGCGTTGCCACTTGCCACGGTCGTAACTCCCTGCGTAATGGTGCTGCACAGCCTCTCGCAGCAGCTGCGCTGCGGAACGCCCCAGTCTACGTAAGGCCCAACGCGCGTCCAGTGGCTGGAGTTACCCGTCCGAGGACGCCTCCCTCATGATAGGCCGCGCCTCCGACGCTATGTCAGTTGCCGAGCTTCATCAGGATGCCGAGCACGACAATGCAGGCGAACCACAACAGGGCGATCACGATGGTGATGCGGTCGAGGTTACGCTCGGCGACCGAGGAGCCACCCACCGAGGACTGCATGCCGCCACCGAACATGTCGGACAGGCCGCCGCCCTTTCCCTTGTGCATGAGCACCAGCATCATCAGCAGCAGGCTGAAGACGATGAGGGCGATCGAGAACCCGATGACCACGGCTGGACCAACTCTCTAGGACTGACGGACGGACGTATGGATCACGATATCCGGAACAAATGGTGCGGGGCCGGGGGCGGTGCTGCTGCACCGGACCCGGCCCCGACAGGGTACGACGAGGGCTCCCCCTCGTCATAGCTGCTACTGGTCGCGGAAGCGGACGATCTTCACAAACTCGTCCGCATCCAGCGCCGCGCCGCCGATCAGCGCGCCGTCGACGTCGGGCTGCGACATGATCGCGGCGACATTGCCGGACTTGACCGAGCCGCCGTACTGGATGCGGACCTTGTCGGCCAGCTCCTGGCTGTAGAGCTCGGCGAGGCGGCCGCGGATGGCACCGCAGACCTCCTGCGCGTCCTCGGGGGTGGCGACCTCGCCGGTGCCGATGGCCCACACCGGCTCGTAGGCGATCACGATGGTCTCGGCCTGCTCGGCCGGGACGTCCGCCAGACCACCGTCGACCTGGGCGAGGGTGTGCGCGACCTGGTTGCCGGCCTTGCGGACGTCCAGGCCCTCACCGACGCACAGGATCGGGGTGAGGCCGTTACGGAAGGCGGCCTTGACCTTGGCGTTGCAGACCTCTTCGTTCTCGCAGTGGTACTGGCGGCGCTCGCTGTGGCCGACGGCCACGTACGTGCACTTGAGCTTGGCGAGCATCGGGCCGGAGATCTCACCGGTGTAGGCACCGGAGTCGTGCGCGGAGATGTCCTGGGCGCCGTACTTGATCTTGAGCTTGTCGCCGTCGACCAGCGTCTGCACCGACCGCAGGTCGGTGAAGGGCGGCAGGACCGCGACCTCTACGGCGTCGAAGTCCTTGTCGGCAAGGGCGAAGGCGAGCTTCTGGACGTGGGCGATGGCCTCGAGGTGGTTGAGGTTCATCTTCCAGTTGCCCGCCATCAGCGGGATGCGGCCGTTGTTAAGAGCGGTCACGTTGTTCAGTCCTCCAGTGCGGCGAGGCCGGGGAGCGTCTTGCCTTCGAGGTATTCGAGGCTGGCGCCACCGCCGGTCGAGATGTGGCCGAATGCGTTCTCGTCGAAGCCCAGCAGCCGCACGGCGGCGGCCGAGTCACCGCCACCGACGACGGTGAAGGCGTCCGAATCGAGCAGCGCCTGCGCGACGGCCTTGGTGCCGCCGGCGTAGTCGGGGTGCTCGAAGACGCCCATCGGGCCGTTCCAGAAGACGGTGCTCGCGTCGGCGAACTTCGCGGCGTAGAGCTCGCGGGTCTTCGGGCCGATGTCCAGGCCCTCCTGGTCGGCGGGGATGGCGTCAGCGGCGACGACCGTGGGGTGGGCCGGGGCCTTGGTCTTGAGGTCCGGGAACTCGGACGCAACCAGTACGTCGACGGGAAGCACGAACTCCACACCGCGCTTCTCGGCCCGCGCCAGGTACTCCTGGCAGGCCGGGACCTGGTCCTCCTGCAGCAGCGAGATGCCGACCTCGTAGCCCTTGGCCTTGAGGAAGGTGTACGCCATACCGCCGCCCACCAGGATGCGGTCGGCCTTCTCCAGCAGCTGGTCGATGACGGCCAGCTTGTCGGAGACCTTGGCGCCGCCGAGCGCGACGACGTAGGGGCGCTTGACGTCCTCGGTGAGCTTCTTCAGGACGCGGACCTCGGTGGCGATCAGATCACCGACGGCGTGCGGAAGGCGCTTGGGCAGGTCGTAGACGGAGGCGTGCTTACGGTGCACGGCACCGAAGCCGTCGCCCACGTACACGTCCGCGAGGGCGGCGAGCTGGTCGGCGAAGGCACCGCGCTCGGCATCGTCCTTGCTGGTCTCGCCCGGGTTGAAGCGAAGGTTCTCCAGCACGGCCACCTGGCCGTCGGCCAGGCCCGCGGTCACCGAGCGGGCGGACTCGCCGACCGTGTCGGTCGCGAACGCCACGGCCTGACCGAGGATTTCACCCAGCCGCTCGGCCGCGGGGGCCAGCGAGAAGGCCGGGTCCGGGGCACCCTTGGGGCGGCCCAGGTGGGAGGCGACGATCACCTTGGCGCCGCGCTCGACGAGCTTGGCGATCGTCGGGGCGACGGCGCGGATCCGGCCGTCGTCGGTGATGGTGGTGCCGTCCAGCGGCACGTTCAGGTCGGCGCGGACGAAGACCCGCTTACCGGCTACCTGGAGGTCGTCGATCGTCTTCATGAGGAGTGACTCCATCACATGGGTCGGTCGGTCGCGGAACGGGGCCCGTACGACGCCTCATTGCGTCGCACGAGCCCCGCTCCCACATCTCGGTGTCTCGGGTGTGAACCAGAGATCAGAGCTGGCCGCCGACGAAGGTGGTCAGGTCCACCAGGCGGTTGGAGTAGCCCCACTCGTTGTCGTACCAGCCGACGACCTTGACCTGCTTGCCCTGCGACATCGTGAGCTGGGAGTCGAAGGTGCAGGAGGCCGGGAAGTTCACGATGTCCGAGGAGACGATCGGGTCCTCGGTGTACTCGAGAATGCCCTTGAGCTGGCCTTCGGCGGCCTTCTGGAAGGCCGTGTTGATCTCTTCCTTGGTGACCTCGCGGTCGAGCTCCAGGACCAGGTCGGTGACCGAGCCGGTGGGGACGGGCACGCGCATGGCGATGCCGTCCAGCTTGCCCTTGAGCTGCGGGAGGACCAGGGCGGTGGCCTTGGCGGCACCCGTCGAGGTCGGGATGATGTTCTCCGCGGCGGCGCGGGCGCGGCGCAGGTCGCTGTGCGGGAAGTCCAGGATGCGCTGGTCGTTGGTGTACGCGTGGACCGTGGTCATCATGCCCTTGACGATGCCGAAGTTCTCGTCGAGAACCTTCGCCATCGGCGCCACACAGTTGGTGGTGCAGGAGGCGTTGGAGATGATGTTGTGCTTGGCCGCGTCGTACTTGTCCTGGTTGACGCCCATCACGATCGTGATGTCCTCGTCCTTGGCGGGCGCGGAGATCAGGACCTTCTTGGCGCCGGCCGCGAGGTGCTTCTCGGCGTCGGCCTTCTTGGTGAAGATGCCGGTCGACTCGATGACGATGTCGGCGCCGAGTTCCGCCCAGGGGAGCTTCGCCGGGTCGCGCTCGGCCATCGTCTTGAAGGTCTGGTTGCCGACCGTGATGCTGTCGTCGGTGTGGCTCACGGGCTGCTTGAGACGCCCCAGGATGGTGTCGTACTTCAGCAGGTGCACCAGGGTGGCGTTGTCGGTCAGGTCGTTGACACCGACGATCTCGATGTCCGCACCCTGCTCCAGGAGCGCGCGGAAGTAGTTACGACCAATGCGGCCGAATCCGTTGATGCCTACGCGGATCGTCACGAACCGATCTCCTCGTTGGTACGCCGGCGCAGTTACCGGCGAGCTGTATGGGATGTCCCCGACCGCTTCCGACCCTACCCCCTGCACGAGACGTACGTGACATTGACATCGACGGCCAAAGGTGCTCAAGTGAGCGGCCTTCAGCCCCTCTGACGACCGTCCGTACGTGCCTCCCTCAGCACGTCTGCAGAGAGCGGCGCCCCCGGCGCCCGGTGTGGGCGTCGGAGGCGCATACGGAGGAGGATCCGCTCCGGTTCAGCCGACCATGCCGTCGGCGAGTTCCTCGGCGAGGTTGGACTCGGTGCCGGGGATCCCGAGGTCCTGGGCCCGCTTGTCGGCCATCGCCAGCAGCCGCCGGATCCGGCCGGCGACGGCGTCCTTGGTCAGCGGCGGGTCGGCGAGGGCGCCCAGCTCCTCCAGCGAGGCCTGCTTGTGCTCCATGCGCAGGCGGCCGGCCGCCGCGAGGTGCTCGGGCACCTCCTCGCCCAGGATCTCCAGGGCCCGTTGCACCCGGGCGCCGGCCGCGACCGCGGCGCGTGCCGAGCGGCGGAGGTTGGCGTCGTCGAAGTTGGCGAGGCGGTTGGCCGTGGCGCGGACCTCGCGGCGCATCCGCCGCTCCTCCCACGCCAGCACCGACTCATGGGCGCCGAGCCGCGTCAGCAGCGCGCCGATCGCGTCACCGTCCCGGACGACGACGCGGTCCACCCCGCGCACCTCACGGGCCTTGGCGCCGATGCCGAGCCGGCGGGCGGCGCCGACCAGGGCGAGCGCCGCCTCGGGCCCGGGGCAGGTCACCTCCAGGGACGAGGAGCGGCCGGGCTCGGTCAGCGAGCCATGGGCGAGGAAGGCGCCGCGCCAGGCCGCCTCGGCATCGCAGGTCGCGCCGGAGACCACCTGTGGTGGCAGTCCGCGGATCGGACGGCCGCGGCCGTCCACCAGGCCGGTCTGGCGCGCCAGCTGATCGCCGCCGGCCACCACCCGTACGACATAGCGGCTGCCGCGCCGCAGGCCGCCGGGGGCCATCACCACCAGGTCGGAGCTGTGCCCGAAGATCTCCAGGATGTCCTTGCGCAGCCGCCGGGCGGCGATGCCCGTGTCCAGCTCCGCCTCGATCACGATGCGTCCGCTGACCAGGTGCAGACCGCCCGCGAACCGCAGGATCGACGAGACCTCCGACTTCCGGCAGCAGGTCCGGGTGACGGGGAGCCGGGAAATTTCATCCTTCACCGCTGCCGTCATCGCCATGGGCCGATCCTTCCATGCATCCGAAAAATACGGTCGTACGCGGCTGCCAGCAGCTCCGGGTCGTGCCGGTCGGGGGCTCCCCCGGCGCTCGACCGGGCGTCGTCTCCTTGTGCGGCGACCGCCGCCAGCTCGACCTCGCTGCCGACCAGCTGCTTGGCGGCAACCGTCAGTCCTTCGATGTCGGGCACGGCGGCCTTGTCGGCCAGCACCACGTCGAAGGCGAGTTTAGGGGCGTGTCGGGCCAAAACCTCCAAATGACGCTGCGGGGAGAAGCCATCGGTTTCGCCCGGTTGGGGCGCAAGGTTGAGCGAAAGGACTTTTCGGGCCTTGGTCTCCTCCAGTGCCTCGCGCAGCTCCGGCACCAGCAGATGCGGGATCACGGAGGAGAACCAGGAGCCCGGTCCGAGCACCACCCAATCGGCGTCACGCACCGCACAGGCCGCCTCGGGGACGGCCGGCGGGTCCTCGGGAACCACATGGACGGACTGCACCTCGCCGCGGGTGAGCGCGACGGTGGCCTGGCCACGGACCGTGGTGATCGCGTCCGGACGGCCCGGTTCATGACCCTTGACCTGGGCCTGGAGCTCCAGGGGTACCGCCGACATGGGCAGCACCCGGCCGTGCGCGCCGAGCAGTTTGCCGACCAGGTCGAGCGCCTGGACATGGTCGCCGAGCTGCTCCCACAGCGCGACGATCAGCAGGTTGCCGACCGCGTGGTCGTGCAGCTCGCCCTCGCTCTCGAAGCGGTGCTGGATCACCCGGGACCAGGTCTGGCCCCAGTCGTCGTCGCCGCACAGCGCGGCCAGCGCCTTGCGCAGATCGCCGGGCGGCAGGACGCCCAGCTCGTCGCGGAGGCGGCCGCTGGACCCGCCGTCGTCGGCGACCGTGACCACGGCCGTCAGGTCACCGGTGATGCGGCGCAGTGCGGTCAGTGAGGCGGACAGGCCCATGCCTCCGCCCAGTGCCACCACCTTGGGGGTGGCCCCCTTCGCCATACGGCCGCTGGGGACGAGTCGCCGGACCCGGCGCAGCCGTGGTGCCCGCCCGCTCACTCGCGCCCCATGTCCCGGTGGACGACGACGGTTTCCACTCCTTCGGACACCAGACGGCGCGCGAGCTTCTCGGACATCGCGACACTGCGGTGCTTGCCGCCCGTGCAGCCCACGGCGATGGTCACATAGCGCTTGCCCTCACGGCGGTAGCCCTCGGCGACGATCCTCAGCAGCTCGGCATAGCCGTCCAGGAACTCCTTGGAGCCCGGCTGGCTGAAGACGTAGTTGGAGACCTCGTCGTTGAGACCGGTGAAGGGGCGCAGCTCGGGGACCCAGTGCGGGTTGGGGATGAAGCGGCAGTCGATGACCATGTCGGCGTCGACCGGCAGGCCGTACTTGAAGCCGAAGGACATGACCGTGGCGCGCAGCTCGGGGACCTCCTCGCCGGCGAACTGGGCGTCCATCTTGGCGCGCAGTTCGTGGACGTTGAGGCTGGAGGTGTCGATGACCAGGTCGGCGTCGCCGCGCAGCTCACGCAGCAGATCGCGCTCGGCATCGATGCCGTCGACGATCCGGCCGTCGCCCTGGAGGGGGTGCGGGCGGCGCACCGACTCGAAGCGGCGCACCAGGGCCTCGTCGGAGGACTCCAGGAAGACGATGCGGCGCTTGACGTTCTGCCCGTCGAGGGTGGCCAGCGACTCCTTGAGGTTGGCGAAGAAGCGGCGGCCGCGGACGTCGACGACGACCGCGATCCGGGCGACGTTGCCCTGCGAGCGGGCGCCCAGCTCGACCATCGGCGCGATCAGCTCGGGCGGGATGTTGTCGACGACGAACCAGCCGAGGTCCTCCAGACACTTGGCGGCCGTACTGCGGCCGGCGCCGGACATCCCGGAGATGATCACCAACTCGGGGATCGCGGCACTCTCGCCCTGGTCGGTCGTGCCCGTACTCACCTGTGCACCGTCTCTCTCGGTTTCCTGCGCTTCGTCCGGTGTACTCATCGTTCCTGCCCCCGTTCTGCCGACAACGCGGCCGGTGGGGCCCCGTCATCCTCAATGATCTCTCCTGTGGCGGTATTCACCGCGGGGGCGGTCGGTGCCGCCCCGGCCAGTGCCGCGGCGACCGTCTCCGCGGTCTTGCGGCCGACGCCCGGGACCGCGCAGATCTCGTCGATCGTCGCGGCCCGCAGCTTCTTCACCGAGCCGAAATGCTTGAGCAGTGCCTGGCGGCGGGTGTCGCCCAGTCCGGCGACCGCGTCGAGCGGCGAGGACTTCAGCCGCTTGGTGCGCTTGCTGCGCTGGTAGGTGATGGCGAAGCGGTGCGCCTCGTCGCGGACGCGCTGGAGGAGGTAGAGGCCCTCGCTGCTGCGCGGCAGCACGACGGGGTCGTCGTCCTCGGGCAGCCAGACCTCTTCGAGGCGCTTGGCCAGGCCGCACACGGCGACATCGTCGATGCCGAGCTCGTCCAGGGCCCGGCGGGCGGCCGCGACCTGCGGGGCACCGCCGTCGACGACCACGAGCTGGGGCGGGTAGGCGAACCGCTTGGGGCGGCCGTCCTCGTCGGTCGGGCGGCCGGCCATGGGGTCCGGCTCCAGGTCGTCGGCGCGCACCGGGACCGTGCCGGTACCGGGTGTGACGCCGTTGTCGTCCAGGCGGGCGTCGTCGGCCGGCTCCTCCGTCCACTCGCCGGACTTCTGCTTCTCCTGGAGGTAGCGCTTGAAGCGGCGGCCGATGACCTCGTGCATGGACCGGACATCGTCCTGGCCCTGGAAGGTCTTGATCTGGAAGCGGCGGTATTCGCTCTTCCGGGCGAGACCGTCCTCGAACACCACCATCGAGGCGACGACGTCATCGCCCTGGAGGTGGGAGATGTCGAAGCACTCGATGCGCAGCGGCACCGCATCCAGGCCGAGGGCCTCGGCGATCTCCTCCAGGGCGCGGGAGCGGGTGGTGAGGTCGGAGGCGCGCTTGGTCTTGTGCAGCGCCAGGGACTGCTGGGCGTTGCGGCCGACCGTGGCCATCAGGTCCTTCTTGTCGCCGCGCTGCGGGATGCGCAGCGAGACCTGGGAGCCGCGGCGCTGGGAGAGCCACTGCGCGACCGGCTCGACGGGCTCGGGGAGCGCCGGGACCAGGACCTCCTTGGGCACGGCGTCGCCCTGCTCCTCGCCGTACAGCTGCTGGAGGGCGTGCTCGACGAGACCGCTGGTGGTGACGGCCTCGACCTTGTCCGTCACCCAGCCGCGCTGGCCGCGCACCCGGCCGCCGCGGACGTGGAAGATCTGGACGGCGGCTTCGAGTTCGTCCTCGGCGACGGCGATCAGGTCGGCGTCGGTGGCGTCGGCGAGCACCACGGCGCTCTTCTCCATGGCCCGCCTGAGCGCGCCTACGTCGTCACGCAGCCGGGCGGCGCGTTCGTACTCCATCTCCTCGGCGGCCTCCTGCATCCGGCGCTCCAGGCGGCGGATGTAGGCGCCGGTGCGGCCGGCCATGAAGTCGCAGAATTCCTCGGCGAGTTCGCGGTGTTCCTCGGCGGAGACCCGCCCGACGCAGGGGGCCGAGCACTTGCCGATGTAGCCGAGCAGGCAGGGGCGGCCGATCTGGGCGGAGCGCTTGAAGACACCGGCGGAGCACGTCCGCACCGGGAAGACGCGCAGCATCAGGTCGACGGTCTCGCGGATGGCCCAGGCGTGGCCGTACGGACCGAAGTAGCGCACGCCCTTCTTCTTGGCGCCGCGCATGACCTGGGCGCGCGGGAACTCCTCGTTGAGGGTCACCGCGAGGTACGGATAGCTCTTGTCGTCGCGGTACTTGACGTTGAAACGCGGGTCGAACTCCTTGATCCAGCTGTATTCGAGCTGGAGCGCCTCGACCTCGGTGGAGACGACGGTCCACTCCACGGAGGCCGCGGTGGTGACCATCGTGCGGGTGCGCGGATGGAGGCCGGCCAGGTCCTGGAAGTAGTTGGCCAGGCGCTGGCGCAGGCTCTTGGCCTTGCCGACGTAGATGACCCGGCCGTGTTCGTCGCGGAACTTATAGACCCCCGGCGAGTCGGGGATCTGTCCCGGCTTGGGTCGATAGCTGCTGGGGTCTGCCATGCACACCACCCTACTGACCGCGACCGACAATCACCGTTCCCGGACCCTCCCCGTTCCCGTACCGGCGGCGTCGGCCTGAGGGCCCGGCCCGCCGCTCCGCCGCCACCGACTGCGGCCCGGCCCGCGGCGTGGCGACGGTGGGCGCAGCGGGCGGCGGAACCCGCCGGACGGGAGATATCCGGCGGTCCGGAGGGCCGGAAGGTGCGGTGCCCGGACCGGAGCGGGCAGGAACCGGGCGACGGTCACCGTGGCCGGCCTCCCAGGGGCGAGTGGCACGTGCCGCGCCCCTCTTGCGGGAGGGTGCGCAACGGCGCGCGCGAGGTAGCAGATCAGCGCAAGGGAGCGGAAGGGGAGCTTCCGGCCAGCCCTCCCGCCAGGAAGGGACGGCAAGGATGCGACGGCCTGTCAACGCCCGCACGGAACACCGGGATCCGTCGCACCTCCATGCGCGGGCCGGGGGCAAATACCGTCAATTCCGGTAGTCGATCTCGTGGATGATCAACGGAATGACGCGGAAGTGGGTGCCGCGTGCGGCGCGGCTCGGCAACTCTGTCCGCGTGACTGCTGAACGCGTCCCCACGCCTGCCGGTACCGCGCGTGCCCGGTCCACGGCGCACGGGCACCCCGCCGGGCTCCGGCAGCGCGCGGGGGACGGACCGGCCGCGCCGGACCGGCGAGCGCCGCTCCCTCCCGGGCCGGGGACCTGCCGGGGGCTGCGGTGACGGCCCCGGAGGGCGGGCAGGCCGCCCTGCGCAAGGCCGGCCGGCGGGCCCGGCGGCTGGACGCACGGGATCCGCTGGCGCCGTTCCTCGGCCGTTTCGCGCCGGTGCCGGAGGGCCGGCTGTACCTCGACGGCGGGTCGCTGGGCCGGCTGCCGGCCGCCACCCCGGCGCTGCTGGACCGGGTGGTGCGCGGCGACCGGGGCGGGCGGCTCGGGCCGGCCGGTACGCAGTGGCGGGACCTGCCGCAGCGGATCGGCGACCGGATGGCCGAGACCGTGCTCGGCGCCCGGCCGGGCGAGGTGGTGGCCGGCGACTCCACTGACGTCAACCTCTACAAGCTGACGGTCGCCGCGCTGGCGGCGCGCCGCGGCCGGCGGACCGTGGTGGTGGACGACGACAACTCCCCCACCGATCGCGATGTCGTGGCCGGGGTCGCCGCCGAGCACGAGCAGGCGCTGCGCACCGTGCACACGCACCCGGACGCCGGGCTCGACATGGAAACGCTGCGGGCCGCGGTGGACGAGGACGTCGCGGTGGTCGTGCTGCCCCTGGTCTCGCCCCGCTCGGGCGCGCTGCTCGACATGGCCGAGGTGCACGAGATCGCGCATGCGCAGGGGGCGCTGGTGCTGTGGGACCTCAGCCACGCGGTGGGCGCGGTGGACCTCCAACTGACCGCCACCGGGGCCGATATGGCGGTCGCCGCCACGTGCGGGCATCTGATGGCGGGACCCGGGTGCCCGGCGCTGCTGTACGTACGGCGGGAGCTGCAGCCGTGCGCCGGGCGGCCGGTGCACGGCGGGTACGGGCATCGCGAGCAGCTCGCCATGCGGCCCCGGTACGACCCCGATCCGGCCGTCCGGCGCTTTCTGACCGGTACCCCGCCCGCGCTCTCGCTGGTCGCCGCGGAGCCCGCACTGGATCTGCTGGCCGAGGCGGGGATGGCCGCGGTACACGCCAAGAGCCGGGCGCTGACCGGGTTCCTGGCGGAGCTGGCCGGGGCCGTGCTGGAGCCGTGCGGGCTGCGTCCGGCGGGACCCGCCGTCCCGGAGCGGCGTGGCTCCCATGTCGCCTACCGGCATCCGCAGGCCGGGAAGCTGGTACCGGCGCTGGCCGAGGCGGAGTTGTTCGTGGATTACCTCCCCCCGGACCGGGTGCGCCTCTCCCCCGGGCCGCTGTCGACCCGCTTTGCGGATGTCGTGGAGGCGGTGCGGCGGTTCCGGGAGGTGTTGACCGGCTTCGGCACGGACGGCTCACGGTGCCCTCCCGCGGGGACCTACCGGAGGGGCCTGTGAGCCGAGGTGTCCAGGTCAGCGGGCGTCGCGGCCGGAGGACACCCCCCCACCCCCGAACCCACCCCCGCCCCCTCCCCCCGAAGGGGGAGGAGGGGGAGGGGGCGGGGGAAGACCTGCCCGCCGCACGGACGGCATGCGACGGACAGGCGGACCGGTCAGCCGCTGCGCCGCCTGCGCAGCGCCGCCGAGGCGGACAGTGCCAGCGCGAGCAGGGCGGCGGCGCCCGCCACGGTCGTGGCGGCGGTCACCGGCAGGCTGTCGCCCGCGAGCGCACCCGCCGCGACAGGCCGCCGGGTCTCGGGCTCCCGGGCCTGGGGCTCCCGGGCCTCGGCCGCCGGCCCGTAACCGCCGGCCTCGCCACGCTTGTCGTACGCGGAGCCGGGGAGCTTGTCCCCGTAGGCCTGCGCCACCCGTTTCCGGTAGGCGGTGACGGTGGTGCCGTGCGCGCCGACGGCCTTGCGGGCGTCGGCGTCCAGCGGCTCGATCCGGTCGCCGTGCTGCACGTACCAGGCGTCGGTCTGCGGCTCACGGAAGACCGTGCCGTCCTTCGCCCGGGCGGCCCCGGCCGCGGTGTAACGGGTCTCGTCGTCGCCGGCGGCGATGTTGACGACCTTCCAGGCGGCGCCCCGTCGTGCGGTCCACACCGAAGCCGTGCGGCCGTCGCCCGCGACGGCCTTGCTGGCGAGGAACTCCAGGCGGGCGACGGGAGCACCGTCCCGGCCGCGGACGAAGTCCGGTGACAGGACGTAGACGGGGACGGTGCCGCCCTCGATGTGCGGCGCGGCCTGCGCGGTGCCGGGAGCCACGGCGGGCGCGCCGCTGCGCTTCCGGTCGGCCGCGAAGAACCGGGCGAGGGTCTCCAGGGTCGCGGGGTCGGTGGCCGCCGCGTGCGCGGCGGTGACGCTCGCAAGGGCCGGGGTCCGGGGCACGGGAACGGATGCGGCCAGGGCGAGCTGCGGGGCGAGGCCGAGGAGGGCCATGGCGGACGTGCCGGTGGCGACGGCGCGAAGGGCGGTGCGGACGGCGGTGCGCTTCGTCATGACCTCAGGCTCCTATCCGGTACAGGGAGTGTGTCCAGGAGAAGGAGCTGCCGTTCACGTAGTAGTCGAAATCGCCCCAGTTGTAGCGATTGTTGGTCGCCCATGGATCACCCCAGTACACCCAGTGGCGATCCGTGTCATATCCGTAGATCACATGCATGTGGCCACCGCCGGAGGACCACTGGATCCGGGTCTCGACGGGCCGGCCGGCGTCGATCTCGCTCTGCACGGTGTCGTAGCGGAGCCAACCGGTCACATAGGAGCCGGAGTTGATGCCCATCCAGTCGAAGGCGTTCTGCACATTGCCGAGGGTGGCCTGGTCGTTGGGGCAGGCGGTGCCCTGCTGGCGGCCGAAGGCGGCGTTGCAGAACTGGTTCTGGCTGTAGTTCCTGCCGTACCAGGCCGCGATGGTGTTGCCGGAGCCCGCCCAGCACCAGTTGGTCTGCTCCTGGGCCTGCATGGAGATGCCGAGGGGGTTGGCGGCGCGCGGTGCGGCGGCCGGGTGCGTGGTGGCGGCGGTGTGCGCCGGGGGCGCGAGGGGGGTGGCCGAGGCGACGGTCGCCCCGGTGAGCGTGGTCAGTGCAGTGGCGGTGAGCACCGCGGCCGACAGCCATCTGCCGCGGGAACGGCGTGCGTGGGGTGCACGGGTCATGTGGCGTTCCTCCCGAACTGGGGGGTGAGGGGGAGAGGAGCGCATCCGGATGCTGATGTGGAGCATCAGGTGTTGTCGCAGGCAGGTCAACACGCTTCAATGCGGTGTGACATGAGGGGTGTGGACGGACCGCCCCACATGTGAACGGCCGGTGCCCGGCGTACTGCAGTGAACAGGCAGGCAGAGCGTGCAGCGTGCGATCCGGTTGTGAACGTTCACCGCGCGCCGGAGGAATGAGGCAATGGCACAGAGCACCCCCCGGTCGGCCGAGCTGGCCCAGCTGCTGCGGACCGGCCCGTTCCATCTCGCACTGCGCTCCGCCCTCACCGAGCGGGGTCTCGCCCTCACCCGCGTCCAGCACAAGCTCGCCCAGCGTGGCATCACCATCGGGGTGACCAGCCTGAGTTACTGGCAGCAGGGCGCCCGGCGGCCGCAGCGCCCCGAGTCGCTGCGGGCGGTGCGCGCCCTGGAGGAAGTCCTCGAACTGCCGGCGTACTCGCTGCACCGGCTGCTGGTGCCGGAGGGCGGCGCCCGCCCCGAGGCCGAGCGGCCGCCCGCCCGCTCGTACCGTTCGCTGATGGCGCCCGCCACCGCACTGCAGCAGCTGTTCGGCGAGCTGGAGGCCCCCGCGGACGGCGGACTGCACACCGTGGGCCATCACGAGCGGGTCCGCATCGGCCCCGGGCGCCGGCTCCGCGCACGCGAATCGCTCCAGGTGGTCCGCGCCCACCGGGACGGCGTGGACCGCTATGTCGCCATCCACCGGGGCGACCCTGGCTGCGATCCGTCCCGGGTGCGGGTGCGGGCCGCGGAGAACTGCCGGCTGGGCCGGGTGCGCGGGCACGCCGAGGCCGGGGTAGTGGTCGCCGAGCTGCTCTTCGACGCCCGGCTGCGGGCCGGTGACACCCATGTCTTCGGCTATGTCTTCGAGGACGGCAGCGGCGGCCCGAGTACGGAGTATCTGCGCGGCTTCAGCTTCGCCGGCGGCCAGTACGTCCTGCAGGTGCGCTTCGACGAGGCGGCGCTGCCGGTGCGCTGTGCCCGCTTCGCCCAGACCTCGGCGGGCGCACCGCGCAGCGGCCGGCAGGAGCTGACGCTCAACGGGCACCGCGCCGTGCACCTCGTGGAGCAGGGCGTACGGCCCGGGATACTGGGCATCGCCTGGGACTGGGGGTAGGCCCCCGGGGTGGCGCCGGCGGGGCCGGGGCCTCAGCCCGCGATCAGCTTGCCGTCCTTGGCCTTGACCGGGACCTCGGGCAGCGGCTCGGACGCCGGGCCCTGGACGACCTTGCCGGTGGTGACGTCGAAGCGGCTGCCGTGGCAGGGGCAGCTGCCCTCCTTCTTCTCGACCTCGGCCAGGATGCAGCCGGCATGGGTGCACTTGGCGCTGAAGCACTTGTAGGTGCCCTTGGCGGGCTGTGAGACGACGAGCCGGTCCTCCCGGTAGAGCTTGGCGCCGCCGACCGGCACCTCGGCGGCGGCTCCGAGATCGACCGGCTCGGCGGGCACCGCAGCGGCGTTCGCGCCCGAGTCCGCCGGCGAGCAGGCCGCCAGACCGAAGCCGGCGGCGCCGGCCAGCGCGGCCCCCCGCAGCACGGTTCGGCGGGCGGGGGACTGGCTCATGGCTGCTCCAGAGGTCACGGCATCAGTGGCTGGCGGCTCCTGACGATACCGCCACAGATCGGTCCGCCTCGGACCGGGCCGGGCGCCCCCGCAGCAGGTCCTGCTCGATCTCCTCCAGGCTGCGGCCCTTGGTCTCCGGCAGCAGCCGGTGCACGAAGAGGAACGCCAGCAGGGTCGTACCGGCGAAGAACAGGAAGTTGATCCCCGCGCCCCAGGCGTGCAGCAGCGACGGGAAGACCAGCGCCACGACCATGTTGAACAGCCAGTTGAAGAGCACGCACAGGCCGACCGCGGCCGCCCGGATCCGCATCGGGAACAGCTCGGGCAGCATCACCCACTGCACCGGACCCCAGGAGATCGCGAAGGACGCGATGTAGAGCGCGATCCCCAGGAGGGTGAGCACCGACAGCAGCGCGCCGTAGCCGAGCCCGGAGAGATTGGTGACGGCCAGCAGCACCATCGCCGCACACATGCCCAGCGCGCCGAACAGCAGCAGCGGCTTGCGGCCCTTGCGGTCGATGAGCCGCATCGCCGGGAGCGTCATCAGCATGTTGAGGAGGCCGATGCCGACGTTGGCGAGGATCGCGCCGTTCGAGCCGAATCCGATGTCGGTGAGCAGGGTCGGCGCGTAGTAAATGATCGTGTTGATACCGACGAAGTTCTGGAAGAGGACCAGCAGCATCCCCACGACGAACACCGGACGCAGCTGCGGCGACAACAGCCGCCGCAGCGTCAGCGGTTCGCTCTGCTCCCGCTCGGTGCGCTCGGCCCGCTCGATCTCGGCCAGCTCCTCCCCCGCCGCGCCGGCATCGCCGCGCAGCCGGGTCAGCACCGTACGGGCCTCGTCGGTGCGGCCCTTGCCCACCAGCCACCGCGGGCTCTCCGGCTGGGTGATGATGCCCAGCGCCAGGATGGCGGCCGGGACGACGCCCAGGCCGATCATCCAGCGCCAGGCCTCGGCATCGGCCAGCAGATAGTCGGTGACGTAGGCGACGAAGATGCCGACCGTGACCAGCAGTTGCATCAGGGACGTCAGCCCGCCGCGCACCTGCTTGGGCGCGAGTTCGGTGAGGTAGAGCGGGACGACGACGGAGGCGATGCCGACGCCGATGCCGATCACGAACCGGAAGGTGATCAGTGTGGCGGGGCCGAGGGCGAAGGAGGCGCCGAGTGTGCCGAGGATGAAGACCCCGGAGGCCGCGAGGATCAGCCGGCGGCGTCCCCAGGAGTCGCAGAGCCGGCCGGAGAGGCCCGCGCCGAGCATGGCGCCCACCAGGAGGCCGGAGACGACCAGGCCCTCCAGGAGCGGGGTGAGGGCGATGTCGTTCTTGATGAAGAGCATGGCGCCGGAGATGACCCCGGTGTCATAGCCCCACAGGATGCCGCCGAGGGCTCCGAAGACCCAGATCAGTGCGTTCTTGATGCGTGCGGGCACGGCGCTCAGCCCTTCTGCGGGGCGATGTGGATCTTGCGACCGGTGCCCGCCCGGAACCGGGCCACCGCCTCGTCGAACCCGTCCAGGCCGTAGACGTCGCTGACCAGCGGGTCGAGATCGAGGCCGGCGGCGAGCACATCGATGGCGGGCTGGAAGCTGTGGTGCACCGCCATCGAACCGATGATGTCGATCTCGTGGTGGTAGACGCGGTACGGCGAGAAGGACGCCGAGCGCGCCGGGTCGGCCACGCCGAACTGGAGGAACGTACCGCCGCGGCGCACCCGGCCCAGCCCGTCCTCGATGGCCGCGACGGCACCGGTCGCATCGACCACGACCTCGAAGCCGGGCGTACGGCCGAGCTTGTCGGCGCCGGTCACGGCCGCGTCGACCCCGAAGGACTCGGCGAACGCCAGCCGGTCCTCGTTGAGGTCAACAACGGACACCGAGGCGGCGCCCACGGTCCGCACGAGGGCGGCCATCATCAGGCCCATGGTGCCGGCGCCGTAGATCAGATAGTGCTCGCCGGGCCGGCGCGGCAGCCGGTTCAGGCCGTGCACCGCGCAGGACAGCGGCTCGACGAGTCCCGCCGCGGCCTCCGAGAGGCTGTCGGGCAGGACGTAACAGCAGCGTGCCGGTACGGCGACCAGCTCGGCGAAGCCGCCGGCGCGGGTGACGCCGATCGCGGTGTAGTCCTCGCAGAGGTTGCCGCGGCCGATCCGGCAGTAATGGCAGGCGCCGCACGGCATGTTGGGGTCGACGGCGACCCGGTCCCCGACCGCCCGGCCGGTCACCGCGGCGCCCACCGCCACGATCTCGCCGGTCAGCTCGTGCCCGGGGACCAGCGGATAGACCGCGGCGGGCAGCTCCCCGCCGAGGAGGTGCATATCGGTGCCGCACAGCCCGCAGGACGTGACGCGCACGACCACCTCATCGGGCTCCGGGCGGGGGTCGGGCAGTTCGGTGACAGCGGTGCTGCCCGCCTTGCCCGGTGCGGTGACCACGAGAGCGCGCATCCGCGCCTCCTCACGACGTCGTGCGGGTTCGATGCCGGGAAGGTAACCTGCGCGTAAACGCTTGCGCAAGCGTTTACGTTTGCGGTGGGCTGCTCGTAATGTGGTGGACTTCGCGGGACGAGGCCGTGGGAGGCCGCGGTGCCGACGGGGTGCCGCACGCGCGGGGAGGAAGAACCGGATGACGACGATGACGGATGTGGCACGGCGCGCGGGGGTCTCCGTCGCCACGGTCTCGCATGTGCTGAACGACACCCGTCCGGTGCGCCCCGACACCCGCGCCGCGGTGCTCGGCGCCATCGACGAGCTCGGCTACACCCACAACACCCTGGCCCGCTCCCTGGTCACCTCCCGCACCCGCTCGATCGGACTGGCGGTCTCCGCGATCAGCAACCCGTACTTCACCGAGATCCTCCAGGGCGTCGAAGCCGGCGCCCTGGAGGCCGGCTACAGCCTGCTGATCACCGATCCGCACGACGACCCGCGGCACGAGCGCAAGGTCGTCCAGCTGCTGCACGAGCGCCGCGTGGACGGCATGATCGTGGCGCCGTCGGCGGAGCCCGCCGAGATGGTGGAGTACCTGACCCGCCGCGAGGTGCCCACCGTTTTCCTGGACCGGCTGGTCGGCGACGACCATGACCAGGTGTGCGCCGAGAGCACCGGACCGGTGCGTCAACTGGTCGGGCATCTGGCCGACTCGGGGCACACCCGGATCGGCCTGGTGGCCGGTCTGCCCGGACTGAGCACGACCACCGAGCGGGTCCAGGGCTACCGCGAGGGACTGCGCACCCACGGGCTGCCCTTCGCGCCCGAACTCCTCGCCGGCGGCAACTCCGAGGCGGAGGGCGCCCACGATGCCACCCGCCATCTGCTGGCCGCACCGGAACCGCCCACCGCGATCATCACCGCCAACAACGCGATGACCATCGGCGCGCTCCGGGCCCTGCGCGAGCTCGGTCTGGACGTGCCCCGCGATATCGCGCTGGCCTGCTTCGACGACTTCTCGTGGGCCGATCTGTTCACGCCCCGGCTGACCGCGATCGCCCAGCCCAGCAAGGAGATCGGGGCGGCGGCGGTCCGGCTGCTGCTGGAGCGCCTGGCGGAGCCGGACCGGCCCCCGCGCACCGTCCGCCTCCCCTGCACCTTTGTGCACCGCACGTCGTGCGGCTGCGCCGAACCCGCCCCGGCCACGCCCCCGGCCGCCCAGGAAAGGAACCCCACCCCGTGATCGTCGTCGCCGGCGAGGCGCTGATCGACCTCGTCCCCAGCCCGCAGAACACTCCCCCCTCCGTGGAGGGCCCGGGAGGGATCTCCACCTCGGACGTCCGGTTGCCGACGCTGCTGCCGCGGCGCGGTGGCGGCCCGTACAACACCGCGGTCGCGCTGGGGCGGCTGGGCTCGCCCACCGCGTTCTGCTCACGGATCTCGACCGACAGCTTCGGCGAGGCGCTGCTCCAGGGACTGAACGGCGACGGTGTGGACACCGCTTTGGTGCAGCGCGGCAGCGAGCCGACCACCCTCGCCGTGGCGGACATCAGCCCGGACGGGTCGGCGGGCTACGGCTTCTATGCGGACGGCACCGCCGACCGGCTCTTCACCCTGCCGCCGGAGCTGCCCGCCGCGGTCCGCGCGCTCTCCCTGGGCACCTGCTCGCTCGTCCTGGAACCGGGCGCGAGCGCGTACGAGTCCCTGCTGCGCCGCGAGGCCCGGCGCGGTGTCTTCACGGCGCTCGACCCCAACATCCGGCCCGGTCTGATCGCGGACCCGGACGCCTACCGGGCCCGCTTCCGTTCCTGGCTCCCCGACCTCGCCCTGGTGAAGCTGTCGGAGGAGGACGCCCTGTGGCTGGCCGGGTCCGGCGCCGCGACCGGCGGCTCGTGGGAGACGGTCACCGCGGCGGCGAAGGAATGGCTGGACGCGGGGCCCGCGGCGATCGTCCTCACCCGTGGGGGCGACGGTCTGACGGTGCTGACGCGGGGCGGCGGCGAGCTGACGGTCCCCGGCGAGCGGGTCACCGTCGTCGACACCATCGGGGCCGGCGACACGGTCAACGCCGCGCTCCTGCACCGCCTGGACGCCCACGACGCCCTCTCGTACGCCGGCGTCGCCGCGCTCGGCGACGACGACTGGCACGACATCCTGCACTTCGCCGCCCGCGCGGCCGCCGTCACCTGCTCACGCGCAGGAGCGGAACCCCCGTTCGCCACGGAGTTGGCGGCGTAGGAACGGGGCCGGGGCCGGGGCACGGCGCGGGCCGGAGAGTGGCGGCGCCGCGGGGATTCCTCGGCGCGGGCCGGGAAGCGGCGGCGCGGCGGGGGTTCGTCCTCCGCACCGAAACGGGCCGCCACCGCCCCCTCGCACGGAGAGCGGTGACGGCCCGGCCGGAGCCGTCCGGCGGCGTCAGGAGGCCCTGCGGGCCCGCGCCGTCGTCTTCTTGGCAGCCGGCTTCTTGGCTGCCGTCTTCTTCGCCGCGGCCTTCTTGGCCACAGCCTTCTTGGCCACGGCCTTCTTGGCCACCGGCTTCCTCGCGGAGGCCCCCACCGGCGCGGCATCGCTGACGCGGTCGCCGAGGATCTCCCGCAGGAACTTGCCGGTGTGGCTGGCCGGGATCGACGCGACGTCCTCCGGGGTGCCCTCGGCGACGACCAGGCCGCCGCCGTTGCCGCCTTCGGGGCCCATGTCGACGACCCAGTCCGCCGTCTTGATCACATCGAGGTTGTGCTCGATGACGATCACCGTGTTGCCCTTGTCGACCAGGCCGGACAGCACATTGATCAGCTTGCTGATGTCGTCGAAGTGCAGACCGGTGGTCGGCTCGTCGAGGACATAGACCGTGCTGCCCGTCGAGCGCTTCTGGAGCTCGCTGGCGAGCTTGACGCGCTGCGCCTCACCACCCGAGAGCGTCGGCGCGGACTGGCCGAGCCGGACGTACCCGAGACCGACCTCGTGGAGCGTCTTGAGATGCCGGGCGATGGTCGGCACCGCCTCGAAGAAGCTCAGCGCCTCCTCGATGGGCATGTCCAGCACCTCGGCGATGGACTTGCCCTTGTAGTGGACCTCCAGCGTCTCCCGGTTGTAGCGCGCCCCGTGGCAGACCTCGCACGGCACATACACATCCGGCAGGAAGTTCATCTCGATCTTGATCGTGCCGTCGCCGGAGCAGTTCTCGCAGCGACCGCCCTTGACGTTGAAGGAGAAGCGGCCCGGCAGATAGCCGCGGACCTTGGCCTCCATCGTCTCCGCGAAGAGCCTGCGGACATGATCGAAGACACCGGTGTAGGTGGCCGGGTTGGAGCGCGGGGTGCGGCCGATCGGCGACTGGTCGACATGCACGACCTTGTCCACCAGATCGTCGCCGGCCACCCGGGTGTGCCGCCCCGGCACCGACTTGGCGCCGTTCAGCTCGCGCGCCAGGTGGGTGTAGAGGATGTCGTTGACCAGCGTCGACTTGCCGGAACCGGAGACGCCGGTGACGGCGGTGAACACCCCGAGCGGGAAGGAGACGTCGATGTCGCGGAGGTTGTTCTCCTTCGCGCCATGGACCGTCAGCTGTCGCGACGGGTCGGCGGGCCGCCGGAGGTCCGGGGTCGCGATGGACTTCTTGCCGGACAGATACTGACCGGTGATCGACTCCTTGTTGGCCAGCAGCTGCTTCATCGGGCCGCTGTGCACGACCTTGCCGCCGTGCTCACCCGCACCGGGGCCGATGTCCACCACCCAGTCCGCGACCTTGATGGTGTCCTCGTCGTGCTCGACGACGATCAGGGTGTTGCCCATGTCGCGCAGCCGCACCAGGGTCTCCATCAGCCGGTGGTTGTCGCGCTGATGCAGACCGATCGACGGCTCGTCGAGGACATAGAGCACCCCCACCAGGCCGGAGCCGATCTGGGTGGCGAGGCGGATGCGCTGGGCCTCACCCCCGGAGAGGGTGCCGGCCGCGCGGTTCAGCGAGAGGTAGTCCAGGCCGACGTCGACCAGGAACTTCAGCCGCTCGTTGACCTCCTTGAGGACCCGCTCGGCGATCTTCTTGTCGCGGGCGGTGAGCTTCATCTCCCGCAGGAAGTCGGCGCAGTCGCTGATCGACATGGCCGCGACCTCGGCGATCGACTTCTCCTGGACCGTGACGGCGAGCACGATCGGCTTCAGCCGGGTGCCCTCACAGGTCGGGCAGGGCACCTCGCGCATATAGCCCTCGAAGCGCTCCCGGCTGGTGTCGCTCTCCGCTTCGGAGTGCCGCCGCTTGACGAACGGCACGGCGCCCTCGAAGGGGGTGGTGTAGGCCCGCTGGCGACCGTACCGGTTGCGGTAGCGCACCTCGATCTGGGTCTTGTGGCCGTACAGCAGAGCCTTCTTGGCACGGGCCGGCAGCCCGGCCCAGGGGATGTCCGTACGGAACCCGAGGGCGTCCGCCAGCGCACCGACCAGGCGGCCGAAGTACTCCTTGGTGTGGCCGTGCGACCAGGGGTGAAGGGCGCCCTCGTCGAGCGAGCGGTCCTCGTCGGGGACGATCAGGTCGGGGTCGACCTCCATGCGCGTACCGATACCGGTGCAGTCCGGGCAGGCGCCGAAGGGCGAGTTGAAGGAGAAGGAGCGGGGCTCCAGCTCCTCGAAGGAGAGATCGTCGTAGGCGCAGTACAGATGCTCCGAATACATCCGCTCGCGCTGCGGGTCGTCCGCGTCCAGATCGACGAAGTCGAGGATCACCATGCCGCCGGAGAGACCGAGGGCGGTCTCGACGGAGTCGGTCAGCCGCCGCTTGGCGGACTCCTTGACCGTGAGGCGGTCGACGACCACCTCGATGGTGTGCTTCTCCTGCTTCTTCAGCGTCGGCGGCTCGGAGAGCTGGATCGTCTCCCCGTCGACCCGGGCCCGGCTGTAGCCCTTGGTCTGGAGGTCGGAGAAGAGATCGACGAACTCGCCCTTGCGCTCGCGCACCAGCGGCGAGAGCACCTGGAAGCGGCTGCCCTCGGGGAGTTCGAGCACCTTGTCGACGATGGCCTGCGGCGACTGCCGGGCGATCGGCCGCCCGCACTCGGGACAGTGCGGCTTGCCGATACGGGCGAAGAGCAGGCGGAGGTAGTCGTAGACCTCGGTGATCGTGCCGACCGTCGAGCGCGGGTTGCGCGACGTCGACTTCTGGTCGATCGATACCGCGGGGGACAGGCCCTCGATGAAGTCCACATCGGGCTTGTCCATCTGCCCGAGGAACTGCCGGGCATAGGAGGAGAGCGACTCGACATATCGCCGCTGCCCCTCGGCGAAGATCGTGTCGAAGGCGAGCGAGGACTTGCCCGACCCTGAGAGCCCCGTGAAGACGATGAGGGAGTCGCGGGGGAGGTCGAGCGAGACGTTCTTGAGGTTGTGCTCGCGAGCGCCACGGACGATGAGACGGTCGGCCACGCCGGTCGGCACCTTTCTTGGAAGGGGGGTGGGGGCCGCGGCTCTGCGTCCGCCGCGCGGTGGGTGAGCAGAGGCGACGGAGCGGAGCGGAGCCCCCGCCCCAGGGTATGGGGCCCGCCGCGGCACTGTCTTTCGGATGCCACACACGAGCTTATAGCACGCGCATTCGATTTAGGGAGCTCGCAAGCCCTCTTCACCCGAACGTGTGGCGGCCCCACAATCTTCCCGCCCCGCCACGCGCCCGTACGCTGCAAGGACTCCGCCGTCAGCGGCCACCGGGCAGCGCTCGCTCCAGCGCATCGAACGTGCGCCGCAGCGCCGCCGCCTGTTCAACGGCCACCTCGTCCACCGGGTCACCCCCGAGCTGCCGGGTCACCGCCTCGGCATACGCCGCCCGGATCCCCGCGATGATCAGCGCCGCGGCCAGCCGGGCGTCATGACCGGGGCGGTCCGCGTCACCGCCCGCCGCCTCGGCCAGCAGCGCGGCAAGTGTGTTCTCCATCTCCTCGACCGCCTCGCGCCCCCGCGCGCGCAGCGCCGGAGAGTCCAGCACCGTGCGCCAGAAGTGCCCGAAACCCTCCCCCACCGCACCCAGCGGATGCCGCTCCGCCAGCAGACCGAGGGTGACCCGGCGCAGCGCGGCGAGCGGCGACTCGTCCGCGCCGCGCTCGCGGACGGTGCGGATGATCAGCTCCCGGCCCTCGGGGATCCGGTCAAGGAAGAGGTCCTCCTTGCGCGGGAAGTAGTTGAAGACCGTCATCGTGGACACCTCGGCGGCGCGGGCCACCTCGGCGACGGTGACGTTCTCGAAGCCCCGCCGGATGAACAGCAGCGTGGCCTCGCCGGAGATCCGCTGCCGGGTGCGCAGCTTCTTGCGCTCGCGCAGCGTCAGCCGCCCGTCGTCCTCGACGAAACCGGTCTCCGCCGCCCGTCCGCCGCTCCCGCCGGCCGCCGCCTCGTCGCCGCCGCGCCGCTCCTCATCCGTCATGCCGGAATTTTAGCCACGTTTTTAGCCACAACAAATTTATAGTCACTACACTTACGTCCATGAAGCATGACGCAGACGTAGTAGTGGCAGGGGGCGGCCCGGTGGGGCTGATGCTCGCCTGCGAACTCGCATTGGCAGACGTGTCGGTCATCGTCCTGGAGCGACTGACCGAAGTGGATACGACGATCAAGGCAGGGGCGATCAACTCCCCCAGCTCGGAGGCCTTTTACCGGCGCGGGATGCTGCCCGGCCTGGCGGAGGCACAGCGCGACGCCTACCAGAGCTTCAGCTCGTTCCTGCGGCACCGCCAGGCCGCAGGCGTCACCGGGGTGCAGCAACCGCCGAAGTTCGCCGGGCACTTCGCGGGCATCATGCTGCGCGGCGATCTGCTGGACGAGTCCGACCCGGACTTCGACGGCCTCGGACCCGCCGCCGAAGTCGGCCTCGTACCGCAGGAGGTCCTGGAACGGCTGCTCGGCGCCCGCGCCGCCGAGCTGGGCGTCGACGTGCGCCGCGGGGTGACCCTGACCGGCCTCGACGCCGGTGAGGACGGTGTGCACGTCCACACCTCGGACGGGTCGCTGCGCACCGGCTGGCTGGCCGGCTGCGACGGCGGCCGCAGTACCGTCCGGCGGCTCGCCGGCTTCCCCTTCCCCGGCACGGCCCCCGAGATCACCGGCCGTCAGGCCATCGTGGAGATGACCGGCGCCGACGCCCTGGGCGCCGGCTGGAACTGGACCGAGACCGGGACATACGCCAACGGCGCGATGCCCGGCCGGATCCTCACCGTGGAGTTCGACGGACCGCCCGCGGACCGCGATGCCCCCATCACCGCCCAGGAGTTGGAGACCTCCTTGCGGAAGGTGTCCGGGGTCGCGGACATCACGATCCACAAGGTGCTCTCGGCGACCCGGTTCACGGACAACGCGCGCCAGGTGCCCGACTACCGGTCGGGGCGGGTGCTGCTCGCCGGTGACGCGGCGCACGTCCACTCGCCGTTCGGCGGCCAGGGGCTGAACCTCGGCATCGGCGACGCCATGAACCTCGGCTGGAAACTGGCCGCCACGGTGCGCGGCTGGGCGCCGGAGGGGCTGCTCGACACGTACACGGCCGAGCGGCACCCCCTGGGCGCATAGGTGCTGGAGTGGACCCGGGCCCAAGTGGCGCTGATGCGGCCGGAGTCGCACGCCCAGGCGCTGCGCGGGGTGATCGCCGAACTGACCGGGACGGTCACCGCCACCACCTACTTCGCCAAGAAGGTCTCCGGGGTCTGGCAGCGCTACGACCTGCCCGGCGACCATCCGCTGACCGGCCGCAGCGCCCCCGACCTGGAGCTCTCCGACGGCACCCGGCTCGCGGACCATCTGCGCGGCGGACAGGGGCTGTTGTTCGATCTCGCCGCGGACGCCGAAGTGCGCAAGCGCGCCTCCGGATACGGCGAGCGGATACGGGTGGTCACGGCGGACTGCCCGGGGCGGCCCGGTCTGGCCGGTCTTCTGGTGCGTCCGGACGGCTGTACCGCCTGGGCGGCGGACTCCCCCGGCGGTCCGGACGCCCCGGACGAACTGGACGCGGCGCTCCGGCGCTGGTTCGGGACGCCCGACGCAGTGGCGGCCTGACCACCCGGGCTCTTGCGGGCGGCGCAGACCGGCGGCCCTTCCGGCTGTCGCGCGCCGCCCGTTCCGCCCGCGTACACCCCGATCGGCGTCGGCCCACTCCCGAACCCGCCCTGACGGCGCTAGCGTCGGACCATGACCCTCACCTCGCCTGACTTTCCGCACGATGTGGCAGCCGTCCGCGAGGCCACCGACCGGCTCCTCGTCTCGGTGAGCAAGCTCGACGACGCGGCGATCGGCGAGCCGTCGCTGCTGCCCGGCTGGACCCGCGGCCATGTGCTGTCCCATCTGGCCCGCAACGCGGACGCGCTGGGCAACCTCCTCACCTGGGCGCGCACCGATGTGCGGACGCCGATGTACGCCGGTCCCGAAGCCCGTGAGGCCGATATCGAGCGGGGCGCCGACCGTCCGCTGGCGGCACACCTGGAAGACCTCAAGGAGAGCGCCGCGCGGTTCGACACGGCAATGGACGCGCTGCCGGAGAGCCGCCGGGCGTATGAGGTCGAGATGCGCAACAACGTCGTCGAACGGGCCGACCGGCTGCCCCTGCGCCGGCTGGCCGAGCTCGAACTGCACCATGTCGACCTCGGCGTGGGCCACACCGTCGACCAGCTGTCACCCGCCTTCGTCGACAGCGAACTGGCCTTCCTGGCCACGATCAAGTTCGCCGGGCACCCGGATCTGCCCGCGCTGGAACTGCGGTCCGACGACGGCCGCCGGTGGCGCACCGGCCGGCTCGGCACCGGGGCGGGCGCCGAGACCTCGCCCGTGGTGGTGACGGGCTCCGCGGCCGCGCTGGTGGGCTGGCTGACCGGACGCGGTGAGGGCAGCAAACTCGACGGCCACGGCTCTGTCCTGCCCGCGGTGCCGCCGCTCTAGAGTGGTCCCATGGGCTACAGCGGAGCAGTGAAGGTCGGCGGACCGGCCGACGTGCACGAGCTGACCGACCTGATGATCTCGAAGGTCGCGGTCGGTCCGATGGACAACAACGCCTATGTGCTGCGGTGCCGGGCGACCGATGAGCAGCTGCTGATCGACGCGGCCGCCGAACCGCACACCCTTCTCTCGCTGATCGGCGACAGCGGTATCGGGTCCGTGGTCACCACGCACCGGCACGGCGACCACTGGGGCGCGCTGCGCGAGGTCGTCGAGGCGACGGGCGCGCGGACCTATGCGGGGCGGTACGACGCCGAAGGCATTCCCGTCCCCACGGATGTGCTGGTCGAAGACGGCGACACCCTCACCGTCGGCCGGGTCGAGCTGACCGCGCGCCACCTCGTCGGACACACACCGGGCAGCATCGCGCTGGTCTACGACGACCCGCACGGCGCCCCGCATCTGTTCACCGGGGACTGCCTGTTCCCCGGCGGCGTCGGCAACACCTTCGGCAGCGCCGAGAACTTCACCCGTCTGATCGCCGACGTGGAGCGCAAGCTCTTCGGCGAACTCCCCGACGAGACCTGGGTCTATCCGGGCCACGGCAGCGACACCACGCTCGGCGCGGAGCGGCCGCACCTCGCGCAGTGGCACGAGCGCGGCTGGTAGCGCAGGGGTACGGCGGACCGTTCGCACGACGGCGCCCGGTTCCCACTCCGACCAGGTGCGGGAACCGGGCGCCGTCCGCGCTGTGTGGCCCGGAGACCGGCCTCAGACGTCGATGCGCTCCTGGGCCGCCGCGTCGGCCGCGGCCTGCTTCTTCGAGGCACGCAGGCTGGTGATCGTCGTGACGACCAGCACGGCACAGATGACGCCCAGCGAGACCGGAATGCTGATCTCCGGAACGGCCACCCCGGACTCGTGCAGGGCGTGCAGCACCAGCTTCACACCGATGAATCCCAGGATGACCGACAGGCCGTACGAGAGGTGGACCAGCTTCTTGAGCAGGCCGCCGATCAGGAAGTACAGCTGCCGCAGGCCCATCAGGGCGAAGGCATTGGCGGTGAAGACGATGTACGGGTCCTGGGTGAGACCGAAGATCGCCGGGATGGAGTCCAGTGCGAAGAGGACGTCGGTGGTGCCGATCGCCAGCATGACGATCAGCATCGGCGTCATCAGCCGCTTGCCGTTCTCGACGACGAACAGCTTGGTGCCGTGGTACTTGTCGGTCGACGGGAAGCGCTTCTCGACCATCTTGAGGAAGCGGTTCTCCTCGAACTCCTCGTCCTCCTCCTCGGCGCGGGCCTCCTTGATCAGCTTCCACGCGGTCCAGATGAGGAACGCGCCGAAGAGGTAGAACACCCAGGAGAAGTTGGCGATGATCGCGGCGCCCGCACCGATGAACCCGGCCCGCAGTACCAGCGCGATGAGCACGCCGACCAGCAGCACCCGCTGCTGGTAGATCGTCGGGACCGCGAACTTCGCCATGATCAGTACGAAGACGAAGAGGTTGTCGACGCTCAGGGACTTCTCGGTGATGAAGCCCGCGAAGAACTCACCGGCCGGTGCGGTGCCGGCGAACAGCAGCAGCCCGAGGCCGAAGAGTGCGGCCAGGGCGATCCAGACACCGGTCCAGATTCCGGCCTCCTTGAGGGAGACCTCATGCGGTTTGCGTCCGCCGATGAAGAAATCGGCGGTGATCAGGGCGCACAGACCAAGGATGGTCAGCACCCACAGGGTCAGGGAAACGTCCACTGCTCCTCCGGCAGAGTCGTACGGCACTTACAGCGTCGTCGCTGCCGGAGGTCTCTTCCGCCCCGTTCCGCCCGATGGGGGAACGGGACCGACGCCCCGGGATCTCGTCACACTCGCAATCCGTGATGACGGGTACGTCGTAGGGGGAATACTCCCCTCCGCACAAAGAAGCGTAAAGGAAGGGCAATGAATAGTAAAGAAATAGGCAAAAGGCCTGGTCAAGATGCCCGGCGGGCGGCCGCGACCCGGTCCAGCACCTGACGCACCACCTGACTGCCCCGGGGGGCGAGCGGTGGCTCGTACGTCCAGGCGTGGCCGACCCAGGGGTCGGCGAGATGGGCATCGGGCACCGGCGTGATCCGCAGCAGCGAACGCCACAGCGGGTCCAGGACCGGGCCGTAATCCCGGGTCTGGGCACGGTCGGCGACCATCATCAGATGCACCCCGACGGCCGGCCCCTCGTCGGCCAGATAGCGGAGCCGGGTGAGGGCGCGGTCGTCGAAGCCGTGCGGGAAGTCATGCACGATCAGCAGCTGCTCGGCGGTGTCGAGGTCCGACGGGAGTGCGTCGGCGGCGCGGTGGCGCACGGCCATCTGGACGAGCTCCACCCGACGCGTCAGCGCCTCCAGCACCGTGGCCACGCCCTTGGCGCCGGGCACCGGGGCGGCGGGCAGCGCACCGCTCTCCAGCAGCGGCGCGAGGGCGGGCGCAGCGCTACCGCCCGGGTCGATGACCTGGACCGCGAAGTCACCGGCGGGGTGGATGGCGAGCAGCCGGGCGGCGATCGCCACGGCCGTCTCCATGGCCAGCCGGCGCAGCTCGGCCTCGTCGGGCGGCCCGTCCGTGAGCGCGCTGCCCAGTTCCCGCCGGGCGATGTCGCGGTCGGGGTCGGCGCTCCCGGCGTAGGTATCGGGGCCACTGTCGATCCACAGCCCGCGCTCCAGGGGGAGGCGTACGAGCATGGGAATGCGCAGGTCCAGGACTTCCGGGAGGTGCAGATCGCCCAGGCGCAACGCCATCGGACGCTCCAGCGGCGCGTGATAGCCCTGCCAGACGGGGTTGTCCCAGCGGGCGAGGGCGGGCGGCAGCGCGGGCTCGACGACCACCGACTCGGCCGCGAGCTGTGCGAGATCACGGTCGAGGGCGGCGCGGGCCTGGGCGACGAGGGCGGCGTGCTTGTCACGGGCGGTGGCGCGGGCGGCATCGGCTGCCGTGCCGAGGCGGTTGCGCGGGTCGGACAGGGCCTGGTCCAGCTCCTGCTCCAGGCGGGACTCGGCGAAGTCGGACGCGCTGCGGTAGGCCGCGACCGAGCGGGCCAGATCCTCGAACATCCCCCAGACCTGGTTGTAGAGCCGCTCCTCCATGCTCCAGCCGGCGGCGTCCCCGGCCACGGGCAGCGGGGGGCCGTCGGGCGACGCGGGGCTGCCGGCGGACGTGGGAGCGGAGGCGGTCGGTGCCGGGGCGGCCGGCGCGGGAGTGCTGCGGCGCTTCGGATGCCGGTAGTCGACGGAGCCGCCGCCCACGGGGGCCGGCGAGGCGTCCGTGGCCTCGGCTCCGGCTTCCGCGCCGGTCCCGGATGGTGCCGGGCCGTCAGATGCGGGAGCGTGCACGGGGGACGGCCGGTCCGCGGCGGCCGGACCGGGGCGTTCGGACCGGCTCGCCGCCACGGGGGCGGGCGCCGGGACCGCGCGGGCCTGCCCCCGGCCGATCGCTTCCTCGATCTCCGCGGCCAGCTCCGCCGCCTGCGGCAGGCCCTGATCGCGCAGCATCGCCGTGAGACCGTCGGCGTACCCCTGGCCCACGGCACGCACCTTCCAGGCGCCCTGCCTGCGGTAGAGCTCCACGGCGACGACGGCGGACTCGGCACCCAGGCCGCTGACGGTGTAGCGGGCGATGCCGGTGCCGTCGAGGCCGGTGACCGTGACGGAGGGCGCGGCGGCCGGCCCGAAGGTGGTCAGGGCGCCGATCCCGCTGGGCAGCGCCAGCAGCACGCTCACCCGGTGGACGGCGCCGGGCAGCGCGTCGAGATCCACCGCGATGCGGTGCTCGGCGGCCGCCTGACGGGGAACCTCGATGCCGGTGCGCCGGGGCGCGCCCGGGTGGGCCACCGCTTCGGCGCCCGTGAGCCTGCCCTGCTCGTCGCCGAGGGTGACCCCGGCCATGACGGGAGAGCCAGCCGTCACCCGGATCTCCACCCGTGTCCGGTCCAGTGGATGGTTCTGCCCCCGGACCAGCTCGGCCGTCATCGTTGTTCCCCCTGGTGGTTGTGGCGTGTCCGGGCCGTACCCCGGGCACGGTCCCGGGGGCGTGCGACGGCGCCGCCCGGTACGCGCTGCCGCGGCGGTGATGGTGGTGGTTACAAGTGCGGCAGGATCGCCGGCACGAGGTCCTGGAACGTGCGGCCGACGGAGGGCTCACCGATGGCGGTCATCTGCCAGCCGTCGCCCACGCGGTGCACCTTGGACATGACCTGTGCGGTGTAGTTGCCGCCGCCCGTGAGGGTGTAGCGGGCCAGCTCCTGACCCGTGGCCTCGTCCACCAGGCGGCAGAAGGCGTCCTGTACCTCGGCGAACGTCTGGCCGGTGAAGGAGTTGACGGTGAACACGATCTGGTCGATGTGCACCGGCACCCGCGCCAGGTCGACCAGGATCGCCTCGTCGTCGCCGCCCTGGCCCGCGCCGCCGACCAGGTTGTCGCCGGTGTGCCGGACCGAGCCGTCGTCACTGACCAGATGCTGGAAGAAGACGACATCTATGGGCTTCTTGTCGGCGAACAGCACCGCCGACGCGTCGAGGTCGATCTCGCTGGTCCGCCTGCCGAACAGGCCACGGCGCGGCGCCGAGCGCCACCCCAGCCCCATCCGCACCGCGGTCAGGTTCCCTCCGTCGGACTTCTGCAGGCTGATGCCCTGCCCCTTGGACAAATTGACCGACACGCGCCGTCCCCTCTCTGTACTGTCCCCGCCCAGCTGTCCGGCGGCCCCTTCGACCCTACGCACGACGGCGGGCCGGGGGCGCGCCGCACCAGCGTTTTGTGGCGCTTCTGCAACACACCGGGCACCGCTGGGCACCCCCCGCTCACGTGCGGCGATACCGCACCGGGGCGGGGACGAACCGCCTCGGCGGGCAACCGTCACCGCCCCGGTGCTCCCCCTCGGCACACGCCGTTCCCCCCTACTTCACCCCGGCCTCCCTCATTTGCCGCAGCTCCTTCTTCAGTTCGCCCACCTCGTCGCGCAGCCTGGCGGCGACCTCGAACTGCAGCTCGGCCGCGGCGGCCCGCATGCGCTCCGTCATCTCCTCGATGAGCTCGGCCAGTTCGGCGGCGGGGCGGTCCGTCAGCGCCGCGCCCGCCTTGCCGCCCTTGCCCTTCGCGGCCTTCCCGCCGAGCGCCGGGACCGACGCCTTGCCCTGGGCCTCCTTGGCGTCGCCCTTGCGGTACCCCGTGCCCAGCAGCTCCTGGGTGTCGATCTCCTCGCGGGCGAGGCTGGCGACGATGTCGCCGATCTTCTTACGGAGCGGCTGTGGGTCGATGCCGTTCTCCTTGTTGTACGCCAGCTGCTTCTCCCGGCGGCGGTTGGTCTCGTCGATGGCCTTCTCCATCGCCGGGGTGACCTTGTCGGCGTACATGTGCACCTGTCCGGAGACATTGCGCGCCGCGCGTCCGATGGTCTGGATGAGCGCCGAACCGGACCGCAGGAAGCCCTCCTTGTCGGCGTCCAGAATGGCGACCAGGGAGACCTCGGGAAGGTCGAGGCCCTCACGCAGCAGGTTGATGCCCACCAGGACGTCGTACTCACCCGATCGCAGCTCACGCAGCAGCTCCACCCGGCGGAGGGTGTCCACGTCGCTGTGCAGATAGCGGACCTGGATACCGAGCTCGAGGAAGTAGTCCGTGAGGTCCTCGGCCATCTTCTTGGTGAGGGTGGTGACCAGGATGCGCTCGTTCTTCTCCGTGCGCTGACGGATCTCGTGCACCAGGTCGTCGATCTGTCCGTCGGTGGGCTTGACCACCACCTGCGGGTCGACCAGGCCGGTCGGGCGGATGATCTGCTCCACGAACCCGTCGCCCCGAGCGAGCTCGTACTTGCCCGGGGTCGCGGACAGATAGACGGTCTGGCCGATGCGCCCCAGGAACTCTTCCCACTTCAGCGGCCGGTTGTCCATGGCGGACGGCAGCCGGAAACCGTGCTCGACGAGGGTGCGCTTCCGCGAGGCGTCGCCCTCGTACATGGCACCGATCTGCGGGACGGTGACATGCGACTCGTCGATGACCAGGAGGAAGTCGTCCGGGAAGTAGTCGAGGAGGGTGTGGGGGGCGGTGCCGGGCTCGCGGCCGTCCATGTGCATCGAGTAGTTCTCGATGCCCGAGCAGGAACCGATCTGGCGCATCATCTCGATGTCGTAGGTGGTGCGCATCCGCAGCCGCTGGGCCTCCAGATGCTTGCCCTGCTTCTCCATCGTGGCGAGGCTGTCCGCCAGCTCGGTCTCGATCCCGGCGATGGCCCTCTCCATGCGCTCCGGGCCCGCGATGTAGTGGCTGGCCGGGAAGACGTACAGCTCCCGGTCGTCGCTGATGACCTCGCCGGTGAGCGGATGGAGGGTGGACAGCGCCTCGACCTCGTCGCCGAACATCTCGATCCGCACGGCCAGCTCTTCGTAGACCGGGAAGATCTCGATGGTGTCGCCGCGCACCCGGAAGGTGCCGCGGGTGAAGGCCACGTCGTTGCGCGTGTACTGGATGTCGACGAAGCGGCGCAGCAGTTCGTCGCGGTCGAATTCGTCGCCGACCTTCAGCGGCACCATCCGGTCGACGTACTCCTGCGGCGTACCGAGGCCGTAGATGCAGGACACCGAGGCGACCACGACGACGTCACGCCTGGTGAGCAGCGAATTCGTCGCGGAGTGGCGCAGCCGTTCGACCTCCTCGTTGATGGAGGAGTCCTTCTCGATGTACGTATCGGACTGCGGAACGTACGCCTCGGGCTGGTAGTAGTCGTAGTAGGAGACGAAGTATTCGACGGCGTTGTTCGGCAGCAGCTCACGGAATTCGTTGGCGAGCTGGGCCGCGAGCGTCTTGTTGGGCGCCAGGACGAGCGTCGGGCGCTGCAGCTTCTCGATCATCCACGCGGTGGTCGCCGACTTGCCGGTGCCGGTCGCGCCGAGCAGGACGACATCCTTTTCACCCCCGCGGATACGCCGCTCGAGCTCGGCGATGGCCGTCGGCTGGTCGCCATTGGGTTGGTAGGAGCTGACGACCTCGAAGGGCGCCACCGTGCGTTCGATGTTTGATACGGGCCGCATGGCATCCACCGTACGACTCGGCACTGACAATCGACGCCACAGTCGCCATGACCTGCACTTTTGTGGTTTCGGCGGTACCGGCGGGCGTCCCGCGGAGCCCGGCGGGCGCGTGAGGGCGGGCGCCCGGAAGCGGCGGGAGGCGGGCGGCGCGGGGAGCGGCGGGACGGCGGGCGGCACGGCAGCGCGGGGCGGCGGGCGGCACGGCAGCGCGGGGCGGCGGACGGCCGGCGGCGGACGGCGGCGGACGCGGGACACCGCAGGGCCGCGGCCCTCGCGCGCGGGGGAGCTGCCCGCCCCGTCCGGATCCGTGAGCGCGGCGCGCTCGCGCGCGGAGCCGGCCACGGAGGCCCGTCCTGCGCGATGTCCCATCAAAAGCGTTCAGATGCACGAGGGGTGACGCATCATCGGCCAAGATGCGCGGATGCCGCGGCTCCGGCAAGTTGGACGGCGTCGGAGCGTACGTCTGTGGCACGGCTGATCCGGGCATCCTGCAACTGCGTGTCGCTCCACAACGGAAAACCGGCCACTTCTCGTTCAGCGCCCGGCCACCACACGACCGCCTCCCGCTAGGGCCCGGCTGCGAGCCTCTGTCCGTCCGACCCGGTTCACGTCACTTCCCGTCAGCTCACGTCCACGACGTCACGAGGAGTCCGTATGCGTATTCGCCCCGTCGCCACCGTTGCCGCCGGTGCGCTCGTGGGTCTGTCCACGCTCGCCCTCTCCACAACCGTCGCCCAGGCCGCACCGGCCGGACACTCCCCGGTGACGGTCGCCCACCGCGGCGCCTCGTCGTACGCGCCCGAGAACACCCTCGCCTCGATCGACGCGGCCGACCGGCTCGGCTTCGAGTGGGTCGAGAACGACGTCCAGCGCACCAAGGACGGCGAGCTGGTCATCCTCCATGACAACTCGCTCGCCCGGACGACCAACGTCGAGCAGGTCTTCCCCGGCCGCTCCCCGTGGAACGTCTCGGACTTCACGCTCAACGAGATCGAGAAACTGGACGCGGGCAGCTGGTTCGGGTCGAAGTTCCGCGGAGAACGGGTGCCGACCCTCGAGGACTACATGGACGAGGTCGAGAACAACGACCAGAGTCTGCTGATGGAGCTGAAGTCTCCGGAGCTCTACCCCGGCATCGAGCGGCAGACCCTCACCGAGCTGCGTCGCGCGGGCTGGCTGGACAAGGGGCACGTCAAGAACCGTCTGATCATCCAGAGCTTCAATGCCGACGCCATCAAGACGGTGCACCACCTGCGGCCGGACCTCAAGACGGGCTTCCTCGGCAATCCCTCCGTCGCCGACCTCCCGAAGTTCGCGAAGTACTGCGACCAGATCAACCCCGTCCACACGGCGGTCACCCCGGAGTACGTCGCCGCCGTGCACGGTCTGAAGGGCCCGCACCGCCGGTCGCTGGACCTGTACACCTGGACCGTCGACGACGCGGCAACCGCGCTCAAGGTCGCCGGTCTGGGCGTCGACGGCATCATCACCAACAAGCCCGACGTGGTGCGTGACGCGCTGGAGGGCAGCGACGACTGAGCCCGGAGCCGACGGGGAACCGGTGCCGGGGACCGCAGCCGGTCCGTTCCCCGTCGCATTGTCAGTGGTGCGTCCTACCCTGATCAGGTGACGAATTCCGAGCAGGTTTCCCGTCCGGCGGCATCATCGGACGCCGCGCCGGAGGCACGGGCCGCGGCCCGGCGCGACTGGGCGTGGACGCGGCTGGAGACCCCCATCGGTCCGCTGCTGCTCGCCGCGACCCGGGAGGGCCTGGCCCTCGTCGCCTTCCATGCCGACGAGCGGACCACCCACCGTGAGCTGACCCGTCTGGAGCAGTTCTTCGGCGGGGCGCCGCGGGCAGCGATCCCCCATCTGGCGACGGCCACGGCCGAGCTCACCGCCTATTTCGCCGGGGAGCTGCAGTCCTTCACCGTCCCGCTGGACTGGTCGCTGTCCTCCGGCTTCCACGCCCGGGTCCTGCACGCCCTGGCCGCCGGGGTCCCCTATGGCAGCGTCGTCGGCTACCAGGACCTCGCCGAACGGGTCGGGGAGCCGGGGGCCGCCCGCGCGGTGGGCGCCGCGATGGGCTCCAATCCGCTTCCGGTCATCGTCCCCTGCCACCGTGTCGTGGCCAGTGACGGCGGCATCGGCGGCTTCGGCGGCGGTCTGGAGACCAAGCGTCTGCTGCTGGCCCTCGAAGGCGTGCTGCCCGCTCCGCTCTTCTGATCCCGACCGTCGTCCGCCCTCGCCGAGGCCGGCTCCTACGAATGGCAGCGCCATGTCCCGTCAGATCGCTCTGCTCCGCGGCATCAATGTCGGCGGCCACAATTCCTTCCCCAAGGCGAAGCAGCTGGAGCTGGCCGAGGCCCTGGGTTTCCAGGACGTCTCGGTGCTCCTGCAGACCGGCAACCTCGTCTTCGCCGACCCCGGTACGCCACCGGACGAGACGGCCCGGGTGATCCACGACCGGATCGCCGCCGAGCTCGGCCTGACGGTGCCGGTCGTCGTCCGGACCCGTGACGAGCTGGCCGCCGCCGTCGCCGCCAATCCGTTTCCCCTGGCCGTACCGGAGCCCAAGAGCCTGCATGTCACGTTCCTGTCGGCGGTGCCGACGGACACGTCCCGGCTGGACGCGCTCGACCCGGCCGCGTTCACGCCCGACCAGTACCGGCTGATCGGGCGCGAACTGTATTTGTGGTGTCCCGGCGGCATCGGCCGCTCCAAGCTCGCCGACGTGGTCAGCCGCGCCCGGCTCGGGGTGACGGCCACCGTCCGTAACTGGAACACCGTCTCCAAGCTCCTGGCCCTGGCCGACGCCTGACGCCCGGAGCCCCGGGCCGTCAGCGCCAGCCGTAGCGCTCGCGCAGCCGGTTGACGACCAGGTTGAAGCGGCCCCGGTCGAGCGCGCAGGCCTCGCGCCGCATCCCGGCCGGGTGCACCCGCAGCACCCGGTCCACGGCCACCCAGGAGTCGCGCCCGGCGCGGTCCCACGGGCCGGTCCCGAGGGGGACCCACTCCCGGTCGTTGTTGTGCCGCTTGCTGGACAGCTGCACCGCCAGCAGCGTTCCGCCGGTCTCACGGGCGACGACCAGCACGGGGCGGTCCTTGCCCCGGCCGTCGTTCTCCTCGTACGGCACCCAGGTCCACACGATCTCGCCGGGATCGGGGTCGCCGTCGGGGTCGGGCGCGTACGACATCTTTACGGTGCCGACGGACTGCGGCCGGGCCTCCACGGTCGCGGTGGGCCCCTCGCTGCCGGGCAGCGCGGCGGAGTCGTCGGATGCATTGAATGAAGTGGTCACGGGCTCACGCTAACCGCCGCCTCCGGCACGGCGATCACCGGTCCACGCCCGGCGGTCCCGGGCTCGATTGTCAGTGGTCGGCCGTACGGTTTTTTCAGCGGGGGACGGCCGTGGGGGCCGCCCGGGGAGGGGATCGCCATGTCCGAGACCACGACGTATCTGGAGCTGTCGCAAGAGGGCGGCGGCGCCCACAAGTTCTACGAGGTGACAGTGCAGGACACGGTCGTCTCGGTGCGCTAT
Organism: Streptomyces sp. NPDC054786; assembly: GCF_053611685.1. NCBI lineage: Bacteria > Bacillati > Actinomycetota > Actinomycetes > Kitasatosporales > Streptomycetaceae > Streptomyces > Streptomyces sp. NPDC054786. The sequence continues at coordinate 20,176 of NZ_JBSHAW010000051.1, read as the reverse complement.
GGGCGCATCGGCGTGGGCGGCCAGCAGCAGACCTCGACGTTTCCGACACGGGAGAAGGCGCAGGCCGCGGCCGCCAGGAAGGTCGGCGAGAAGGTCCGCAAGGGCTATGCGCCGGCGGTCCCGGGGACAGCGCGCCGCCCGGCCGGTGACGCGGCGTCAGGTCTCCTCCGCGCCGTCCACGGCCCGCGCGGTGGCACCGGTGCTGTGGCGCTTCCGTACGGGCGCGTCCGCCTTCGGCATCCACATCGCCGAGGACCGCTGCTGGGTGGGAAATCAGAACGGCGATGTCTACACCCTCGGCCACGACGGCGAGGTGCTGGCGCGCTATCAGCTCCCCGACGGCGTCAAGTGCCTGGTGGCGGACGACTTCTGGATCTATGCGGGGTGCGATGACGGCACGGTCTACGACCTCTCCTCCAAGCTCCCCTTCGCCGCCTACGACATCGCCCCGGACGTCGACATCTTCTGGCTGGACATCCGCGAGGGCATCCTCAATGTCGCCGACCGCAGCGGCGGGCTGACGGTGATCGACCACGAGGACGAGTACCAGTGGTCGCGGCGCAGCGCGGGCGAGCACGCCTGGATGGTGCGGCGGGACGAACGCGCCGTCTACCACGGTCATCGCCGGGGCGTGACCGCCTACTCCGCCGACGGCAGCGGCGAGTTGTGGCACACCCCGACCCAGGGCGCGGTGCTGTTCGGCTGGCAGGAGGACCACTCGGTGTACGCCGGCACCCACCAGCGCGTCGTCCAGCGGCTGACGAAGGACAGCGGAGCACTGGAGGCCACCTACCGGTGCGACACGGTCGTCTATTCCTGCGCCACGGCCCCTGGCGGCCGTTATGTCTTCGCCGGGGACTCGGCCTCCTCGGTGTACTGCTTCGCCGCCGACGGCACCCGCCTGTGGAAGCTGGGCACCGGCGGCGGATCGGCGCTGTCCATGCAGTACCTGGACGAGAAGCTGTACATGGTCACCACCGACGGATCCCTGGTGTGTGTGGATGCGAGTGACGCGGCCGTCGCCGCCGCCCGGTCGGGCACGGTGCCGGTGGCCCGGGATGTGAAGTCGGCCGCCGCGCTGCCCACGTACACCCCGTCGGCCACGGTGCGGACGGTGGCGTCCGCCGCCGCCTCGGGGGTCGTGGTGGAGTGCGTGCAGGAGAGCGGACGGCTGCGGGTCCATGTGGTCTCCGAGGGCTATGAACCGTCCTGGAACGTGCAGTTCCCGCGTCATATACGCCAGGCCGGGGCGCGGTATGCCGTCGATGAACTGTCGGCGTCCGCGGGCGGCTTCTACCGCGTCCGGGGCGAGATCCGGCAGCTCGTGTGACGCCGAGCGGCGCCAGGACGGGCCGGACGTTCAGAGCGGGCCGCTCCAGGCCGGACGGCGGGGATCGTCGGCCCGTACGACCACATCCGCCGCTTCCTCGGGCCGGGTCTCGGCCTCGTAGCGCGCGAACGCGGGCAGCGTCCAGCGCTCCCCCTGTGGGGTGCGGCGGGCGAGCGCGGGCGGCGACAGCTTCAGATGCACGGAGAGATCGAAGGGAAACCAGTGGCCGAGCAGCAGGGGGCCGTGCAGCAGCAGGACGCCGCCGGGCGGCAGTTCCACGTACGCGCTGCGCGTCGCCCGGTCCGTCACCGGATCCCACAGGTCCGGCAGCACCCGCCCGGTGCCGCCCGGGTCCAGCGGCTGGAACACCTCGCGCCACAGGGCCTGCCGGTCGAACCACTCGTCGTGGTAGGCATCGGGGTCCTCGCGGCCGTATTCGAGCCGCAGCGAGGCGGGGCGCAGAAAGCCGAAGGTGCCGGCCCTGTGCACCGCCCGCCCCCGGATCCGCAGCGCCTCGGCGAGCCGCCCGGCCAGCTCGCCGGGCGAGGCGGCGGGGGCCCCGTCGAGAGCCACGCGCAGCCAGGGGCTCCCGTCCTTCGCCGGCATCGTGGCGATGCGCTCGGCGAGCGCGTCGGTGAGCCGTTCCCAGGTGATCGCTTCGAGCCGCACCCCGCCATTCTGCCCGGCCGCGCGGCGCGGGGCGCCCCGCGCCGGTCAGGGAGCGGTCAGGCCCCCTTGCCCCTCATCGGTACGCCCGTTGCGGCCGCCCGTGCCCCAGGGGAGAGGCGGACCGGTTCATGAGCGGGCCGGCGGCCGGGGGCCGCAGTTCAGGCCTGGTCCGCGGAGGGCCGGGCGGCTCCGTAGCGGCTGAGTTCGGCCGCCGCCTCCTTCGTCGCCTCGATGACGCCGTCGGGAGCCACCGGCATCACGGACTGGAGCTTGAGGAGCAGCACCGCTCCCATGATGGAGCCGTCCCACATGATCGGCGCCGCACAGGAGTTCCAGCCGGCCATGCACTCCTCGTAGCCGAGGGCGTGTCCGAGGTCGCGTACCTCGGCGAGGGACTTCGCCAGCGCATCGTTGTCCCGGTAGACGCCGGGTCCCGCCTGGTCGGGGACAGGCTCGGCCAGCACCCGCTGCTGGAGCACCTCCGGCAGATAGGCGAGGATCGTCCGCCCGGAGGCACCGGTGCGCAGCGAACGCGTCACGGACAGCACATCGCGCGGTGTCATCCCCAGCTCCGCGAGGTCGGAGTCGCCGACGGCCATGTCGACGCACTGCCGTTGCGCGCCGGAGAAGGGCGCCACCATGTAGAGAAACGCCAGCCCACCGTCGGTGGCCATGCGCAGTTCGCGCAGCACCGTCTGCGAGGTCGCGCCGTCGAGGCGGTGGTCGAGCGCGGTGAAGGCGAGCTGGGCGGCCGAGGTCCGCAGCCGGTAGAGGCCGCGGTCCACCCGCTCGAAGATCCGCTGGTAGATGCCGGACTGGAGGATGCGGTAGACGACGGAGTCGTCCAGGCCGGTGAACTCGGCGATCTCACCGGGCCCGTGGGCGGATCCGCCCAGCTCGGCGAAGGCCGTCTGGACGAGGAAGACCCGCTCGGCATGGCCGGATCCCGACGCCCGGGAGCCCGTGGACGACGTGCCCTTGGGTGCCTGGCGCGCCTTCTTGGAGTGGCCCGCGGTACGCGGCGCCTCGCCGGTGGCGGGCACGGCGGCCGAGGCCGACGCTCCGGTGGCTGCGGTGCTGTTGCCCATCGTGTGCTCTCTCCCCTGGCAGTGGTAGGCGCCCGAAGGTGCCCGGCATGTGCGCTGCGAGCCGGCACCCCCGCGGCCCGCGGTTCCCGGCGGCCGGTCCCGGGGTGCGCTCCCGCAGCCGTTGTGCCCGTCCGGCACCCCGGGCTACCGGAATTATCGGGCGACGTCGAGGGCCAGTTTCCCGGTGGGGGTGCGTGCGGCCAGCTCGTGGTGCGCCCGTGCCGCCTCACCGAGTGCGTACGCGGCGCCGGTCAGCGGCTTGAGGGTGCCGTCCGCGACCGCGTCGAACAGCGCCCGCATGGACGTCGGCAGCGCCGTACGGTCCGCGTAGAGCTGCGGCAGCCAGAAGCCCGAGACGGCGATGCTCCGCTCCATCAGGTCGCGGGTCGGCACGCTCGCCAGGTCGCCGCCGGCGAACCCGTACACGGCGAGCCGGCCGCGCGGGGCGACGGCGGCGAGGGTCCGCTCGAAGGTGACACCTCCGGTCATCTCCAGCGCCGCCTCGACCGGGCCGCCGGCCGCGTCCAGGATGCGCTCGGTCAGGTCCTCTGCGGTCGAGTCGACCACTGCGTGGGCGCCCAATTCCCCGGCCAGTCTGCGCTTTTCCGGGGAGCCCGCCAGGCCGATGACCTTGGCGCCGGCCCGCGCGGCGAGCTGGACGGCCAGCGACCCGACGCCGCCCGCCGCGGCCGGTACGACAACGGTCTCGCCCTCGGTGAGGCGCAGCGAGGTGAACAGCAGATGCCAGGCGCTGTTGCCCTGCAGCGCCAGCGCGACGGCCTGTTCGTCGCTGATGGCGTCGGGGACGTCCCAGGTCACGCGCCGGTGCAGCAGCGTCCGCTCCGCGTATCCGCCGCCGCGGCACAGCCCGACGACGCGCCGTCCGCCGTCCACCGTCCCCACGACCTCGTTCCCGGGTATGTACGGCAGCTCGACGGGTGCGAGATAGGTGTCCCCCCGTACGTGCACATCCGCGTAGTTGATGCCGGCCAGGGACACCTCGACGAGCGAGTGGCCGCCGCGGGGCGCGGGCTCGGGAACGTCCTCGAGCCGCAGCACGTCCGGGCCGCCGAATTCTCGCATCACAATCGCGCGCACGACTCTCCCTCGGGTTCTCCAGTGCGGTGCCCGCACAGGGTAGGCAGGCCGACCATCTGCCCGCCGGTACCCGATCATTTCGCGCCAACCCTGGGGGGCTTCGCGCGCCAACGCCCCTCTTCTGACGAGAATTTCCCGCCCGCTTTCTCGCCTCGCGAGAAAGCACCCCAGCAATTTCTACCCATTGCGACGTTTTGCTGCAGATCTACCCACCGGTATCCCCGGGGTGGCCACCACGCGCCTCTCGCTCAAACCCCGCTATCGGATGTGATCGCCGCCGCCTACGATCCCGAAATGTGTCCGCCGTTGACCAGATGTGACGGCTGCTTCCCCCGGGGCAGAGCGCATTCCGCGAGGCAGTTGCGCCCGCCCGCCCCACCCGGTGATACGGGCGGGTGGCGGAGGAGGACGTGGCGGTGCGCAGGGCAAGGCGGGCACGGCCTGAGGGGGAATCATGATGGGGAAATCGGGGGGCGGCAGGCCGGCGTTCGCGTCGGCCTGCCGGGACCCACAACGAGCGCAGCCGCTTCCGCCGGTACCTCTGCGCATTCTGCGGACCGCATCCGCGTCCCTGCCGTTCTCGTTGACGGCTACGTTCACGGCCGCCACCGACGCCGTCATCGCCGCGGCGCGCCGGCGTTCCCGACCGTATGCGGCACCGCCCTTTCTGGACGTGTCCCGCACCCGCCGGGGATCCGTGCTCCGCCGCCGAGAAAGGGACTGCCCATGAACGGGTCGAGCACGACGAGCAGCAACGGGCTCCAGTTCAACCACCCTTACCTCGCCGTGGTGCTCGGCGGCGGTTTCACGGGCATGCTCGCCGCCGCGACGCTGTCCGAACACGCCGACGTCGTCGTCGTCGAGCGGGAGCGGCTGCCGCGGACCCCCGCCCTCCCCACGGACCTCCCGCAGGCCCGGCACGCCCATCTGCTGACGGGCGACGGCGCCCGGCTGGTCGATGCCCTGCTGCCCGGCAGTGTCGAACGCTGGCTGGCCGAGGGCGCCCGCAGGGTGCCGAAGCCGGCGGGGTTCGCCGGCCGGTCCCCGAAGGGCTGGTTAGGCCGGCGGGCACGCTCGGAGTATCTGATCGCCTGTTCCCGCGATCTGCTCGACCGGGTCATCCGCCACCAGGTGCGGGCCCTCCCCGGGGTGACCGTCCTCGACGGAACCGAGGCGGCCGAACTCACCGGCACCGCGGAACACATCACCGGGGTGCGCGTCCGGGACACCACCACCGGCGCCACGTACCGTCTGGATGCCGACCTCGTCGTCGATGCCACCGGCCGCCACTCCACCACCCAGGACCGGCTGGCCGCGCTGGGGCTGCCCATCGCACGCGAAGACCTCTCGGACTCCGGAATCGTCTCGGCGACCCGTATCTTCCGTGCCCCTGACGGCATGGAGAACTGCCCGGTGCTCACGACCCGTTCGGCGCCCGCCGGCCCGGTCCCCGGTCCTGTCGCAGCGCGGCGCCCGGTTCCCGGAAGGACGGCGACGCTGATCCCGATCGAGGGCGGGCGCTGGCTGGTCACGCTCACCGGTACCGGGGACGACCGGCCCTCCGAACACGCGGGCCGGTTCGCGCCGTTCGCCCGCCGCACGGGCAGCGCCGTCATCGGTGACCTCATCGCCGACGCCGAGCCGCTGAGCGAGGTGCGGCTGTCCCGCGACACGACCAGCCGGCGCCGCCGCTATGAACAGCTGCCGTCCTGGCCCACGGGATTTATCGCCCTCGGCGGCGCCGTGGTCGCGCTCGCCCCCGACTGCGGGCAGGGCCTGTCCCTCGCCGCCCATGGTGCCGCCGCGCTGCGCGGGGCGCTGCGCCGGCACGGGATGGACGAACCGGCCCTCGCCCGGAAGGTGCAGCGCGCCTTCGGACGCCTCGTCCGGGCGCCGTGGTCCCTGGCCACCGGCGCGGTCCTCCACTCCCCCACCGCCGGCCGGCCCGCCGTCGGCCGCGCCTACCTCGACGTCGTCACGCCCTCCACTCCGACGGCCCCGGTCCTGCGCCCCGCTGCCGCACTCGGCCTGCTCCGGGGTACGGCACCCGGCCCGGCGGCCTGCGGTGCACCGGGCGGCCCGGCCGCGCCGAAGGCTGCCGCGGTCCCTTTGCCGGCGACGGCAGGCCCCGCGTCGTCCACCGCTCCGCGTCCGGCAGCGGCCGGTGCCGCCTCCGCCCTCCCGGCGACGCCTGCCGCCACGCTCTCGGCCGTGCCGCCCGCTCCGGGACAGCCCTCGGCCCCGTCCCACCGCCCCGGCTCCGAACCCACCCCCAGACGCCTCCCGCGCCTCGGCTTCGGGCCGACGGCACTGCGCCGTATCGGCGGGGCGGGCAGACGGAAACCGGCCGACGGCTGAGGACATGCGGGCCGTCCGCGCTGTCCTCGGTGGCGCCGGATCCCTGCCCGGCGCCACCGACCACGCTCCTGTGGTGAAGGAGGGGCCCACCGTCGGTCCTGCGCGTGCCGGACGAGGGTGTCCAGGTGACGTCCAAGGGGCTCGGAGCGCAGCGGCTCGCGCTGGTCGAGGATCCGAAGAACCTGTACTGGCGGGCGGTGCGCGGCCATGACGTGCCGCGGGTCGCGGCGGGGATCGCCGGGGAGCTGGGGGCGTCGCGGGTCGGTGTGTACGGCATGGTGTACGGCGACGGCGTCCAGGATCTGGGCTATGGCGCGGACAGCCGGCGCGGGGATGCGGCGTACGCAGTATTCGATGTCGCGGTGGAAAGTGACGGACAGCTGCGGTGGCTGGATCCGGAGGAGCTGACGAGGGTGCTCGGCCGGCTTCCGGTGGTGCCGACGCTGTACAGCGGCCCGTATGACGCACGGCTGGTGATGGAGCTGGCCGAGGGCCGCGAGACGCTGTCGGGACGTGCGGTGCACCTCAGGGAGGGTGTGGTCGTCCGTCCGCTCCGGGATCGCTTCAGCGCGGAGCTGGGCGGGCGGGCCATCGCGAAGGCGGTCAGCGGCGCCTATCTGACGCGCAAGGGCGGCACGGAGTACGAGTAGCCCGTCCCCGCACTGCTCACTGCTGTACGGGGACGGCAACGGGTCATGTGTCACCGGCCGTTGTGGCCTCCCGGGGTTCCGCCCGGAGCCCCAGGAGGCGGTGGGCGAGGGCGAGCGGTGCGTGGGGGTCGCGGGGAGGCGTGGGGGCCTTGGTGCGGTGCGCGGGGAGGCGTTCGACGGTCGTGGTGCCGGTGTCGGATTCCAGGGCCGGCGCGTATCCCGCGGCGCGCAGCGCGTCCAGGGTGGCGGTCGGGGGGCGACTGCTGACCAGGACGGTCGGGGCGATGGCACGCAGCCCGAGGTCGCGCAGTGCACGGTGGGCGGCAAGCTCTTCGACGAGGGCTTCGTCGTCGGAGCGGATGCAGCAGGCGGCGGGCAGGACGCGCATCCGGCCATGGGAGCGGGCGGCGTCCTGGACGAGGTAGCCGAGCGGCTGCGGCAGGGTGCCGGTCGCCGAGGCGCGGGCGAGGTCCTCCAGGAGGGTTTCGGCGCTGTGTCCGGCAGCCAGCGCACGGCGTACGGAGTGCGGCGTGAAGCGCCAGGTCACGGCGTGGCCCTCGGATTCCCGGTCGGCCGCGGCGGCGAGCAGTCCGGCGAGTGCGGCGGCGGGGCGGCCGGGCACGACGGCGGTCAGGTCGGCCTGGAAATGGGCCTGTTCGAGGAGCGGCGGGAGCAGCTCGGCGAGCGGCTCGTCGAGGGAGCGCGGGTCGGCGAGCAGCGCCCGGCCGAGAGGGGTGAGGGTGCCATGGGCGACCAGCCCCAGGTAGGCGGCCTCGTGGAGGGTGTGGGCGGCGCGTTCCCCGGCCATCGGCTGCCGAGTGACGGCGAGCGGGCGGTGCCAGTCCGCTGCCCGGAGGAGGTCCTCCCACCAAGGGCAGGCACCCGCCTCCTCCGGTGAATTGGTGAACGGCAGCGGCGGAAGGGGTGCTCCGGCGCCGAGGGGGACGGTGGCCAGGGCGGCGAGGAGCGCGTGCCGGAGGGCGGGTGCGTGCCGGTCGTGGCCGCGGACCAGTGCGGTCGGGGTCTCGCCGAACGTGGTGTGGGTGGGGATGTCCCACAGCCCTGACCAGGCGGCCAGGAGGGGGGCGAGGCGTGCGCCGGGCGGGCGGGCGAGCCAGTCGTCGTAGGCGCCGGTGGGCAGCGCGGTGATGCCGGACGGGCTGCGGGTCAGCGCGATCAGGTCGGCTGCGAGCGTGAGGTCGAGGAGGAGGCGGGTCTGCGATTCGGTGGCGCCGGCCGCCCTGGCCAGCCGTTTGATCTCCCGTACGGCCAGCCCGCCCGACTTGCGCAGCGCGGCGGGCTGCGTCGCCAGGGCGGCCAGCAGGCGGTCGACGGTGGCGGCGAGGGTCGCCGCGGCGGCCCGGGATTCGTCGTGCGGCGAGGTCGGGGGGACGGCTGCGGCGGGCGTCGCGGGGACGGCGGTGTCGTCCTCGGCGAGCCGTGGGGCGTCCGCGAGGAACGGGCCGAGGTCGTGGGCGGCCAGGAGTTGCGGGGCGCGCGGCGGCACGACGACCGTGCCGTCCTCGGTCGGCGCGGCGAGCCCGTCGTCGTAGAGGTGGCGCAGTGCGGTTTCGGCGGCGGTGCGCTGCCGGCCGGGCGAGGTGACCCCGAGGGCGGCGAATACGTCCTCGGGCGGGACGGGTTCGGTGGCCAGATGCGCGAAGGACAGCCGGTGCGCCATCAGGGACTGGTAGTCGGCGCCCGGGGCGGGGGCGGCGGGGCCTGGTGCCTCACGCCCGGCGCGCTCCTGGCTGATGCGGGCGGTGGCGCCGAGCACCTGGAGCCGGGGGTGGTCGAGATGCAGCACCAGGTGGTGGAGGGTCTCGTAGGACCACAACGCATGGGCCAGACCGCGCAGTCCGGTGGGGGCGGGCCGGCGGGCGAGCGGTTCGGCATGGCGGGTGAGGAGCGCGGCGAGCTGCTCGGGGGTGCGCCGGGCGAGGGATCGGGTGACTGCGTCGAGACCTTCCACGGCGTCGAGGTTAGTCATCGCGCGAGCAGGGCGGTGAGGGCGCCCACGGGGTCGGGGTCCGCGGGCCCGGCGGGCCACCAGTCCTCGGTACCGGGCTCGGATTCGTACGGATACCAGCGGTTGTCGTGGCCGAAGCGGAGCTGGATGCCGCGGTCCGCGTCGGTGAGGTGGTTGTGGCGCGGGCGCAGGGCCGGGAGGTCCGCGGCGAGGAGGGCGCTGCGGGCCCGGTCGAAGTCTCCGGCCGGGGGGTTCCAGGTGGCGTCGAGGAGGGAGAGGCCTTCGGGTCCGCCCTGCCGCCAGGCGGCGACGGAGCGGGCCACGTCGGTGGTCGTACGGCCGGTCGCCGCGGCGAGGTCGCGGTAGAGGGCCCGGGTGGCGGAGGTCAGGCCGGCGGTGGGATGGGCGGTGGCCGCCAGGCGGATGGCGTCCTCCCATACGGGCAGCGCCGGGAAGGGGCTGTGGACGGGCGGCCGCCCGCCGCCGGGGCCCGGGGATCCGGCGGCGGATACGCAGGCGTGGGCGCGGGAAGCGGCGTCGGCCGCCAGGAATTCGAGTGCCGCGGGGTCGAAGGGGAGGTGGTCACCGTCCGGCAGGGCCGGCGGGTGGGCGGGCCGGGGTGGGGCCGGCAGCGGAGGTGGGAGCGGCGGGCGGGGGTGGTCGGCGAGCGCCGCCCTGGCGAGGACACCACGGGGTGACGGCGTGTCCGGTGCCGCAGGCTCCCCGGGGGCGACGCCGGCGGCCGCCGCGGAGCTTGGTGCGGTGACGTCAAAGGGCGTCCCTCCGCCGGCCGCGGGCCCGCGGCGGTGCGGGGGCGGCCGGGTGGTGGCGGGGGTGTGGGCGCGAGCCTCGCGGGCGGTGAGGACGGTGTTGCGGCGGGAGAGTTCGTCGAGGAGTTCGCGTTCGCCGCGGCCCCGCATCAGCAGCAGGACGAACGGGTCCGCGTCCAGGAGGCGGGCGGCCTGGAAGCAGAGCGCGGCGGCGTGCTTGCAGGGCCTTCCGTCGTCGGGGCAGGAGCATCGGGTGACGAGGTCGCCCGGCCCCGGGAGGAGGCGCACCTCGCCCTCGGACAGGGCTCGGGGCAGCTTCTTGGCCAGCAGGGCGGTGAGCTGGCCGGGCTCCGCGGCGATGGCGTCCAGGAGTCCGTCCCACTCCTGGTCGGTGAGGGTCCTGAGGCGGATTTCCGCGCTGTAGGGGCGGGGTCTGGTGCCGCGTACGGTGGCGACGATGCGGCCCGGCGTGACGTTGATGGTGTCAACATGACCGTCGCGGGCGTAGGTCCGGCCGCGGGCGAGCCGGGCGCCGTCGAGGGCCGTGCTCTCCAGCGCGTCCAGCCAGGCGCTGCCCCACCAGGATTCGGCGAACAGCCCGCGGGCTCCGGTCCTGGCCGGCAGGGGCGGGAAGGTGCGCGAGCGGTCCGCGCGGGCCAGCCGGTCCGCGGCGGCGGCGCGCCCGGAGGCGGGGCGGGGGGTCATCCGGGCCTCCTGAGGGAGACGAGGTCGGCCAGTTCGGCATCGGACAGTTCGGTGAGCGCGCTCTCGCCGCCGGAGAGCACCGCGTCGGCGAGTGCCCTTTTGGCGCCGAGGAGTTGGGCGATGTTGTCCTCGACCGTGCCCTCGGCGATCAGCCGGTGGACCTGGACGGGCTGGGTCTGGCCGATGCGGTACGCACGGTCGGTGGCTTGCTCCTCGACCGCCGGATTCCACCAGCGGTCGTAGTGGATCACGTGTCCCGCGCGGGTCAGGTTCAGGCCGGTGCCCGCCGCCTTCAGGGACAGCAGGAAGACCGGGGCGTGGCCCGACTGGAAGCGGTCGACCATCTTCTCCCGTTCGTCGACGGGGGTGCCGCCATGCAGGAGCTGTACCGGGATGCCCCGGTGGGTCAGATGGCGTTCGAGCAGCCGTGCCATGCCGACGTACTGGGTGAAGAGCAAGGTGGCGCCGCCCTCGGCGAGGATGGTGTCCAGGAGTTCGTCGAGGAGTTCGAGCTTCCCGGAGCGGGCGGCGAGTCCGGGCGCGGCCTCCTTGAGGTACTGCGCGGGGTGGTTGCAGATCTGCTTGAGGGCGGTGAGCAGCTTCATGACCAGGCCACGGCGCGCGATGCCCTCGGCGGTCTCGATCCGGGAGAGGGTCTCGCGGACGACGGCCTGGTACAGCGCGGCCTGTTCGCGCCCCAGCGCCACCGGGTGGTCCGTCTCGGTCTTGGGCGGCAGTTCGGGGGCGATGCCGGGGTCGGACTTCTTACGGCGCAGGATGAACGGGCGCACCAGCCTGGCCAGCCGCTCGGCCGCCCGCGGATCCTCGCCGCCCTCGACCTCACGGGCGTGCAGCGCACGGAACGTCTTGAGGGAGCCGAGGAGCCCGGGGGTCGTCCAGTCGAGGAGCGCCCACAACTCGGAGAGGTTGTTCTCCACGGGCGTGCCGGTGAGGGCGATCCGGGCAGGGGCTTTGATGCTGCGCAGCGCCTTGGCCGTCGACGAGCGCGGATTCTTCACATGCTGGGCCTCATCGGCGACGATCCAGGCCCACGGGTGCCCGGCCAGCTGCGTGGCGCTGCTGCGCATCGTCCCGTACGTCGTCAGCACGAAGCCGCCCTCCAGGCCGTCGAGGCTGCGGCCTGCGCCGTGGAAGCGGCGTACGGGAGTGCCGGGGGCGAAACGCTCGATCTCGCGCTGCCAGTTGCCGAGGAGCGAGGCCGGGCAGACGACGAGGACCGGTGCGGCGGGCTGCCGGTGCAGATGGAGCGCGATGACGGTGATGGTCTTGCCCAGGCCCATGTCGTCGGCGAGGCAGCCGCCGAGGCCGAGGGAGGTCATGGTGTCGAGCCAGGCCATGCCCCGTAGTTGGTAGTCACGGAGGGTGGCCCGCAATCCTGGCGGCTGGGGCAGGGGCCGCGGATCGGCGGTGAGAGCACCGCGCAGTGCGGCGAGGGCGCCCTGGGGCACCACCTCGACCTCCTCGCCCTCCACCTCCGCGGTGCCGTTGAGCGTCGCGGCGAGGGCGTCCGCCGGCTCCAGGTAGCCCAGTTCGCGTTTCCTGGCCTTGCGGACGAGCCCGGGGTCGACCAGGACCCACTGGTCACGCAGCCGGACGACGGGGCGATGTGCCTCGGCGAGGGCGTCCATTTCCGCCTCGCTCAGCGGCACTCCGTCCATTGCCACCTGCCAGCGGAAGTGCAGCAGTTCACGGGTGTCGAAGAAACCGAAGCCGTCCGCGGCCGAGCCCGGTGCCGGGCGCAGCACCGCCGCAGCGGTCAGGCCGCGGGCCAGTTCCTTGGGCCAGTGGACGGTCACTCCCGCGGCGCCCAGGCGTGGCGCGGCTTCCCCCAGCAGGTCGTACAACTCGTCCTCGCTGAGCGCCAGTACGTCGGGAACCGGCTGTTCCAGGAGGCGGGTGAGCGGGGCCCAGATACGGGCGGCGCGGCGCAGTGCGAGGAGGGTGTCGACACGGGAGCGCGGCCCGAAATGGTCGGGGCCTTCGCCCTCCCACAGTCCGCGGGCGTCGGCGACCAGGGTGGGGTCGGTGAGGCTGTGCACCTGAAGGACGGCGGCCGCCGCACTGCGCTCTTCCGCACCGCCCCTCCCGCCCTCCTCACTCGTGTCGAAGAGCTTGTGCGGGGCGAGATCGAGACGCAGGGAGAGCCGCACCCCGGCGTCGACTCCGGCCGCGACCTCGGCGGCCCATTCCCGGGCGCCGGGAAGGTGTTGAGGCGCACTCGCGGCGAACGGGGCACCGGCCACCAGCGCGGCGGCGGGGGTGCGCGGCAGCGCATCGGCGACCGCATCCACGTAGAGCCGTACCAGGGCCGCCGGGTCGTGCACCTGGAGCGGGCGGCTGCCGGCGATCGGCACGGCGTAGGCATCGGCGGGCATGGCGGCGGCGATGGCCCGGAGATGCGCGATGTCGTCGGGGTCGAGCGGCCCGGCGCGCCAGGCGTCGGTGTCCTCGGCGGTCAGCCCGGGGAGCAGCCTGCCGCGGGCGGCGAGATGCAGCGCATGCAGGGTGGCCGCGCCCCAGCAGGCGGCGGCCGGGTGGGCGGCCGGGTCGTGCCGCGCACGGACCAGCAGCGGGACGGCCTCGGCCAGCGGAAGCAGCACAGCGGGGACCGTACGGCTGCGGGCACCGTTCCCATGGCGGCGGGCGAGGGTGAGCCGGCCCGGCTCGGCGGCCCCCTCGCCGCCCGGCACCGCCTCGTCTCCTTCCCCGCTTCCGACGTCCGGGAGCGGGCCGCCATCGGGCCGCCACAGCGCGATCTTCCCGGCGCGCGGCGGCTGGGCGGGCAGGAAGACCGCGGCGCAGCGAGCCGACGCAGCACCGACTCCGCCGCCCTCCCCCGCGCCCCCGGACCCGTCCGTGGGCGGGTCGTGCAACGGCCGGGGCTCCCCCGCCGTCTCCCACCGCCTCGTCATCCCATCCCTTACTTCTTGGTCGTTCGCTGCTGCTCGGCCGTTCGCCGCGCGGTCGTTCCGCCCCGGCCGCGGCGACCGCAGCGTCTGCCGCGCCCGGCCTGATCCGGCGCCCCCGACCTGCGAGTCTACGGTCGTCCGCACCACGTCTCCGGCGTCCCTCCCCAGCGTTCGCACCTCCCTCCGGGCGCCGGGCGATGAAGCACCGGCCGCGCCTGACGACCGAACCGGCGCCTCTCGACCGTGCGCGCCCCTCACCCGCGTGACGCAGGAAGCGAACAGGCGAGCAGGAAACGGCACTGTCTGCCGACCCCGGCTCCGCCACGGCGCCCGGCCATGCGATTCCGATGGAAGCAGACAGCACTGACAATGCGTCCCGACCAGGCCTTTTCGCGCACCGGCCGGGGTTATCCACAGGCCGCAGGAATCCCTCTCGCCCTCAGCTCGAGATCCGCTACGGTGAGTGACGTCATCACCCTCGGTAATCATTCGACGTCGATGAGGAGCACATCATGCACATCCCCACGCCCGAACAATCCGCCGCGGCGGAGGCCTTTCCGACCGGTTCGCATCTGGTGATCCAGGCCGGCGCAGGGACCGGCAAGACGACGACTCTCGCGATGCTCGCCCGCACCGCGCGGCGGCAGGGCCGATCAGGTCGGTATATCGCCTTCAACCGAGCGGTCGCGCGCCATGCCGCGCGGACGTTCCCCACCGAAGTGGCCTGCGGGACCGCCCATGCCCTCGCCTTCACCGCCGTGGGAAGGCGCTACCAGGCGCGCATGAACGCCCCTCGGCAAGCAGGATGGCGCACGGGCGCCGCCCTGGGCATCGACGAGGACATGACCGTCCGCATCGGCACACGCAAGGTGACCCAGAAGGCACTCTCGTACACGGTCCTGCGCACCGTCGCCCGCTTCTGCCAGTCGGCCGACACAGAGATCGCGCCGCACCACGTCCCGCCCCTGCGCGGAGCCGAATCCGCCCCGCTGCACGCACAACTCGCCGATCTCGTCCTGCCCTACGCGCGCAAGGCCTGGGCCGACCTGCAGCATCCGGACCGCGGCGTCGTCCGCTTCGAGCACGACCACTACCTCAAGATGTAGGCGCTGCGCGGGCCCGTCATCCCCGCGGATTTCCTGCTCCTGGACGAGGCACAGGACACCAACCCCGTGGTCGAGCAGGTCTTCACAGCACAGCGCGGCCACGCACAACTGGTGCTGGTCGGAGACTCTGCTCAGGCCATCTACGGCTGGCGCGGCGCACGCGACGTCATGACCGGATTCGACGGCAGACAGCTCAGCCTCTCCCGCTCGTTTCGCTTCGGCCCGGCACTTGCGGCCGAGGCCAATCGCTGGCTCACCATCGTCGGCGCCCCGATCCGGCTCACCGGATCACCCGGCCTGGAGACGGAGTTACGTGCGATCGGCGCGCCGGAGGCGATCCTGTGCCGGACGAATGTGGGAGCGATGGTGGAGGTGATACGGCAGCTGGAGGCGGGCCGCCGCGTCGCCCTCGCGGGCGGCGGCGAGGCACTCAGTGCTCTCGCACGCGCCGCGCACGACCTCGCGGCCGGGCGCCGCACCGTCCACCCCGAGCTGATGCTCTTCGAGAGCTCGGCCGAACTGCGCGAGTACGCGGAGTTCGACCCGTCCGGAAGGGACCTGCTGCCCCTGGTGGAGCTTGTCGACGAGCACGGTACGGAGGCGTTACTGCACGCCCTGGATCAGCTCTCACCCGAGGACTCCGCCGACGTGACGGTGTCCACGGTTCACCGGGCCAAGGGCCGGGAGTGGGCGAGCGTGCGCATCGCGGACGATTTCACGGGTCCCGATGACCTCGACGAGCCCGGCGAGGACGGAACCCCGCTGCCCGGCCCGGTCGACATCGACGAGGCGCGCCTGGCCTATGTCGCCGTGACCCGCGCCCGATCACTCCTCGACATCGGCGGACTGTCCTGGATCAACACCCACCCCGCCGGCGACCCTCGCCCCGACCCGCACCCCACCGAAGGGAGAGCCGCAGAACAGCAAGCGCAAAGGACAGTACAAACCAAGGAAAGAGGTGCCGGGGACAGGTGACTGGCTCGCCGATCGGGAGGATCCTGGAGGTGGGAGATGGGTGCCGATGCGTACGGGAAATGAACCTCTTCAGGCACGCAGCCCGCTGAAAATCCGCTGCGGACTGGCGCTGTGGGGGATGCTGTGGGCGATCGCCGGAGCCGTGGCCTTCGTCTATGCCGGGCGGCCGGAATGGGCGGCGGCGTGTGCCGCACTGGCGATGGTGGCGGCCACGGATCTGGTCATGGTGATCCGCCATATCCGCCAGGGACCGCACTACCAGCCGGGCAAGGACATACCGCCCTACGCCCCTGACCGGGGCCGGAACGACGCGTTCGGCATACGCAACGGCTCCGGCCGGAGGCGGAACACCAGACCGTAAGTACTGGGGCGCGAAGGCACGGCGTAACGCGTCCGGCGACAGGACGGGGCGCCGCGGTGGGCGCGATCGGCGCGAAAGGCGCGGCTACTCGGGACCGTCGCCCCGTTGGTCGGGGTTGCGATCACCGTTGCCCGTGCCGGGTGCAAAGCGGGCGGCTTCGATGAACTCCGGGCGCGGTTCAAGGGCCGCTGCCAGTCGGAAGTGGCGCAACGCCTCCTCGCCGCGGCCGGCACGCTCCAGGGTGCGACCGAGCGCGAAGTGCGCAAAGGCGTTGTCCGGCTCGCGTTCCAACACGATCTGGAACTCAAGCTCCGCAGGCCGCAGTTGAGCGGCGAGAAAGAAGGCGCGGGCGCGCAGCAGTCGGGCCGCGGTGTTCTCGGGGTGCGCGGTGATGACCGAGTCCAGCAGCTGGATCGCACCGCGTGGGTCACGGGCCGCCAACAGCTGCTCCGCGGCGCGGAAGTCGATGACATGCGTCTCAGGGCTGCTCTCGGGCACGACTGCTCCTCTCCGTCGCCGTCGGGACACACATCAGCCACGGACCGTACGGCGTTACCTGCGGCACAACAATCCCATCGGTCGCGGCATTCCCCGGCCGGCATGGCCTCAACCGGCTCCCTCGACCTCTATTGAGGGCACAACCAGCTGAGGCGGAGGGAGCACGGATGGTGCGCGGGACACACCCAGCGGGAGGCGAGGCGGCGGGGCCCGGCGAGGGGAGGCGCGGGGTAAGCCCGGTGGGGGGAGGGCAAGGTGAGGAGCCTGGCGGGGCAGGGCGCGCGGTGAGGGACCCGGCGGGGAGAGACGCGAGGTATGGGACCACAGCGATGACCGGCGGAGGTGAGAGCGGAGGAGGAGGTGGGTGGGGGGGCGGGGGCCGGGGGCCGGGGGCTGGGGGCAACAGCCCAGCCCCAACTCCCCACCCCCTGACCCCAGATCCGCAGATCCGCCGATCCGCCGATCCGCAGAAGCCAACCGCCCCCGCCGCACTCGCCCTCGCCGCCGGTTCCGCTGCCCCCAGTCCCCGCCGCCGACCTCTCACTGCCGGTCCGCTTCCCCTACCGCCTGATGCGGTGCGCCTTTACAGGCTGATGTGGTACGCCTTGCGCAACGTCTCGTGCACGGTCCACTGCGTGCGGTCGCCCTCGCGCAGGACGCAGGCGTCGCCGGGCCCCACCTCCAGCACCGAGCCGCCCTCGACCTCGATGGTGGCGCACCCGCTGACGACCACGAACAGCTCATTGGCCTCGGTGTCCGTCACCACACCCGGCGTGATCTGCCAGATACCCCGGATCTGCCGCCCGTCGGGGGACTCCCACAGCACCTTGCCCGTCACCGCCGGCTCGCCGGCGACGATCTGAGAAGGGTCCAGCGGTTCCGGCTCCAGATCGGCATCCGCGATGCCGGGGATATTGACCACGAACGATGCGGGCGCCGAGTCGCCGGCAGCGGGTACCGTGGCGGGCTCGGAAACCGAGCCGGGGCCGGAGCCGGGCTCTGTCGTGGTGGCGGGCCCGGTAGCGGAGTTCTTGGCATCAAGGTCGGAAGCAGCAGTCATGGCGGCGAGGGTACCGTCCGGCCTCAGGCGCTCCGCAGCCGCTCCCATACGGCGCGGACCTGGGGTTCCAACGCGTCCAGCGGTCCGTCGTTGTCAATGACGAGATCCGCGACGGCCAGCCGCTGTTCGCGGGTCGCCTGGGCCCCCATCCGTGATGTGGCCTCGTCCTCCGCCATGCCGCGCAGCTGCACCAACCGGTCCAGCTGGGTCTGCGGCGCGGCGTCGACCACGACCACCAGGTCGTACAGCGGTGCCAGGCCGTTCTCCGTCAGCAGCGGGACATCGTGTACCACCACCGCGTCCGGCCCGGCCGATGCCTCGAGTTCGGCCGACCGCGCCCCCACCAGCGGGTGCACGATGGCGTTCAGCGCCTTCAGTTTCTCGGGGTTGGAGAACACGATCCGGCCCAGCTGCGGCCGGTCCAATGTGCCGTCCGGCGCGAGCACGCCGCTTCCGAACTCCTCGACCACTGCCGCCAGTCCGGGCGTACCCGGCTCGACGACCTCGCGTGCGATCTTGTCCGCGTCCACGATCACCGCGCCGTACGACGCCAGCAGTCGCGAAACCTCACTTTTGCCTGCGCCGATTCCGCCGGTCAGCCCCACCTTCACCATGGCCCCACGCTATACGCTGCGCCCGGACGGCAGGAGCGCAGGAGGCTCGACCTCCCCCAGGCCCCGCCTCCCCCAGCCCCGCCTCCCCCAGGCTCAGGCCCCGCCCGCGCCGCCGTCGCCCTCGCGCTCCGCCAGGAAGCGCTCGAACTCCCGGCCGATCTCGTCGGCCGACGGCAGTTCCACCGGCTCGGCCACCAGGTTCCCCCGGCTCTCGGCCCCGGCCACCGCGTCGTACTGGTGCTCCAGTCCACTGACCAGCGTGACCAGCTCCTCGTCGCCCTCCGAGATCTGCCGCTCGATCTCCTCCTGCGTCCGCAGCGCCTCCGTACGCAGCGAATGCGCGGCGCCGGGCAGCACCAGCCCGGTCGCGGCCGTCACGGCTTCCAGCGCCGTCAGCGCGGCGTCCGGGTACGCGGACCGGGCGATGTAGTGCGGTACGTGCGCCGCCACGCCCAGCACATCGTGTCCCGCCTCCGCCAGCCGGAATTCGATCAATGCCTCCGCACTGCCGGGCACCTGTGCCTCATCGAAGAAGCCGCCGTGCCCGGGCATCAGGTCGGTGCGGTTGCCGTGCGGGGTGATGCCCACGGGGCGGGTGTGCGGGACGCCCATGGGGATGCCGTGGAAGTTCACCGAGAGGCGTACGCCGAGGCGCTCCACGATCTCCTTCACGGCGCGCGCGAAGCGCTCCCACTCGACGTCCGGTTCGGGTCCGGTCAGCAGCAGGAACGGCGCATCGGTCGTGTCCCGTACGAGCCGCAGTTCGATGCTCGGCGTCTCGTAGGCGGTCCAGCGGCTGCGCTCGAAGGTGAGCAGCGGGCGGCGGGCGCGGTAGTCGACGAGGCGGTCGTGGTCGAAGCGGGCGACGACCTCGTTCGGCAGGCCGTTCAGCAGCCGTTCAACGATCTGGTCGCCGGTCTCACCGGCGTCGATGTATCCGTCGAAGTGGTACAGCAGCACCAGTCCGGCGGAGTCCCTGGAGGCGATCGCCTCGACCTCCGCGAGCCCGCTCGGCTCCCATTCGTACAAACCCTGGGGATCCAACACAGTGACTGCTCCTCCTCGTTCTCATCAGCGCCAACGCACGACCCGGCGCGGGCATTCCCGACGACGCGGATGACCCCGCCTGCATCGCACACGCCCCGGTGCCGGGCCGGCCCTCGCTCCCACCGATCCCGGTCCCCCTCCGATCCCGGTCCCCTCCCCGGTCGCGATCCGCCCGACACCGAACCCAGCCCCGCCGGCCCCGCCGAACGCATCCCACCCCGACCGGCCCCGGCCCCTCACGCCGAACTCCCCCACGCCCTCGCCTCACACCCATTCAGCAACATGAACTCGCCTGCACATACAGCGAGTTCACCTCCCCAATCACCCCCCTGCGCCTTGCGCACTCCGCCCCGACCCAAGTAGTCGACGTCTCCACGGCGCCCAACTCAGAGACGCACTCGCCACCGCCAAGCCGGGCGACACGCTTCAGCTCGCCGACGGCACGTACAACGGCAACTTCACGGCCGCTGCCGCCGACGCCCCCTCATCCCGCACCCCACGGACCGGCTCGCCGAAGACCATGCCCACCGCGGGCGGCGACTCCGGCCCGTACCCGAACGGCACCTCGTACCGGACGCATCGGACCGAAAGGGCGTCACCCTCACCGACAACCGAAAGGACAGCACCCTCACCGATGACCAGAAGGTGGTCCCGAAGGACGCCTGGAACGGGCCTGGAACGGTGTCGACATCGGCTGCCCTCCCACTCCGCCCGCCGCTCACTCCGCACCACCTGAACATGGCGGACGGGCCGCTTCCGCTAGTCCGGCAAAGACGGCGTCCTCAAGAACTCCTCCATCCACGACCTCGCCAAGAACGGCAGCGGTATGGGTGAGGGGTGGGTGTATGCGGGGTGGCTCGGGTCGGGCTGGGGGCTGCGGCACGGCCTCCCGGAGCCGGTGGCGCCACTCAGGTCCGACCTGAGCGGCGCCACCCGCTCCCGCCGCAA
>NZ_JBSHAW010000050.1:5131-60982 GCF_053611685.1 Streptomyces sp. NPDC054786 | reverse complement strand
CTCCAACACCATTTTTTGTTTCTGGGTGTGGGTTTTTTTTTTTTTTATACCCCACCCCGGGCCGCCCGGCCCCGCCGGGCCCCGGCCGCACGTCACAAGAAATCCCGCCGCGACGGCGCGGCACCCCAGCGGCGAGGGACCGGCGGAACGACCGGCCCCGCACCGCCACGTACGACGCGGCTACGGCCGCTGGCCCCGCTTCACCTGCGGCTTCGGCAGCCGCAGCCGCCGCATCTGCAGCGTCCGCATCACCGCGTACGGCTTCACGCCCTTGAGGTTCTCGTTCGGGAAGCGCTCCTGCAGCCGCTTGCCCAGACGGACCCAGATCAGGACCGAGTCGAGCACGATCAGCACGATGATCACGAGCCACAGCAGCAGCGCGATGCTCTGGATCGACGGCACCCGGATCATGGTGAGCACCAGGATCACCACGGCCATCGGCAGGAAGAATTCGGCGACACACCAGCGGGAGTCGACGAAGTCCCGTGCGAACCGGCGCACGGGTCCCTTGTCGCGCACCGGCAGATACCGCTCGTCGCCGCTGGCCATCGCCTCGCGCTGGCGGGCCATGTCGACACGGCGGGCCTCACGCTGGGCCTTCGACGCGTCCTTGCGGTTGGTCGGTGTATGCGCACGGGAGCGGCGCTGCGACTGCGCAGCGCTGCGTTTGGGCGTCGGGCGGCCCTTGGGGGCCTGCGGATCGCGGGGCTGCTGGGGCTGGTCCGCGGTCACCTTGGCGGTCGCGGCCTGCTCATCCTTCGAACGGCTTCGGAACACAAAACCCAAGGGTACGTGCTCGCCGCGGGTGAGCCACGGTCCGACGGGGCACGATCCGGCAACGGCGTCCGCGGCAACCGGCGCCTGACCGGGCCGGAACCCCTGCCCTAACAGGACAGAGCAGACATCGTGCCGCTTGTCCGGACTCTCCCTACTCCTTGCGCGGGAGAGGATGAGCTCCCGATCGTCCTGGAGGAGGAGCGCATCAGGGCGCGAACAGTGCGGTAATGGAACCAGGGCCCGTACTGTGGGGTCTGTAGATGTGCTGGAGCCTAAGCCCGAGGCGACTCGGTCAGAAGGGGGCGCGCGAGGCCCATGAGCGATGGTGTCATGAAGCGGATGGGGATGATCTTCCGCGCGAAGGCCAACAAGGCCCTGGACCGGGCCGAAGACCCGCGCGAGACCCTCGACTACTCGTACCAGAAGCAGCTGGAGCTGCTTCAGAAGGTACGCCGCGGAGTCGCCGACGTGGCGACCTCCCGCAAGCGTCTGGAGCTTCAGCTCAACCAGCTCCAGGGCCAGTCCGCCAAGCTGGAGGACCAGGGCCGCAAGGCGCTGGCGCTCGGCCGCGAGGACCTGGCCCGCGAGGCGCTGAGCCGGCGCAGCGCGCTGCAGCAGCAGGTCACCGACCTGGAGACGCAGCACCAGACGCTGCAGGGCGAGGAGGAGAAGCTCACGCTCGCCGCGCAGCGGCTGCAGGCCAAGGTCGACGCCTTCCGTACGAAGAAGGAGACGATCAAGGCCACGTACACGGCCGCCCAGGCGCAGACCCGGATCGGCGAGGCCTTCTCCGGCATCTCCGAGGAGATGGGCGACGTCGGCATGGCCATCCAGCGCGCGGAGGACAAGACCGCGCAGCTGCAGGCCAGGGCCGGTGCCCTCGACGAGCTGATGGCCTCCGGCGCGCTGGACGACCCGACCGGTATGGCAAAGGACGACATCACCGCCGAGCTGGACCGGCTCTCCGGTGGCAGCGATGTCGAGCTGGAGCTGCAGCGGATGAAGGCCGAGCTCGCGGGCGGCTCGGCCGACCAGCAGGCCATCGAGAGCGGTCAGAACGGCGAGGGCCGGTCCGCGCCGCAGCAGGACCGGCCGCGTTTCGACAAGCAGTGACGGTCGGGGGCGGATAGCCTCGCAGAGATCGTCGGACCGGACCAAGGGAGACCGTCGTGATCGTACGGATCATGGGGGAGGGCCAGGTGAAGCTGGACGATGCCCACTTCGCCGAGCTCAACAAGCTGGACGATGAGCTGCTCGCCGAGATGGAGAGCGGCGATGAAGCAGGCTTCCAGCGCACCCTCGGTGCCCTGCTGGACGCGGTGCGCCGGCTCGGTACACCGCTCCCCGACGATGCCCTCGAACCGTCCGAACTCATCCTGCCGTCTCCGGATGCGTCCCTCGACGAGGTCCGGGAGATGCTCAGCGACGACGGCCTCATCCCGGGCTGAGTCCTGGGCGGCCCGGTCCGGTCACTCCACTCCAGCGCACAGCGCCCCGGCCCCTTGGGGGACCGGGGCGCTACCGTTTGCTCTTGTGAGCCTCCTCGACCCCCGCCCGGACGCGCCCCGCGCCGGCCGCTTCCAGTGGCACCGGACGCATCCGCTCGCCTTCGACGCCCTCCTGGCGGTGGCCGTCTTCGCGTGCATCCTGTGCGGCGCGGTGGCCGACCCGCACGGCCCGCACGGACCGCGGTTCGGCGCTCACCACCTCTCCGCCACGACCGTGGTGCTGGCCGCGCTGGCCTGCGCCGCCCTGGTCCTGCGCCGTCGGCTGCCCCGTACGGTCCTGGCCGTCACCGGCTCGTGCACCATCGTCGAGCTGCTCGCCCGCTCCAGCGACCCGCGCGCCCCGGTGGCCGCCTCCGCGGTGATCGCCCTCTACAGCCTGGCCTCGCGCACCGACCGGCCCACCACCTGGCGGATCGGCGCGCTGACCGTCGTCGTCCTGACCGCCGCCGCGATGCTCTACGGCCCCCGCCCCTGGTACGCGCAGGAAAACATCGGCATCTTCGCCTGGACGGGCATGGCCGCGGCCGCCGGCGACGCGGTCCGCAGCCGCCGCGCCTTCGTGGCCGCCATCCGTGAGCGCGCCGAACGCGCCGAGCGCACCCGCGAGGAGGAGGCCCGGCGGCGGGTCGCCGAGGAGCGCCTGCGGATCGCCCGTGAGCTGCACGATGTCGTCGCCCACCACATCGCCCTGGTCAACGTCCAGGCCGGTGTCGCCTCGCACGTCATGGACAACCGTCCCGACCAGGCCAAGCAGGCGCTGGCGCATGTCCGCGAGGCGTCCCGCTCGGCGCTGGAGGAACTCCGCGCCACCGTCGGCCTGTTGCGGCAGTCCGACGACCCCAAGGCGCCGACCGAGCCCGCGCCGGGCCTCGGCGTCCTCGACCAGCTCGTCGACGGGTTCGTCCGCGCCGGGATCCCCGTCGATCTGGAGATCCCGCACACGCCCCGGCCGCTGCCCGCCTCCGTCGACCTCACCGCCTACCGCGTGGTCCAGGAAGCGCTGACCAACGTCCACAAGCACGCCGGCGAGGGGGCCCGCGCCACGGTGCGGATCCTGCACTCCGACACCGCGCTGACCGTGACCGTCCTGGACGACGGCGCGGGCCGGGCCGGCATTCCGCGGCAGAAGGGCGGCGACCGGCCGCCCGTCGAGCCGGGCGGGCCGGGCGAGCCGGAGGACAGCGGCGGCGGCCATGGCCTGATCGGGATGCGCGAGCGGGTCTTCGCCCTGCGCGGCACGGTGGTGACGGGCTCGCGCGCGGCCGGCGGCTTCCAGGTGCGGGTCACCCTTCCGCTGCAGACCGTCCGTACGGGGGAGTCGATATGACGATCAAGGTGCTGCTCGCCGACGACCAGGCACTGCTGCGCAGCGCCTTCAGGGTGCTGGTCGACTCGGAACCGGACATGCGGGTGGTGGGGGAGGCCTCCGACGGCGCCCAGGCGTACGAGCTGACCCGCGCGGAGCGTCCCGATGTCGTGCTGATGGACATCCGGATGCCCGGTGTGGACGGCCTGGCGGCCACCCGCATGATCACTGAGGACCCGGAGCTCACCGATGTCCGGGTGGTCATCCTGACGACCTTCGAGGTCGACGACTATGTGGTGCAGTCGCTGCGGAACGGGGCCAGCGGCTTCCTCGGCAAGGGCGCCGAGCCGGACGAGATGCTGGGCGCGATCCGGGTCGCTGCGGCCGGGGAGGCGCTGCTGTCGCCGGTCGCGACCAAGGGCCTGATCGCCAAGTTCCTTGCGCAGGGCGGCAGTACGGGGGACGGCGGGCCCGGCGGCCGGGGCGCCGAGCGGCTGGCGACGCTGACCGGCCGCGAACGTGAGGTGCTGACCCTGGTGGCCGGCGGGCTGTCCAACGACGAGATCGCCGAGCAGCTCGCGGTCAGCCCGCTCACCGTCAAGACGCATGTGAACCGCGCGATGGCCAAGCTGGGCGCCCGCGACCGGTCCCAGCTGGTGGTCATCGCCTACGAGTCGGGACTCGTACGCCCACGGGTGCAGTGAGGGTGGAGCATCCCGTACTCCCAACGCGGTACGGGCACCGGCCGGAAACCGACCTGCGAGCGAGGAAAACCGGCCAGGGCATGGCGGAAGGTGTAAGTGGGCCCGGAAAAGGCCCCGCCGACCGTTTCAGAACAGAAGAGAGACCCCACCCATGTCCTGGCTGTCCCGACTCAGCCTCGTACAACGGGGCCTGATAGCGCTGATGTCGATCGTGGCGATCGCCTTCGGCGCCATCGCGATCCCGCAGCTCAAGCAGCAGCTCCTGCCGTCCATCGAACTCCCGATGGTGTCCGTGCTGGCGCCGTATCAGGGCGCCTCCCCCGATGTCGTCGAGAAGCAGGTGATCGAGCCGCTGGAGGACGGTGTCCAGGCGGTCGACGGCATCAAGAGCGTCACCTCGACGTCGAGCGAGGGCTCGGGCGTCATCATGGCGCAGTTCGACTACGGCAATGACTCCAAGCGCCTGGTCGCCGATGTCCAGCAGGCCGTGAACCGGGCCCGCGCGAAGCTCCCCAAGGACGTCGACCCGCAGGTGGTGGCCGGCTCGACGGACGACATCCCCACCGTCGTCCTCGCCGTCTCCTCCCAGGACAAGGACCAGCAGACACTGGCCGACCAGCTGAACCGCAGCGTCGTGCCGGACCTGAAGAACATCGACGGCGTCAGCCAGGTCATGGTGGACGGCGTCCAGGACCGGATCGTCGCGGTCACCCCCGACGACAAGAAGCTCGCCGCCGCCGGGCTGACCTCCCAGGCGCTCGGCCAGGCGCTGGAGGCCGGCGGTACGTCGGTGCCCGCCGGTTCGTTCGCCGAGGGCGGGCAGAGCAAGACCGTCCAGGTCGGCGCGGGCTTCACCGCCGTCAAGCAGATCAGGGACCTGTCGATCGCGCCGTCCCCGGCAGCCGGTGACTCCGGTGCGGGTGCGAGCGCCGGCCGGCCGGCCGGGCCGGTCCGGCTCGGCGATGTCGCCACCGTCAAGGAGGAGTCGGCCACCCCGACCGCGATCACCCGCACCGACGGCAAGCCCAGCCTCGCTGTCCGGGTGACGATGGACCAGGACGGCAGCGCGGTCGCGATCTCCGACGCGGTCAAGGACAAGCTGACCAAGATCCGTCAGGACCTGGGCAAGGGCACCGACGTCACGGTCGCCTCCGACCAGGGCCCGGCGGTCTCCAAGTCGATAGAGTCGCTGACCACCGAGGGCCTGCTCGGCCTCGCCATGGCAGTCATCGTCATCCTCGTCTTCCTGCTGAGCCTGCGCTCGACGCTGGTCACCGCGGTCTCCATCCCGCTCTCGGTCGTCATCACCCTGATCGTGCTGTGGACCGGGGACCTCTCCCTGAACATGCTCACCCTCGGCGCCCTGACCATCGCGATCGGCCGCGTCGTCGACGACTCCATCGTCGTCCTGGAGAACATCAAGCGGCACCTGGGCTACGGCGAGGAGCGCCGCGAGGCCATCCTCTCCGCGGTCAAGGAGGTCTCCGGAGCGATCACCTCCTCCACCCTCACCACGGTCGCGGTCTTCCTGCCGATCGGCGTGGTCGGCGGCATGGTGGGCGCCCTCTTCGGCTCCTTCTCGCTGACGGTCACCGTCGCCCTGCTGTCCTCCCTGATCGTCTCCCTGACGGTCGTACCGGTCCTCTCGTTCTGGTTCCTGCGCGCCCCCGAGATCCCCGAGGGCACCACACCGGACGACCTGCGCCGCGCGGCCGAGGAGAAGGAGACCGCGAGCCCGCTGCAGCGCCTCTACGTCCCCGTCCTGCGGTTCGCGACCCGCCGCCGGGTCACCAGCGTGGTCATCGCCGTCGTCATCCTCCTCGGCACCTTCGGCATGGGCCCGCTCCTGAAGACCAACTTCTTCGACCAGGGCGACCAGGACACCCTCACCGTCAAGCAGGAGCTCAAGCCCGGCACCAGCCTGGGCGCGGCCGACAAGCAGGCCAAGAAGGTCGAGAAGCTGCTCGCGGCCGACGACGACATCGCCGACTACCAGGTCACCGTCGGCTCCTCCGGCTTCATGGCGGCCTTCGGCGGCGGCACCGGCGCCAACCAGGCCTCCTACCAGCTCAAGCTGAAGGACGCCGCGGACTCCGGCAAGGTCACCGATGACCTGCGGGCCGGTCTCGACAAGCTCGGCCCGTCCATCGGCGACACCACCGTCACCGCGGGCGGCGGCTTCGGCAGCCAGGACCTGAGCGTGGTCGTCAAGGCCGCCGACGGCGACGTCCTGAAGAAGGCCGGCGAGCAGGTCCGTAGGGCCGTCGCCGGCCTCGACGACGTCACCGACGTCCAGAGTGACCTCGCCCAGAGCGTGCCGCGGATCTCCGTGAAGCCCAACGACAAGGCGGCCGCGGCCGGTTACAACCAGACCACCCTCGGGGGCGCGGTCGCCCAGGCGGTCCGCGGCACCACCAGCGGCAAGGCCGTCCTGGACGACACCGAGCGCGACATCGTGATCAAGTCGGCCCACCCGGCCACCACCGTGGCCGAGTTGAAGAACCTGGCGATCCCGACCCCGGGGGGCCCGGCCAAGCTCAGCACGCTCGCCACCGTGCAGACCGTCCCCGGCCCGGTCCAGATGACCCGGATCGACGGGGCCCGTTCGGCGACCATCACCGCCAAGCCGACCGGCGACAACACCGGCGCGGTCAGCGCCACGCTGCAGAGCAAGATCAACGCCCTGAAGCTGCCCGAGGGTGCCACCGCCGAGATCGGCGGCGTCTCCCAGGACCAGACCGATGCGTTCTCCTCGCTGGGCCTGGCGATGCTGGCGGCCATCGCCATCGTCTTCATGCTCCTGGTCGGCACCTTCCGTTCCCTGATCCAGCCGCTGATCCTGCTCGTCTCGATCCCCTTCGCGGCGACCGGCGCGATCGGCCTGCTGGTCGCCACCGGCACCCCGCTGGGCGTCCCGGCGATGATCGGCATGCTGATGCTGATCGGCATCGTGGTCACCAACGCCATCGTGCTGATCGACCTGATCAACCAGTACCGGTCGCAGGGTTACGGCGTCGTCGAAGCGGTCGTCGAGGGCGGCCGCCACCGGCTGCGCCCCATCCTGATGACGGCGCTGGCCACGATCATGGCGCTGCTCCCGATGGCGCTGTCCATCACCGGCGACGGCGGCTTCATCTCCCAGCCGCTCGCCGTGGTCGTGATCGGCGGTCTGATCACCTCCACCCTGCTCACCCTCCTCCTCGTCCCGACGCTCTACGCGATGATCGAGCTCCGCAAGGAGCGCCGGGCGAAGAAGAAGGCCGCGAAGCGGGCCGGTAAGGCCGGCCCGCAGGCCGAGGAGACCGACCGCGCACCGGAGCCGGCGGGCGTCTGACGCCGACGATGCGCTGACGCGAACGATGCCCCCGCAAGCCTGCGGGGGCATCGTGCTGCCTGCTGCCTGCTGCCTGCTGCCTGCTGCCTGCTGCCCGTTGCCGGCCCTGCCGTTGCCGGCCCTGCCGGTGAGGACCGGCGCCCGGGGGTCCGGGCGGCGGGCCGGTGCACGTTCGGGGGTGCACCGCTCGCCGGTCGCGGTGGGTGGTGCGAGGGTGACCGTGCGTACGGAATCGACGAGAGGTGAGCATCGGTGCTGTGTGTCCCGGCCCGCTGGGCCGCCCCCGTAACCGCCGCCGGGCTGGCCCTCGCGCTGGCTCTCGCGGCGGCTCCGCCTGCCGCCGCCGGACCCGTCGTCGGCGTCCGGGTGGGCGTCACGGGCGGGGCCTACACCGGCAGTGTGGGCATCGTCAGAACGGCCGCGCGCACCGTCTTCGGCGGCTTCTACTGCGCGGCCAACGGCACCGACCCCACCCCGCTCACCGCCCTGGTCGACGCCGAGGAGCAGTACGGTCTCGGCGGGGTGCGGGCGTACTGGGACGCCACCAAAAAGGACTTCGTCGTCACCGACATCCATGGTGATGTCGCGGACAGCAAGAAGAAGTGGAACGCGTACGTGAACGAGAAGAAGATCACGACCGGGCCCTGCGCGACCGCGATCAAGGACACCGACAAGGTCCGCTGGACCCTGGAGGCCGCCAAGTAGACCTCCGGGTCACGTCGGGCAGACCGGCCGCCGCCCCCGCTCCGGGGCAGGCGGCCGTCGCGCTGCCGGCCGCCTGCCCGAGGGGCCTACGGCAGTGCCAGCATCCGCTCCAGCGCCAGCTTCGCGAAGCTCTCGGTCTCGTGGTCGACCTGGATGCGGTTGACGACCTTGCCGGCGGCGAGCGACTCCAGCGTCCACACCAGGTGCGGGAGGTCGATGCGGTTCATCGTCGAGCAGAAGCAGACCGTCTTGTCGAGGAAGACGATCTCCTTGTCCTCCGCGGCGTAGCGGTTGGCCAGCCGGCGGACCAGGTTCAGTTCGGTGCCGATGGCCCACTTCGAGCCGCGCGGGGCGGCCTCCAGCGCCTTGATGATGTACTCCGTCGAGCCGACGTAGTCCGCGGCCGCCACGACCTCGTGCTTGCACTCGGGGTGGACGAGGACGTTGACACCCGGAATGCGCTCCCGCACGTCGTTCACCGACTCCAGGGAGAAGCGGCCGTGCACCGAGCAGTGGCCGCGCCACAGGATCATCCTGGCGGCCCGCAGCTCCTCGGCGGTCAGGCCGCCGTTCGGCTTGTGCGGGTTGTAGACCACGCAGTCGTCCAGCGACAGACCCATGTCGCGGACGGCGGTGTTGCGGCCCAGGTGCTGGTCGGGCAGGAAGAGCACCTTGCCCGTCGCGGGGTCCACCTGCTCGAAGGCCCAGTCCAGCGCCCGCTGGGCGTTGGAGGACGTGCAGATCGTGCCACCGTGCTTGCCGGTGAAGGCCTTGATGTCGGCCGAGGAGTTCATGTACGAGACGGGGACGACCTGCTCGGCGATACCGGCCTCGGTCAGGACGTCCCAGCACTCGGCGACCTGCTCGGCGGTGGCCATATCGGCCATCGAGCAGCCGGCGGCCAGGTCGGGGAGGATGACCTGCTGGTCGTCGCCGGTGAGGATGTCCGCGGACTCCGCCATGAAGTGCACACCGCAGAAAACGATGTACTCGGCGTCCGGCCGGGCGGCGGCGTCCCGCGCGAGCTTGAAGGAGTCGCCGGTCACATCGGCGAACTCGATGACCTCGTCGCGCTGGTAGTGGTGCCCGAGGACGAAGACCTTGTCCCCGAGCTTCGCCTTGGCCGCGCGGGCGCGCTCGACGAGGTCGGGGTCCGACGGAGCCGGCAGATCGCCGGGGCACTCCACACCGCGCTCGCTCTTGGGGTCGGCCTCACGGCCGAGCAGGAGCAGGGCCAGCGGGGTCGGCTGGACGTCCAGGGGCTGGGCGGTGGTCACAACACGCACCCTCTCTTTTCTTCGAATGAGCGCGGCGCAGCCGCATCAGTGGAGCCGGTGCGTGCACCGGGAGCCTTTTCGTCTATTTGACGCTATCTATGATAGCTGCTTCACGTCACTTTGACGATGGCCATTGTGTCGATGTGACGCATCAGCACCGCCGTGTGTGGTCGGCCACCTGTTCCCGGCCGCCGATGTGCGAGCATGAGGAGAGAACGAGGCGAGAGGCTGCCTCCGGCAGCGTCCGGAAGGCTTCTCGGCAAATTGCGCCCAGCCGGAATTAATCCGGGACGTCTCCGGTTGCAGCTGGTTGCAACCGATGACAAGCGGTCCGTACAACCCGGGAGAGATGTAGATGAGCGTTCAGGACGAGACCACCGTCAGCGACGGCATCATCGTGTCCGACGCGGCCGCGTCGAAGGTCAAGAGCCTGCTGGAGCAAGAAGGCCGGGACGACCTCGCGCTGCGGGTGGCCGTTCAGCCCGGCGGCTGCTCCGGTCTGCGCTACCAGCTCTTCTTCGACGAGCGTTCGCTCGACGGCGATGTCGTCAAGGACTTCGACGGTGTCAAGGTCGTCACCGACCGGATGAGCGCCCCCTACCTGGGCGGTGCCTCCATCGACTTCGTCGACACGATCGAGAAGCAGGGCTTCACCATCGACAACCCGAACGCCACGGGCTCCTGCGCCTGCGGCGACTCCTTCAGCTAAGGAGCACGGGCAGCACGAACGAAAGGCGGCGCCCCCGACCGGGGGAGCGCCGCCTTTCTTTTTCGCGTCTGTGTGAGGCCCACCGCGGTGGGCCGTGTGCCGCCGGACCCCCACCGCGTCCGGTCACCGCTTGGGCACGGACTCACCGGTCGACACATCGACCACCTTCCGGCCGTCCAGCGGCTTCTGCAGCGTCACGGTCTTGGTGAACTCCTTGGCGATCTTCACGCAGACCTGGCCCGGCTTCTTGTCCTTGCCGACGACCTTGGTCTTCACGGTCGTGCCGGACTCCTCGGCGCTCACCGAGTAGACGCTGCACACACCGCCCCAGAAGTGCACCGTCAGCTTCTTGCCACCGTCGCCCACGTCGTACGACTCCAGGGCCATCGCCCCGGGCTTCCCGGACGGCTTCTGCGACGGCTTCCCGGTGCTCTGCGACGCGCCGCCGTCGTCCCGGTGGGCCAGATACTTCGGGTTCACCGCCGGGTGCGCGATCGTCGAGGTGGCGTCCGGGCCGCTGCCGGCGCCCGGCTGGCGCACCTTGTACAGCCACGACGGCACCAGCGTCTGGCCGCCGTCCACGTACTGCACCGAGAGCCCGAAGACCGCACCGGTCACCTCGGCCGGCTGCTGCGCCTTCGTCGGTGCCGGCTCGCACGGCGCGATCCCGTCGCCCTTGCCGCTCTTGTGGCCGGGCGTCGAGGGGCAGCCGGCCGGCTTGCGGCCCTCGCCCGAATTCAGCCGGTCCAGCGTCTTGTCGGCGCCCAGCACCGGATAGTCCGCGCCCTTGACCGGGTTCGCCAACTGGCCGCTGCCGCCGACCACCTGACCGTCCGAGCCGACCTGCAGATCGCTCTGCCAGCCGTACGTCGGCAGCCCGCCGAGCACCGGACTCGCGCTGACGATCCGCACCGCGCCGGACAGTCCGCTCGCATCGAGTTTGGCGTTCTCCTGGCCGAGCGCCTTCAGCGCCGGCCGCACCGCCTGCTCGGCCTTCTCCGGCGACACCGCGCCCTTGCCGCTGCTGTCGTCCTCGGTCGTGATGTCCCCGCCGCCGCGGTACGAAGGACAGCCGGGCCGGCCCGACGGCGCCGCGCCGTCGGCCTGGTCCTGGCCCTTGCCGCCCTTGGGGGAGGCGGGCAGCGCACAGTTCGTGCCGCCCGGCGTGCCGTACTGCGAGTACGTCCAGGCGCCCGAGCCGGACTTGTTCACCTGCAGGACGGGGCCACGGGCATCCCGCGTCGGCCCGCCGACCTTCCAGGAGGTGCCCTCCGAGCGGACCTTTCCGGACACATCCAGCGCCTTCGCGAGCCGTTCCACCGACTCGCGGCTTATCTCGCCCTTGGGGCGGTACACCGGCGCGGACGCCGGACCGCCGGGAAGCTTCTTCACCGCCCGGTACTTCGCACCCTGCGGGTTGGGCTCACCGGCAGCGATCGAGCCCCCGCCGGTGTAGCCGTCGAGCGCCAGTGGCGGCGGGGCGCCCTTGGCCGCGGACCCCGCACCGGAGCCCTCGCCGCTGGAGGCGGACGAGACCCAGTACGCCGCGCCGCCCCCGGCGAGAACTACCGCCGCGGCCATCGAGGCGACCACCACGGGGGTGCGCCGCCTGCGCTCCTTGGGGTTCGGGGTGTCGGTGGTGTCCTCGGTGTTCACCGCATCGCTCCTTCGGCTCCGCTGAACATCTGACGTCCATCCTCCGTGAGGTGGACGTCGATGGGACGGAGCGGGGGCGTATACGGTTCCCGCCGGGCGGCCGGTCAGTCGCCGTACTCGGACATTCCGTCCACGAGTGCGGCCGAGGAGGCGGGGACCTCGACGCCGTGCAGATCGGCCGCGCGCCCCGTCGCCGGCGCGGACCGCCGCCCGGCCTTCCAGCGACCGGACATCCGCGCACAGTCGCCGCGCAGCTCGTCGAGCGATTCGGGGTCCTGCGCGGTGGGTGAGACACCCTCGCGCGGTGTGACGGCTTTCACAGGCTTGGTCATAGGGGCACCGTACGCAGCCATGTAGCGAGGAGAAAGACCTACTATTGGGTAGTTTCAGCCATTCCAAGTGTCCGGGATGACCGGGTGGCGCGCGACCCCGACGGGTAGCGTTGCTACACGTCCGCCCGCCCCTACGCCTTCCGCAGGAGCAGACCCGTCGTGCGTATCGCAGTCACCGGATCCATCGCCACCGACCACCTGATGACCTTTCCCGGCCGTTTCGCCGAGCAGTTGGTCGCCGACCAACTGCATACGGTCTCCCTTTCGTTCCTGGTCGACCAGCTCGATGTCCGTCGCGGCGGCGTCGCCGCCAACATCTGCTTCGGCATGGGCCAGCTCGGCACCGCGCCGATCCTGGTCGGTGCCGCCGGCAACGACTTCGAGGAGTACCGCGCCTGGCTCGACCGCCACGGCGTCGACACCCGCTCCGTACGCATCTCCGAGGTCCTGCACACCGCGCGCTTCGTGTGCACCACGGACGCCGACCACAACCAGATCGGGTCCTTCTACACGGGCGCGATGAGCGAGGCCCGGCTGATCGAGCTGCAGTTCGTCTCCGAGCGGGTCGGCGGCCTGGACCTCGTACTGATCGGCGCGGACGACCCCGAGGCGATGATCCGGCACACCGAGGAGTGCCGCAGCCGCGGTATCCCCTTCGGCGCCGACTTCTCCCAGCAGATCGCCCGGATGGACGGCGACGCCATCCGCACTCTCCTGGAGGACGCCGCCTACCTCTTCTCCAACGAGTACGAGAAGGGCCTCATCGAGTCCAAGACCGGCTGGACCTCCGACGAGATCCTCGCCAAGGTCGGCACCCGCGTCACCACCCTCGGCGCCAGCGGCGTCCGCATCGAGCGGCTCGGCGAGCCGGCCATCGAGGTCGGGGTCCCGGAGGAGAACGCCAAGGCCGACCCCACCGGCGTCGGCGACGCCTTCCGCGCCGGCTTCCTGTCCGGCCTGGCCTGGGGCGTCGGCCTGGAGCGCGCCGCACAGATCGGCTGCATGCTGGCGACGCTGGTCATCGAGACCGTCGGCACCCAGGAGTACGAGCTGCACCGCAGCCACTTCATGGACCGCTTCACCAAGGCCTACGGCCACGAGGCCGCGGCCGAGGTCCAGCAGCACCTGGCCTGACCGGCCCCGTCAGGCGCGGCGCCGCACCACATAGGCGGCGCCGCGCTCGGCCGCCCGCTCGCCCACGTACTCCTGGTCCCGCATGGCGCACCAGGCGGGGATGTCCTGCCGGGCGGCCTCGTCGTCGGAGAGCACCGTCACCGTCCCTCCGACCGGCACGTCATTGATCACCTTCGCCAGCTCGATGACCGGGATCGGGCAGCGCTTGCCCAGCGAGTCGACGACCAGGCCGCCGGACCCGGCGGATCCGCCGGCGGATTCCCCGGCCTCCGGGGTGGCCGGTGCCCGGGTGGGGTGCGGCGCCTCGTCCGCCGTCGCCGGGGCGGCCCCGACTCCCGCTGCCGGTGCGGTTCCGGCCTCCGTCGCCGGGACCCCCAGCCGCTCCCGCACCGAGTGCACCACCTGTGGCAGCACCTCCAGGAAGCGCTCCACCTCCGCCTCGGCCGTGCCGTACGGCAGCGAGACCCGCACATTCCCCTCGGACAGCACGCCCATCGCGCGCAGCACATGGCTCGGCGTCAGGGTGCTGGACGTACACGACGACCCGGACGACACCGAGAAGCCGGCCCGGTCGAGCTCGTGCAGCAGCGCCTCTCCGTCGACATAGAGACAGGAGAAGGTGACGAGATGGGGGAGGCGGTGCGCCGGATCGCCGACCACCTCCACGTCCGGGACCAGCTCCGGCACCCGTGTCCGGATCCGGTCCACCAGCCGCCGCAGCCGCGCCGCTTCGTCCCCCGTCTCCGGGCCCGCCCGCAGCGCACGCAGGGACGCCGCGGCGGCGACGACCGCGGGGATGTTCTCGAACCCCGCACTGCGGCCCGACTCCCGCTCGTCCCGCGGCCCCTGGGGTGCGAACCGGGTCCCCTTGCGGACGGCGAGCAGCCCCACACCGGGCGGGCCGCCCCACTTGTGGGCGCTCGCGGTCAGCAGCGACCAGGCACCGGGCACCGGCCCCCACGGCAGCGACTGCGCGGCGTCCACCAGGAGGGGGACCTCCGCCTCCTGGCAGAGCACGGCCACCTCCTCGACCGGCTGTTCGGTTCCCACCTCGTGGTTGGCGGACTGGAGACAGACCAGCGCGGTGTCCGGCCCGAGCGCGGCGGCGACCTCGTCGGCCGCCACCCGGCCCGTACGGTCCACGGCCAGCTCCCCGCGGCTGCCGCCGGCCGCCTCGTGGACCTCGGCGGCATGCAGGACGGCGGAGTGCTCCACGGCCGAGTGCAGCATCCGGCGGCCGGCGCGCCGGCGGGCCGCCAGCGCGCCGGAGACTCCCGAGTGCACCGCCTGCGTCCCCGAAGGGGTGAAAACCAATTCGTCCGGGCGGCAGCCCACGGCCTCGGCCGCGGCCTCCCGTGCGGCGTCCAGCAGCAGCCGGGCGCGCCGCCCCTCCCGGTAGAGGCGGGCCGGGTCGGCCCAGCCTTCGTCGAGCGAGGCGAGCAGGGCCTCGCGGGCGACGGGATGCAGGGGGGCGGCCGACGCCGCGTCGAAATAGGGCACGTACGAGACGTTAGTCCTCCGGCCCGACACCGGGGGCGCCCCTCGGCCCCACCGTGCGGCGCCACGGGGCTCCGGGCTCCGGCCGGCGGGTGGGCACGCGCCCGGACGGCGGCGCGCGAGCAGTGCCGGGCACGGCGTCAGATGCCTGGTGGAAGCGGGTATTCGGGGGGTCGTCGGGCGCCTCCCGGGGGCCCTGACCACCCCTTAGGGGTGCGCCGCGGCGCGTTGGGCACCCTCCCCGCGCGACCCCAAATAGCGTCCAGTAGGGTTTGGTCCGCATAAACATCCAAACCCCTGCCCGTGCCAGGGCCGGCGACCGACCAGCGAGACGGCCGCAGCCGGTCTCGCGGGCGAGACTCTCGGGAAGGCGCTACGTGAGTCCCAACGGCTCCGACCGCTCGTCGCGGCGCCCGATGCGGCGGAAGCTGCCGCAGGTGCTTGCTGCGGGCCTGGTCCTGGCGACCGCTACTGGTTGCACATATAAGGACTTTCCCCGCCTCGGTATGCCAACGCCCGTCACCGACGAGGCGCCGCGGATCCTCTCTCTTTGGCAGGGCTCCTGGGCCGCCGCCCTCGCAACGGGCGTGCTGGTCTGGGGCCTGATCATCTGGAGCGTGATCTTCCACCGCCGTAGCAGGACCAAGGTGGAGGTCCCCGCGCAGACGCGGTACAACATGCCGATCGAGGCGTTGTACACGATCGTCCCGTTCATCATCATCGCGGTGCTTTTCTACTTCACCGCGCGTGACGAGAGCGCAATCCTCAAGACTTCGAAGAAGCCGGACCACATCGTCAATGTGGTGGGCTTCCAGTGGAGCTGGGCGTTCAACTACCTGGAGGACGTGGACGGCGACAAGTCGACCTCGAACATCAACTCCAGTGAACTGTCCGCGATCCCGGACAAGTGGAAGAAGGGCGCTCCGGCCGGTGCCGACGGCGTCTACGACTCGGGCGTCCCGGGTGAGCGCAACCCGCAGACCGGCAACCCGGGCCCGACCCTGTGGCTGCCCAAGGGCGAGACGGTCCAGTTCGTGCTGACCTCTCGTGACGTCATCCACTCCTTCTGGGTGGTGCCCTTCCTGATGAAGCAGGACGTCATCCCGGGCCACACCAACGTCTTCGAGGTGACCCCCAACAAGGAGGGCACCTTCATGGGCAAGTGCGCCGAGCTTTGCGGTGTCGACCACTCCCGGATGCTCTTCAACGTCAAGGTCGTCTCCCCCGAGCGGTACCGGGAGCACCTGAAGGACCTGGCGAAGAAGGGCCAGACCGGATACCTGCCGTCGGGCATCAAGCAGACGGATCACGCCAGGAATGCGGAGACCAAGAACCAGTGAGCATCCTCAACGAACCTCAGGGTGCCGCCGCCGATACGGCTCCGGCAGCACCGCCCGTACGCAAGAAGCAACCCGGCATCGCCGTGGTGAACTGGCTGACGACCACTGACCACAAGACGATCGGCACGATGTACCTGGTCACGTCGTTCGCGTTCTTCTGCGTCGGCGGACTGATGGCGCTGCTCATGCGCGCCGAGCTGGCCCGTCCCGGCACGCAGATCATGTCGAACGAGCAGTTCAACCAGGCGTTCACGATGCACGGCACGATCATGCTGCTGATGTTCGCGACGCCGCTGTTCGCCGGCTTCGCGAACTGGATCATGCCGCTGCAGATCGGCGCGCCCGATGTGGCGTTCCCGCGGCTGAACATGTTCGCCTACTGGCTCTACCTCTTCGGCTCGCTGATCGCGGTGGCCGGCTTCCTCACCCCGCAGGGTGCGGCGGACTTCGGCTGGTTCGCGTACTCGCCGCTCTCGGACGCGGTGCGTTCGCCGGGCGTCGGCGCGGACATGTGGATCATGGGTCTGGCCTTCTCGGGCTTCGGCACGATCCTCGGTTCGGTCAACTTCATCACGACGATCATCTGCATGCGGGCGCCCGGCATGACGATGTTCCGGATGCCGATCTTCACCTGGAACGTGCTGCTGACCGGTGTGCTGGTCCTGCTGGCCTTCCCGGTGCTGGCGGCGGCGCTGTTCGCGCTGGAGGCGGACCGTAAATTCGGTGCGCATGTCTTCGATGCGGCAAATGGCGGGGCGTTGCTCTGGCAGCATCTCTTCTGGTTCTTCGGCCATCCAGAGGTGTACATCATCGCGCTGCCGTTCTTCGGCATCATTTCCGAGGTCATTCCGGTGTTCTCCCGGAAGCCGATGTTCGGTTACATCGGGCTGATTGCGGCGACGGTTTCGATTGCCGGTCTTTCGGTCACGGTGTGGGCGCACCACATGTATGTGACGGGCGGCGTGTTGTTGCCGTTCTTCTCGTTCATGACGTTCTTGATCGCAGTGCCGACCGGTGTGAAGTTCTTCAACTGGATCGGCACGATGTGGAAGGGCTCGCTGTCCTTCGAGACGCCGATGCTGTGGACGATCGGCTTCCTGATCACCTTCACCTTCGGTGGTCTGACCGGTGTCATCCTGGCGTCGCCGCCGATGGACTTCCACGTCTCCGACTCGTACTTCGTCGTGGCGCACTTCCACTACGTGGTCTTCGGTACGGTCGTCTTCGCGATGTTCGCCGGCTTCCACTTCTGGTGGCCGAAGTTCACCGGCAAGATGCTGGACGAGCGGCTCGGCAAGATCACCTTCTGGACACTGTTCGTGGGCTTCCACGGCACCTTCCTCGTCCAGCACTGGCTGGGTGCCGAGGGCATGCCGCGGCGTTACGCGGACTACCTCGCGGCCGACGGATTCACGGCGCTGAACACCATCTCGACGATCAGCTCGTTCCTGCTGGGCCTGTCGATCCTGCCGTTCCTCTACAACGTCTGGAAGACGGCGAAGTACGGCGAGAAGGTCGAGGTCGACGACCCGTGGGGCTACGGCCGCTCGCTGGAGTGGGCGACGTCCTGCCCGCCGCCGCGGCACAACTTCCTCACCCTGCCGCGCATTCGCTCCGAATCCCCGGCGTTCGACCTGCACCACCCGGAGATCGCAGCCCTCGATGCGCTGCACAACGGCCGCGCCTCCGAGGACGACAAGGCCCTCGCCGGCGGCAAGGAGGCGGGCAAGTGAAGATCCAGGGCAAGATGTTCATCTGGCTCTCCGTCTTCGTCCTCGCCATGGCGATCGTCTATGGCGTCTGGTCGAAGGAGCCCGCGGGTACCACCGCACTGTTCCTTGCCTTCGGGCTGTGCATCATGGTCGGCTACTACCTGGCCTTCACGGCCCGGCGGGTCGACGCCGGCGCACAGGACAACGAGAACGCCGAGGTCTCGGACGACGCCGGTGAGCTGGGCTTCTTCAGCCCGCACAGCTGGCAGCCGCTGTCCCTGGCCATCGGTGGCGCGCTCGCCTTCCTGGGCGTCGTCTTCGGCTGGTGGCTGCTGTACTTCTCCCTCCCGGTGATCTTCGTCGGCCTCTTCGGCTGGGTCTTCGAGTACTACCGCGGCGAGAACCGCACGCAGTAACCACGGCGCATCTGCCGTACGGCGGGCCCGGACACCTCAACAGGTGTCCGGGCCCGCCTCGTTTGGAGGCGCGGGACAGACCCGTTTGCAGTCCCTCAGCGCGCTGAGACAGGTGATTCTTCATATTTTTGGGGCATGAGTCACAGACCTCGAACCCGGACGGTGCTGAGCTGCGGCCTCCTGCTCGTGCCCCTTGCGGTGAGCGCCACCGCGTGCGGGGGCTCGGATTCGGAAGCGCTCTCCGCCAACCCCTACGACGCGGCCGACCAGATCTCGGCCAATACCCCCGACGGCAACAAGAAAGCGGACCCTGACAAGCCGCTTGAGGTCTCCGTCAAGGGGGACGACGCGCGGATCACCGACGTGACCGCCACCGATGCCACCGGCCGCTTCGTGCGCGGCGAGCTGAGCGCCGACGGCAGGCACTGGCGCACCACGGTGCCACTGGCCGCCGGCAGCCGCTACACGGTGCGGGTGAGCACCGAGGAGGAGGACGGTTCGCCCGGCCGTAAGACCCTGGTGGTCAACACCCAGGGCGCCGACGGCCAGTTGACCGCCACCTTCGGCCCGAAGGCGGGCGAGTACGGCGTCGGCCAGCCGGTCACCGCCGAGCTGAGCCAGCCGATCAAGGACCAGAAGGCCCGGGCCATCGTCGAGAGCGCCCTCAAGGTCGACTCGATGCCGCGGGTCCAGGGCGCCTGGCACTGGGTCGACGACAAGAAACTGCACTTCCGCCCCAAGGAGTACTGGCCCGCGCACGCCACCATCTCGGTGCACAGCAACCTGGCGGGCCTGAAGGTCGCCAAGGGGCTCTACGGAGGCTCGTCCAAGCCGGTGAAGCTCACCACCGGCGACCGGGTGGAGGCCATCACGGACGCGGCGACGCACCAGATGACGGTGCTGCGCAACGGGGAGTCGATCAACACCATCCCCGTGACCACCGGCAAGCCCGGCTTCTCCACCCGCAACGGCGTCAAGGTCGTCCTCGGCAAGGAGAGCTTCGTACGGATGCGCAGCTCGACCGTCGGCATCGCCGCCGGGAGCGGGGACTCCTACGATCTGCCGGTC
Organism: Streptomyces sp. NPDC054786; assembly: GCF_053611685.1. Taxonomy (NCBI): domain Bacteria; kingdom Bacillati; phylum Actinomycetota; class Actinomycetes; order Kitasatosporales; family Streptomycetaceae; genus Streptomyces; species Streptomyces sp. NPDC054786. The sequence goes on along the minus strand of NZ_JBSHAW010000050.1, from coordinate 41,507 downwards.
TACTGGGCCACCCGGGTGACCTGGAGCGGTGAGTACGTCCACGCCGCACCCTGGTCCGTCGGATCACAGGGCGCGGCGAACGTCAGCCACGGCTGTACGGGCATGTCCACCAGCAACGCCCAGTGGTTCTTCAACACCGTGCGGGTCGGGGACATCGTCAAGGTCGTCAACAGCGGCGGCGACACCATGACGCCGTTCGACAACGGCTTCGGAGACTGGAACATGCCCTGGCAGGAATGGCGCGACGGCAGCGCGCTGAAGAGCAAGGCCTCCAGCACCACAGGAGCCGCCGACCGCGCCCAGAACCCCGCCGACGACGCCCGGCTGCGCCCGAAATTCTGAGCGTCGCCCAGCGGGCCGCTCAGGCCTGTACGAGGTTCCTGCGGCGCAGCAGGCCGGCCAGGGCGTCGGCGAAGGCCACCGGGTCCAGCGGATGCGTCACCGCGGCATCCGCACGGCTCCAGGTGGCCAGCCAGGCGTCCTGGGGGCGGCCGATCAGCAGCAGCACCGGCGGACACCGGAAGATCTCGTCCTTGATCTGCCGGCAGACGCCCATCCCGCCCGCGGGCGCCGTCTCGCCGTCCAGCACACAGACGTCGATGCCGCCCTGCTCCAGGGCCGTGAGGACGGCGGGCGCGGTGGCGCACTCCAGGATCTCGATCTGCGGGGCATCGGCGGCGGGGCGCCGTCCGGCCGCCAGCCGGACCTGCTCGCGGGTGTTGGCGTTGTCGCTGTAGACCAGCACCGTGGCAGTCGCCTGCATCGTTCCTCCACGCTTCGTAGCGGCACAGCATCGGGTGAGGCGGATGCTACTCCCGCAGCGCGGGCCCGCAGGAGGGGTTGAGCGGATCCAAGATCTGCCCGACGGGCCGTCAGGAGCGGCTCCGGCGCGGCCGGCGCGCGTCGGTGCCCCCGATCGGTCCCCCCTTCGGGCGACCGCCGAAATGGGCCGTACGAGCAGGGCATACGCCCTTGACACACCGAACGGCACCCCCCGGAGTGAGGGCGGGATAAGCGACCGACATAATGTCGGTCGTGGCGACAGCAACGACAGTAGAAACCGGGCACGCGCACCCGTCGGTCAATCGGCCGAACCTCACCAGCGTCGGAACCATCATCTGGCTGAGTTCCGAGCTGATGTTCTTCGCGGCCCTCTTCGCGATGTACTTCACCCTTCGTTCGGTGACCGGATCCGAGTATTGGAAGGAATCCGCCAGTGCGCTGAATCTTCCGTTCTCCGCGACCAACACCACGATCCTGGTGCTCAGCTCTCTGACCTGCCAGCTCGGCGTTTTCGCGGCCGAGCGCGGCGATGTCAAGAAGCTCCGGGCCTGGTTCGTGGTCACCTTCATCATGGGTGCGATCTTCATCGGCGGTCAGGTCTTCGAGTACACGGAGCTGGTCAAGCACGAGGGCCTGTCGCTCTCGTCCGGCCCGTACGGCTCGGTGTTCTACCTGACCACCGGCTTCCACGGAATGCATGTGACGGGCGGTCTGATCGCCTTCCTGCTGGTCCTGGGCAGGACATACGCGGCCAAGAGGTTCACCCACACGCAGGCCACCGCGGCCATCGTCGTGTCCTACTACTGGCACTTCGTCGATGTCGTCTGGATCGGCCTCTTCGCCACGATCTACCTGATCCGGTAACCGGTACCGGGCCTGACTGCCGGGCCCGCATTTCAGACAGACATAGCCAAAGCATCGACGCAGAAGATCCTGACACCGGGGTAATCCGTGAAAAAGCTCTCCGCACGACGGCGCCATCCGCTGGCGGCGCTCGTCGTCCTACTCTTCGCGCTGGCGGTCACTGGGGGGCTGTACGCCGCGTTCGCGCCGGCGGACAAGGCTCAGGCCGATGACACCGCCCAGTCTCTTGCCGTCAAGGAGGGCAAGAAGCTCTTCGCCGTGGGCTGCGCCAGCTGCCACGGCACCGGCGGTCAGGGCACCTCCGACGGCCCGAGCCTGGTCGGCGTGGGCGCCGCAGCCGTCGACTTCCAGGTGGGCACCGGCCGTATGCCCGCCCAGCAGCCCGGCGCCCAGGTGCCGAAGAAGAAGAACATCTACAACAACGCCCAGATCGATCAGCTCGCGGCCTACGTCGCGTCGCTGGGCCCCGGCCCGAGCGTGCCGTCCAAGGAGCAGTACAGCCCCGAAGGCGCCAACATCGGCAAGGGCGGCGAGCTGTTCCGCACCAACTGCGCGCAGTGCCACAACTTCACCGGCAAGGGCGGCGCCCTGACCGACGGCAAGTTCGCACCGACGCTCGAGGGTGTGGACCCGAAGCACATCTACGAGGCCATGGAGACCGGCCCGCAGAACATGCCCTCCTTCGGCGACGGCTCGCTGGCGAAGGAGAACAAGAAGGACATCATCGCGTACCTCGACGCCGTCAACGGCGATGAATCCGAGAGCCCCGGCGGCCTCGACCTCGGCGGTCTCGGCCCGGTCAGCGAGGGTCTCTTCGGCTACATCTTCGGCCTGGGCGCGCTGATCGCGGTCGCCATCTGGGTCGCAGCCCGGACTACGAAGGCCAAGAAGTCATGAGCGAGACTGGACGACACGAAGACGTGCCAGAAGAAACACTTCCCGGTGAGCGGGAGACGGCTCACGAAGGCGCGGTGGCCACGGCGGAGAACCCGTTCGCCGACCCGGGCCTGCCGGCCCACGAGCACCGGGCCCAGGACATCGACGAGCAGGCCGCGAGGCGCTCCGAGCGCACCGTGGCCCTCCTCTTCCTGGTGTCGATGGTGGCCACGGTCGCCTTCATCGCCTCGTACGTGGCGATCCCGATCGACAAGATCGTCTACATCTGGCCGATCGGTCACATCAGCGCGCTGAACTTCGCGCTCGGTCTGACGCTCGGCGCGGCGCTCTTCTGCATCGGCGCCGGTGCGGTCCACTGGGCCCGCACGCTGATGTCGGACGAGGAGGTCGCCGACGAGCGCCACCCGATCGAGGCTTCGCCCGAGGTCAAGGCCAAGGTGATGGCGGACTTCGCGGAGGGCGCGAAGGAGTCGCAGTTCGGCCGCCGCAAGCTGATCCGCAACACGATGTTCGGCGCGCTGGCCCTGGTGCCGCTCTCCGGCGTCGTCCTGCTGCGTGACCTCGGGCCGCTGCCCGGGACCAAGCTGCGCACCACGAACTGGAAGAAGGGCGTCCGGCTCGTCAACCAGTCCACCAACCTCCCGCTGCGTCCCGAGGACATCGCGGTCGGCTCCCTGACGTTCGCCAAGCCCGAGGGCCTGGAGGAGAACGACGAGGAGTTCGCCGAGAAGATCGCCAAGGACGCCCTGATGCTCGTGCGGATCCAGCCGCAGGACATCAAGGACAAGCACGAACTCTCCTGGTCGCACGAGGGCATCGTGGCGTACTCGAAGATCTGCACCCACGTGGGTTGCCCGATCAGCCTGTACGAGCAGCAGACCCACCACGTGCTCTGCCCCTGCCACCAGTCGACGTTCGACCTCTCTGACGGTGGCCGGGTGATCTTCGGTCCGGCCGGACACGCCCTGCCGCAGCTGCACATCACGGAGAAGGACGGCTTCCTGGAGGCCGCAACCGGCTTCGCGGAGCCCGTCGGCCCGAGCTTCTGGGAGCGCGGATGAGTAACGAGACAACCGCGACCACCACCCGCCGTGGCCCCGCGCCACGGGGCGAGCGGATCGCGGACTGGGCGGACGGTCGGCTGGGCATCTACAGCCTCGCCAAGTCCAACATGCGCAAGATCTTCCCGGACCACTGGTCCTTCATGCTGGGTGAGGTCGCGCTCTACAGCTTCATCATCATCATCCTGACCGGTGTCTATCTGACGCTGTTCTTCCACCCGAGCATGGCCGAGGTGACCTATCACGGTTCCTATGTGCCCATGCAGGGGATCCGGATGACGCAGGCCTTCGAGTCGACGCTGGACATCAGCTTCGACGTCCGGGGCGGGCTGCTTATAAGGCAGATCCACCACTGGGCCGCGCTGGTGTTCCTGGCCGCGATGATGGTCCACATGATGCGGGTGTTCTTCACCGGCGCCTTCCGCAAGCCGCGCGAGGTCAACTGGCTGTTCGGCTTCCTGCTGTTCGTGCTGGGCATGTTCACCGGCTTCACCGGCTACTCGCTCCCCGACGACCTGCTCTCCGGTACCGGTGTGCGGTTCATCGAGGGCGTCGTCCTGGCGATGCCGCTGGTCGGTTCGTACCTGCAGTTCTTCATCTTCGGCGGGGAGTTCCCGGGGCACGACATCATCCCGCGGTTCTTCACGGTGCACGTCCTGCTGCTGCCGGGCATCATGCTCGGCCTGCTGGTGGCGCACCTGATCCTGGTCTTCTACCACAAGCACACCCAGTTCCCGGGTGCCGGCAAGACCAACAACAACGTCGTGGGCATGCCGCTGCTGCCGGTCTACATGGCCAAGGCCGGAGGCTTCTTCTTCCTGGTCTTCGGTGTGATCGCCGCGATCGCCGCGATCGCCAGCATCAACCCGGTGTGGGCGATCGGCCCCTACCGGCCCGACCAGGTGTCCACCGGCGCCCAGCCCGACTGGTACATGGGCTTCGCCGAGGGTCTGGTGCGTGTCATGCCGGGCTGGGAGTGGAACTTCTGGGGCCACACCGTCAACTTCGGTGTGCTGATCCCGATCATCATCTTCCCGCTGGTCCTGGTCGCGATCGCGGTCTACCCGTTCGTCGAGTCCTGGGTCAGGGGTGACAAGCGCGAGCACCACATCCTGGACCGCCCGCGCAACGTCCCGACCCGTACCGGCTTCGGTGTCGCCTGGCTGATCGCGTACTTCGTGATGCTGATCGGTGGCGGCAACGACCTGTGGGCCACGCACTTCCACCTGTCGATCAACTCGATCACCTGGTTCGTCCGGATCGCGTTCTTCGTCGGGCCGGTGCTGGGCTTCATCGCCACCAAGCGGTTCTGCCTGGGTCTGCAGCGGCGCGACAGGGACAAGGTGCTGCACGGACGCGAGTCCGGCATCATCAAGCGCCTGCCGCACGGTGAGTTCATCGAGGTCCACGAGCCGCTCGACCAGGAGCAGCTGCACGTGCTCACGCAGCACGAGCAGCCCACTCCGGTCGAGCTCGGCCCGGAGGTCGACGAGAACGGTGTGGCACGCAAGCTGTCGCTCTCGCAGAAGCTGCGCGCCCGGCTCTCGCGGAACTTCTACGGCGAGGACAACGTCATCCCGAAGCCCACGGTGGAGGAGTACAAGGAGATCACCAGCGGCCACGGCCACCACTGATCACCGCGGCGCCTCGTAGCGCACCGTAGGTAGCACGCCACCCAGAGGGCCCCGTCCTTCCCCGCGCTCGGCCTCGGCCGAGCAGGGGAGACCCCAATCCGGACGGGGCCCTCCGGCGTGCCGTCGTCTCGATAGGGTGACGGCATAAGCAGGAGACGAACCAGGAGTGTGGACCATGAACGTTGTGACCCCGGTGGGCGGCGACAGCGTGGCGGCCCACACCTGGCCGGGCGTCCTCAACGCCCTGCTCGACGGCCATGACCTCGCCGCGGACGACACCGCATGGGCGATGGACAAGATCATGCGGGGCGAGGCCACCGACGCCCAGATCGCCGGCTTCGCGGTGGCGCTGCGGGCCAAGGGCGAGACCGTCGCGGAGATCTCCGGACTGGTGCGCACGATGTATGCGCACGCCCGGCTGATCGAGGTGCCCGGGCCGAGCGTGGACATCGTCGGCACCGGCGGCGACGGCGCCAAGACCGTCAACATCTCCACGATGTCCTCGATCGTGGTGGCCGGCACCGGCGCCAAGGTCGTCAAGCACGGCAACCGCGCCGCGTCCTCGGCCAGCGGCGCCTCCGACGTGCTGGAGAAGCTCGGCGTCAATCTCGACCTCACCCCGCAGCGGGTCACCGAGGTCGCCCAGGAAGCGGGCATCACCTTCTGCTTCGCGGTGACGTTCCACCCCTCGCTGCGGCACGTCGCCAACGCCCGGGGCCAGCTCGGCATCCGTACGACGTTCAATGCGCTGGGCCCGCTGACCAACCCCGCGAGGGTCCGCGCCCAGGCGACCGGAGTCGCCGACGCCCGGATGGCGCCGATCCTGGCCGGGGTGCTCGCCGAGCGCGGCTCGTCGGCGCTGGTCTTCCGGGGCGATGACGGCCTGGACGAGCTGACCACGACCGCGACCTCCCGGGTCTGGATCGTCCGGGACGGCACGGTGCGCGAGGAGGCCTTCGACCCGCGGGACGTGGGGATCCCGCTGGTGCCGGTGGAGGCGCTGCGCGGCGCGGACGCGTCGTACAACGCGGAGGTGGCCCGCCGGCTGCTGGACGGGGAGACCGGTCCGGTGCGCGATGCGGTGCTGCTGAACTCCGCGGCGGCGCTGGTCGCGCTGGAGCCGACCGACGCCCCACTGGCGGAACAGATCCGGGCCGGTATCGACAGGGCCGCCGCCGCGATCGACTCGGGTGCGGCGCTTCAGGCGCTGGAGCGCTGGGTGGCCGCCAGCAACACATGAGCGCGCGGTGACGCGGAGTGTGACGCAAGCCCCGGTCCGGTATACGGACCGGGGCTTGCGCGCTGTTGCCGGTGTGGCATGATTCTGCGCAGGTCACGAGTGACAGCGATGCAGGCCCCGGCCCGCTGTCCGGCAACCCTCCTTCCGTGGCGGGGTGCCCCGGGTGATGACCAGGCCGCAGGCAGCGAGGTCTGCGGCAAGCGCGGATCCCTCGCCAGGGATCCTGGTCCCCGAGGGAGAACTTCCGTGAATCAGCGAATGCGATAGGGCTCGACGGCCCCTTTTTCGCACCCCTTTTCCTTTTCCGCTGCGGCGCCGTGCCGTGCGCTCCTGCGCCCCGCCCGCAGCGAATTCGCTTACCTCTTACGGGAGTTCGCCATGTCTGTTTCCGCCGTTGCCGCCGACCGCTCCGTGTGTGCCCCGCTGCCGGTTCTCGGCCGGGACGTGCTCGTTCCGCTCGTGACCGGCGGCGAGGTCGACTACGCCGCGCTGGACTACGCCGCCAGCGCGCCCGCGCTGCAGCGGGTCTGGGACGACGTGGCGGCCTACGCCCCGTACTACGGCAGCGTGCACCGCGGCGCCGGGTACCTCTCGCAGCTGTCCACCGACCTCTTCGAGAACAGCCGCCGGACGATCGCGGAGTTCCTGGGCTGCGGATCCGAGGACCAGGTGGTCTTCACCCGCTCCACCACCGACTCGCTGAACCTGCTCGCCGCCGTACTCCCGCAGGCCACCCGGGTGTTCGTCTTCGAGACCGAGCATCATGCCTCGCTGCTCCCGTGGGAGCAGCGCGCGGATGTCGCGGTGACCTACCTCAACGCGCCGCGCACCCCGCAGCAGGCGGTGGACACCCTGGAGAAGGCGCTGGCCGAGCGGGAGCCCTACGGCCCGGCGCTGGTCTGTGTGACCGGTGCGTCGAATGTGACCGGTGAGCTGTGGCCGGTGCGGGAGCTGGCGACCGCCGCACATGCGCACGGTGCGCGGATCGTGCTGGACGCGGCGCAGCTCGCCCCGCACCACCCCGTGGACATCGCGGAGCTGGACGTCGACTGGATCGCCTTCTCCGGGCACAAGCTGTACGCGCCGTTCGGCGCCGGTGTATTGGCCGGCCGCGCGGACTGGCTGCAGGACGCCGAACCGTATCTGGCCGGCGGCGGCGCCAGCCGCAAGGTCTCCCGGCGGACGGACGGCGGCGTGGACGTCGAGTGGCACACCACCGCCGCCCGGCACGAGGCCGGTTCGCCGAACGTCATCGGCGCCTATGCGATCGCCTCGGCCTGCCGGGCGCTGACCGAGGCCGGATTCGAGGGCCTGGTCGCCCGTGAGCAGGAGCTGATCGCCCGGGTGCGGGAAGGGCTGGCCGAGGTGCCCGAGGTGAACGTGCTCTCGCTCTTCGGCGAGGACGCGGCGCGGGTGGGCGTCCTGTCCTTCGTCGTCGAGGGCTGGAACAGCTCGCACTTCGCGGCGGCGCTGTCGGCGGAGTACGGCATCGGCGTCCGCGACGGCCTGTTCTGCGCGCACCCGCTCGTACGGACCCTGCTGGGCAGCGAGCCGCAGGAGCCGGGGGAGTGCGGGGCCCCGGAGGCGGCGCCCGGTGAGCGGTCGCTGAACGCCATCCGGGTCAGCTTCGGTGCCGGGACGCCCGACGAGCACGTCGAGCGGTTCGTCCGGGCGGTCAAGGAGCTGGTGGCGGACGGTGCGCGCTGGAACTACCGCACGGAGGACGGGCGTTGTGTGCCCGCCGTTTAATCCGTTGTCGGCCCTCTCGCCGTAGCGGTTGTTCGCCGTTGCGCCTGCGGCGGGCGGGGTCCGCTGCGCGGGGCTGTGGGTGCGGTGACGGGCCTGCGGGGCCTGGTGTGTGGACTGCTGCGCTTTACGTCCACACACCAGGCCCCTCCGGCCCGCCCCCTCCCGTGAGTGGATGGGTGAAACGTGGGTGGGGGCGGGCGTTCGGCCCGCGGGTTCACGTGCGAGACGCAAGGCGCACCGGACCACCTACCGGCACCCCCACCAGCCTTTTCTCCACCCCTCAACGGGAGGGGACGCGCCGCAGGACGAAGTCCGGAGGAGCGGCACCGCACCCGACAGCCCCGCGCAGCGACCCCAGCCCGCCGCAGGCGCAACGGTGACGAACCCCAACGGCGGCAAGCCGACAACGTGGGGTGCAAAGCACAGCGCAGCGGAGAGGCGCAACGGCGAACAACCACCACGGCGGGACAGCCGAAAACGTGGGATAAGGAAGGGCTACGCGTCGAGCCCAATCGCGAAGGCAGCCTCAAGGTCGTGCTGGGAGTACGTACGGAAGGCGATGTGCGTCTCCGTGGCGGCGACGCCGGGCACCTTGCTGATCCGGCCCGGGATGACGTCGGCGAGGTCGTCGTGGGCGGCGACCCGCACCATCGCGATCAGATCGTGGGCTCCGGTGACCGAGTAGACCTCGCTGACACCCTCCAGCGCGGCGATCTTCGCGGCGATCTCCGGGATCTGGTCCACGTTGGTCTTGATGAGCACGATCGACGTGATCACGGCTGGCTCTCTCCCTCGGTTGCCCGGTCATCTCCCCCGGTGGCCCCCACACTATCCCTCCCGTATCGGGCCCAGGCGTACAGGAAGCCGAGCGCGAAGCCGACGACATGGGCGAGGTAGGCGACGCCGGGACCGCGGGGGTCGTCCTGCGCGGCCTGCCACTGAAGGAAGAACCAGAACAGCAGCACGATCCAGGCGGGGAAGCGCAGCGGCAGGAAGAACAGGAACGGGAAGACGCTGGTGACCCGGGCCGTGGGGAACAGAAAGAGGAAGGCGCCCAGTACGCCGGAGATCGAGCCGGAGGCGCCCACCAGCGTCTGGCCCGAGGCGGCGTGTGCGGCCGCGTAGCCGAGCAGCGCCAGGTAGCCGATGATGAGGTAAAAGGCGGCGAACGGCCACCTGCCCATACGTGCCTCGGTCATCCCGCCGAAGACGTACAGGAAGAGCACGTTGCCGAGCAGATGCAGCCAGCTGCCGTGCACGAACAACGCGGTGAGCGGGGTGATCAGCGCCCGTACCGAACCGCTCCACAGATCCAGCGGGATCACGCCCCACCGCTCGAAATACGCGGTCTGGGCCTTCAGCAGGGCATCGCCGGTGCCGTATATCCGGTTCAGGCCGGAGGCGGGGCCGACCACGAAGACCGCACAGCACAGGCCGATCAGCACATTCGTCATCCGCGAGAACACCGCGGCCAGTGACTGGGTGGGGTGCGGAGGGCGGGGGAGGAGGCCGGACGAGCGGGGAGAGCGGGGTGAGGGGGCCGGCACCGTCATGAGGTGATCATGACCCAATGCGGGCAATCGGGACAGAGTGCCTCGCCGCGTCCCGGCACCTGGGCGGGCCCGCACCGGCCCCCCATCAGGCCGTAGGGTTACAGGCAGTACTTTGCGTACTTCCGCGATCCGACGGCGCACCGCGTGAACCGCGCAGCAGCACGAGACGACGAGCACGAAAGAGGACGACACGATGGCTGTTCCCCTGCCGACGGACGGAACCCGGTGGCGCTGCACCCTGTGCGGCAACCTCACGCGTTTCGATGTGACCCGCCGGTCGAAGGTCGTGGAGTACGTCCACCTGGACCTGGCCGGGGCGCCGACGGTGGAGGAGCGCGAGGTCCTCAGTGAGAGCATCGAGTCCGTGCGCTGCCGCTGGTGCAACGCGGTCGACCAGATCGAGCTGGTCGACCGCCCGGGCGCGAACGCCTGAGATCGGAGCGATGCAGCCGTGGTGGACCGTCCAGAAGGGGAGCCGGGGGCCCAGCGTGACGACGCACCCGAGGGTGCGGCCGACGAAGTGCTCGACCGTCCGCTGCCCGAGGGCGTACGGCGCCGTGTCGTGGCGCTCACCGCGGAGTCGTTCGGCGCACTGACCCTCGCCGAACTTCCGCCCCCACTGCGGCAGTACGCCCGGTTCACCCCGACTCGTCGGGCCAAATTCGCCGGAAATGCGATGGCCGCAGCGCTGGAGAGCGATGCGGTCTTCCGGCAGCGGATCGCGGGCAAGCTGCGTGAGGCGCAGTCTGAGCTCGCCGACGCGCTGGAGCACGGCACTCCGCCCGCGGCCGCCGATCCGCTCGATGTCGCGGCGGCCGCCTATGTGCTGCGCCCCGAAGGCTGGGTCAAGCTCGTCGCGGCGGCCGGCGAGGAGGCGCAGCGGGCGCGCGCCGAGCGGGCCGGCGAGGAGGCCGAACGGGAGCTGGCCAGGCTGCGCGAGGAGCTGGGGCAGGCGCGCGGCGAGGCCCGTACGGAGGCCGACCGGATCCGGGTGGACCTGGATGCCGTCCGCAAGGAGAACGAGTCGCTGCGGCGCAAGCTGCGCAGCGCACTGAGCGACGTCAAGCGCGGTGAGGCCGCGGTGCGCAAGGCCGAGCGCGCCATGGCGGACGTCCGGGACCGGGCGGCCACGGAGAAGACCGCGGCGGACAGCGAAGTGCGCCGGCTCAAGGCCCGGATCGCGGAGGCCGAGGCGGCGCTGGAGGCCAGCCGGCGCTCCACCCGCGAGGGCCGCAGCGTCGAGGACATGCGGCTGCGGCTGCTGCTGGACACGGTCCTGGACGCCGCGCAGGGGCTGCGCCGCGAGCTGGCACTGCCGCCCGCCAGCGTCCACCCGGCGGACACCGTCGAGGCGGTCGCACCGGGCCGGATGACGCCGAAGGACATTGCGACCCGGGCGCTGTCGGAGATGGATCCGGCGCTGCTCGACCAGCTTCTGGCGCTGCCGCAGGCGCATTTGGTGGTGGATGGCTACAACGTCACCAAAACCGGCTATCCGACCATGCCGCTCGACAAGCAGCGGCTGCGGCTGCTGGGCGGTCTCGCGGTGCTGGCGGCCCAGACCGGTGCGGAGATGACCTGTGTCTTCGACGGGGCGGAGCTGGCGGCGCCGGTACTGCTCGCGCCGCCGCGCGGGGTCCGGGTCCTTTTCAGCAAACCGGGCGTAACGGCCGATGAGTTGATTCGTCAGCTGGTTCGGGCCGAACCACCCGGCCGTCCGGTCGTGGTGGTCTCCACGGACCGGGAAGTGGCCGACGGTGTGGCGAGGGCCGGGGCGCGGCCGGTCGCATCGGCCTTGCTTCTCAAACGACTTGCGCGGACCTGACGCGTCGCCGCCCGGAGCGTCGGAACACGGGAAATCGCGGGTAATCCGTCTCTGAGCGTCAGTTGATGCTCACTGGCTGTGTGATGTTGGTAAAAGATGGGGCTGGTGGCGCAGATTTTTCCCCTGAGGATTTGAAGCGATCACAGCTCGGTTACTAAGGTCAGGCCCGAACCTTCATGCAGATGATTATCCAACCGGGATGAACAGGTGAAGGTACCGCCGAGTCCGCGGCGTTCACGCGGAGCCGGGGTCTCACCCCCCCACTTCCCGGTAGGCGGCTGGAGGAAGAAGGAGCTCGCCCCCGTGGCGTCCCACCGTCGACCCAAGCAGCCGAGCCGTACTCGCGTGACCGTGCTCACCGCCACCGCCGCGGCGGCCGTCGCCCTTTCGTCCCAGGCCGCCCAGGCCGCCCCTCATCAGTCGAAGAAGGACGTCAAGTCCGAGGTCGACAAGCTCTACTCGCAGGCGGAGCAGGCCACCGAGAAGTACGACGGGGTCAAGGAGCAGCAGGACAAGCTCCAGAAGGAGGTCGACGACCTCCAGGACAAGGTCGCCCGTGGCCAGGGTGAGCTCAACCAGATGCGCAAGGGCCTGGGCGCCGTCGCCTCCGGCCAGTACCGCAGCGGCAGCATCGACCCGTCGGTCCAGCTGTTCCTCTCCGGTGACCCGGACACCTACCTCGAAAAGGCCGCCACGCTCGACCAGTTGAGCGGCAAGCAGGCCGACCAGCTGAAGACCATCGCGGACAAGCAGCGCCGGCTGGCCCAGGAGCGCTCGGAGGCCACGAGCAAGATCCAGGACCTCTCCGAGACCCGTAAGGCGCTCGGTGACAAGAAGGACGAGATCAAGGGCAAGCTGGGCAAGGCGCAGCAGCTGCTCAACCAGATGACCGCCAAGGAGCGGGCGGCCATGCAGGCCGAGGAGAACCGCGCCAACCGCAGCAACCAGCGGGTCAACCTCGGCGATGACGTGCCGGCTTCGCAGCGCGGTGCGGCCGCCCTGGCCGCCGCACAGTCCAAGATAGGTTCGCCGTACGTCTGGGGCGCCACCGGCCCGTCCTCCTTCGACTGCTCGGGTCTGACCTCCTGGGCCTACCAGCAGGCCGGCCAGTCGCTGCCGCGTACCTCGCAGGCGCAGGCCAACGCCGGTACCCGGATCGGCTCGCAGAGCGCCCTCAAGCCCGGCGATCTGGTGCTCTTCTACGGCGACCTGCACCACATCGGTCTCTATGCGGGCAACGGCCAGGTGCTGCACGCGCCGAAGCCCGGCGCCGCCGTGCGCTACGAGCCGATCGGCAACATGCCGTTCGCGTTCGGCGTGCGGGTCTGAAAAGCCTCACAACCCTCTCAACCTGCCGCCCGAACGGGCGAATTGCGGCCTCGGCCGCTGACTTGCCGCCCCGCCGGTGACCTGCACAGTCACCGGCGGGGCGGCTTTTTGCGTACGAAAAGGCCGCTTTGGCCGGATCGCACCGGCGCCGTTACTGTCTGCCCTCGCAGCATCCGGTTCACCGACCGCCCTCCCGGGGCGGCAGGGGCTGCACACGGAAGGAGTGCGGCTCTCGTGGCGTCCCACCGCCGTACCTCGCAGCACGGCCCGACCACCCTCGCCGGGGTCACCGTGGTCTCGGCCGCCCTGGCGACCGCGGCCGCCGCGCTGTCGGCCCCGCAGGCCTCCGCCGACCCCACCCCCGTCAGCCGCACGGCCGTCGGCCGCGATACGGCGACCGCGCGGGTCGACCACCTCTACGAGCAGGCGGAGCGGGCCACCGAGAAGTTCAACGGCGCGGGCGCACGGACCAAGAAGCTGCGCGACCAGGTGGCGGCCCTGCAGGACCGCACCGCCCGCGCCCAGGAGCGGGTCAACCGGATGCGCGGCAGGCTGGGCGCGCTGGCCGCCGCCCAGTACCGGGCCGGCGGGATGGACCCCACCGTCAAGCTGATGCTCTCCGAACGGCCCGACAGCTACCTGGAGAAGGCCTCCGCCCTCGACCGGCTCGGGACCCGCCAGGCCGGCGAGCTGCACGGGCTGAGAGCCGCACAGCGCTCCCTGGAGCAGCAGCGCAGGGAGACCGCCGGGAAGCTGGCGGAGCTGGAGGCCGGCCGCAAGGAGGTCGCGCGCCACAAGAAGGACGTCCAGCACAAGCTGGCCACCGCGCGGCGGCTGCTGGACGCGCTCCCCAGGGACGCCAGGGAGGCCTACGCCCGGGCCTCCAGGAGCGACGGGCGCCATGAGGCGGTCCCGGACCTGCGGGGAGCCGTACCGGCCTCAGGACGGGCCGCCGCGGCTGTCGCCGCGGTGCGCGCCGCGGTCGGCTCGCCGTACGCGTGGGGAGGCAACGGGCCCTCGGCCTTCGACTGCTCCGGACTCACCCAATGGGCCTACGGCCGGGCCGGCGTCTCCATCCCGCGTACCTCGCAGGCTCAGCGCGGCGCCGGCCGGCAGGTGCCCCTCAGCCGGATGCAGCCCGGTGACCTGGTCATCTACCGCTCGGACGCCAGCCACGTCGGGATGTACGTCGGCAATGGCCAAGTGGTCCACGCGCCCTATCCCGGCGCACGGGTCCGCTACGACCCCGTCGGGATGCTGCCGATCTCGTCCGTCACCAGGCCCTGAGGCGGAGCGCAGCGTTTTTGCCCCGGCCGGGGCGGATCTACGATCGTCCGCATGTCACACCAGTGGGCGGGACGGCGGCCGTCGCGGGCCGGGGCGGCGGGCTGCGCCGCCCTGCTCCTCGCGCTGCTCGCCCCGCTGGCCGGCTGTGCGCCCGCGACCTCCACACCGGCCCGCTACCCGGACGTCCAGCGGATGCTCGACACCCGTGCGCGGGCCGTCCAGCGGCGGGACGCGGTGGGCTTCCTCGCCTCCGTCGACCCGCGGGCCGGCGGCTACCGGGACCGACAGCGCACGATGTTCGCCCATCTGGCAGCCGTGCCACTGGCCGACTGGCACTACGACCTCGACTCGACCGGCGCCTTCCCGCTCGCGGCCGGCGAATCCGACACACACCTGGCCGCGAAGGTGCGGCTGCGCTACCGCATCAAGGGCTACGACACCTCGCCGGTGCACGCCGTCCAGTACCTCACCCTGACCCGGCGCCACGGCCACTGGCTGATCTCCTCCGACACCGAGGGCGCGGCGGCGGGCCGGAGCGGCACCCGCCAGCTGTGGGACCAGGGCCCGGTGCGGCTGGTCCGCGGCCAGCACAGCCTGATCCTGGGCGGCGCCGGGCATCTGGCGCGGCTGAAGGATCTGGCGCGCCGGGTGGACCGGGCGGTGCCCGCGGTCTCGGCTGCCTGGAAGGGGAAGTGGTCGAAGAAGGTCGTGGTCGAGTCGCCGGACTCGGTCGAGCGGATGGCGCAGCTGATGGGCAGCGACGATGCGTCCGGCTATGCCGGGATCGCGGCGGTCACCACGGGCGAGGCGGGCGTCTCGACGAGCACGCCGGCGGACCGCGTGATCATCAACCCCGATGCCTACGAGGAGCTCAACGACCTGGGCCGCAGGGTGGTCCTCACCCACGAGACCACCCATGTCGCCACCCGCACGGCCACCACGGCAGCGACCCCGCTGTGGCTCTCGGAGGGCTTCGCCGACTGGGTCGCCTACCGGGGCGGCCGCCGCAAGGCCGCCACCACCGCCCCGGAACTCACCCGCGCGGTCGCCCGGGGCAAGGCCCCCGCCCGTCTGCCGACCGACGAGGACTTCGGCTTCAAGGCCGGCGCCGACCGGCTGGCCAAGGCCTACGAGGGCAGCTGGCTGGCCTGCCGGATGATCGCCGACAAGTGGGGCGAGGCCAAACTGATCGCCTTCTACCGGGCGGCCGGCAAGAGCGCGATACGGGTCTCGTCGGGGAGCGCGGGGGCGCCGATGGAGGCGGCCACGGCGGTCGCCGCGGGCTCCCGTCCGGCCTCACGGGCCGGCGCCGGTCGTCGGCCGCCGGCCCACGCCGACCGGACGGACCGCGCCCTGCGCTCCCAACTGGGCGTCGGACTCGCGGAGTTCACCCGGCAGTGGCGGGCGTATGTGAAGGCACAGCTGCGGCGGTGAGGGCGGGCGGCGGGCCGGCTGGGCGGTCCGTCCGTGCGGAGGCGCGGACTGCCGTTGCGCCGCCTGCGGGCACAGCCGCGGCGGCGCGGGGCCGGGCTCAGGGGCCCGATGACGGCGACCCGTCCGTGGGTGCCTGCGGGGCGGAGCTCGTGAGCTGTGGGGGAGCCGCGGTGGTCTCGCCGACCGGCCGGCGCGCGCTGACCACGCCGACGGGGCCCGTACGCCCCTGACCGCCGCCGCGCGTCGAGACCCACAGCCGGCGGCAGGCGAGCAGCGAGGCGGCGACCAGCAGGCCGTTGCGCGCGGCCAGCAGCACGACCGCCTGGAGGTCGCTCGCCACGATGTGCGCGAACCAGACGGGGAACTCCAGCAGCGTGATCCCGGTGGCCGGCAGGACCAGCAGCGCCGGCAGCGCCTGCCGGCTGGCGCGTACGGTCATGCACACCGCGGCGAGCCCCACCAGCCAGAGCATGTACTGCGGGCTGATGACGCGGCTGGTGGTCGTGAACAGCAGGGTGGCGGTGAAGGCGGCGTCGCACAGCGTCGCGGGGCCGAACTCCCGGGCGCGCACCCGCCACAGGAACAGCCAGCCCGCGGCGGCGAGGCTCAGGGTGAGCGCCAGGGTGCTGACGAACGGGACGCCCGGCCCGAGGAACTCCAGCGAGCCGTAGTGCAGCAGGACCTGTCCGTCCCACCCGTACTGCCGGGCGACATGGAAGACCAGCGCGCCGAGCGACTCGACCTCCGTGCCGCGGTCGCGCTGGAAGGTGAGGAAGGCCAGCGCGCCCGGTGCCGCGACCATGCAGAGCAGGGTCAGCCCGGCCGCGATGCCGGCCGCGCTCCCCCACAGGGCGCGTGCCCGGCGGCCGCGCACCGCCGCCCCCGTCAGCAGCAGTACGGGCCAGGCCTTCAGCAGCGCACCGAAAGCGACCAGGGCGCCCGCTACCCGCGGCCGGCGGGCGGCCGCGAACAGCGCGGCGGCGGCGACCGCGGCGACCATCAGGTCGTAGCGGGCGTACGCGGTCGGGCCCAGCAGCGCCACGCCCGCGATCCACACCCAGGCCCCCGCCGGGCGATGGCCGGGCCGCCGGCCGGCCCGCAGGAACAGCGCCAGCGCCGCCGCGTCCGTGACCAGGATCAGGGTGAAGAACGCCGGGGCGTAGTCGAGGAACGGCAGCAGGCCGGGGGAGAGGATCGCGAGCGCGGCGGCCGGTGGGTACTGCCAGGTCACATCCGCCAGCGGGAAGGTGCCGGTCTTCAGGATCTCGAACCAGCCGTGGTAGATCACCGAGACATCGGTGGTGACATCCGGCCCCGGCAGCACCAGCACCCTCAGGACGCACAGCAGGACCAGGGCCCGGGTCACGGCCCACGCCGCGACCGGGAGCCACACCCCGCGCGCTCTGCTGATGCTGCTCATCGTCACCTCGTCGCTCCTCGGCCGTTGGCCGCCTGTGCCGCCGTTGCCCGCCTGCGCTGTCCGGGCCGCCGGTGGCCCCGCGCGCACGGGGCCCTGCCGACCGCTCCCGCCCGCGCTGTCCGCATGATGCCGGTGGCGGCTGGTCACGACCGTAGACGAGGGACGGGCGGGGCGGGGCGGGCCGCCCCCGGCTGTCCGCCGACCGGTACTGTCGGGCCGGAACCGCCGAGACCGACCGCCGAGAGACCATCGTGCACAAGACCTTGATCGTCACGAACGACTTCCCGCCCCGGCCCGGCGGCATCCAGGCCTTCCTGCACAGCATGGCGCTGCGCCTGGACCCCTCCCAGGTCGTCGTCTACGCCTCGACCTGGAAGCGCACCGCGGAGGGGCGCGCGGCCACCGCCGCCTTCGACGCCGAGCAGCCGTTCCCGGTGGTACGCGACCGTACGACGATGCTGCTGCCCACCCCGAGGGTGACCCGGCGGGCCACCGGGCTGCTGCGTGAACACGGCTGCTCCTCCGTGTGGTTCGGCGCGGCGGCGCCGCTCGGGCTGATGGCGCCCGCGCTGCGCTCGGCCGGTGCGCGCCGCATCGTGGCGACCACGCACGGCCACGAGGCGGGCTGGGCGCAGCTGCCGGCCGCCCGCCGGCTGCTGCGCCGGATCGGTGAAGGCACCGACACGCTCACCTACCTCGGCGAGTACACCCGCTCGCGGATCGCCGGTGCGCTCACCCCGGAAGCCGCCGGACGGATGGTCCAACTCCCGCCCGGCGTGGACGAGAAGACCTTCCACCCCGGCTCGGGGGGCGATGCCGTACGGGCCGCGCTCGGGCTCACCGGCCGGCCGGTGGTGGTGTGTGTCTCGCGGCTCGTCCCGCGCAAGGGCCAGGACACCCTGATCGAGGCGATGCCGGCCATCGTGTCCGCGGTGCCCGATGCCGTCCTGCTGATCGTCGGCGGCGGCCCGTACGAGAAGGAGCTGCGCGCACTGGCCCTGGAGAAGGGTGTCGGGGACTCGGTGCGCTTCACCGGCGCGGTCCCGTGGGAGGAGCTGCCGGCCCACTTCGGCGCCGGCGACGTCTTCGCGATGCCCTGCCGCACCCGCCGTGGCGGGCTGGACGTCGAGGGCCTCGGCATCGTCTACCTGGAGGCCTCCGCCACCGGACTCCCCGTGGTGGCGGGCGACTCGGGCGGCGCCCCCGACGCCGTCCTCGACGGCGAGACGGGCTGGGTCGTCCCCGGCGGCTCCCCGGCCCCCACCGCTGACCGCATCGTCACCCTGCTCCGGGACCCCGCCCTGCGCCGCACCATGGGCGCACGCGGCCGCGCCTGGGTGGAGGAGAAGTGGCGCTGGGACCTGCTGGCGGAACGGCTCAAGGAACTGCTGTAGGGACCGCCCGCGGCCGGCGCAACGGCCCGGCACCGCGGGCCCGTGACTCCGCTCCGCGCGAGCCGACCGCGTCCGGGGGAAACGACAATCCGCCGCCGTGGCGCGCAGCCACGACGGCGGATCCCGGCGGTACCGAACCGGCTCGGGGGCGGTGTGGGCCCCTATGCGCGGTAGATCGCCTCGATCTCCTCCGCGAAGTCCTTCGCCACCACGTTCCGCTTGAGCTTCAGCGACGGCGTGACATGGCCCGACTCCTCGGTGAACTGGGTCGGCAGGATACGGAACTTACGTACCGACTCGGCCTTGGAGACGGCCGCGTTGCCGTCGTCGACGGCGCGCTGGACGGCGGCCAGCAGCTCCGGGTCCCCGGTGACCTGAGACGGCGTCACATCGGCGGGGTAGCCGTGCTCCTCGGCCCAGCGGGGCAGGAATTCCTCGTCGAGGGTGACCAGCGCGCCGATGAACGGCCGGCCGTCGCCGACGACCATGCACTCGGCGATCAGGGCATGCGCCCGGATACGGTCCTCGATCACGGCGGGGGCGACGTTCTTGCCGCCCGCGGTGACCAGTATTTCCTTCTTGCGGCCGGTGATGGCGAGGTAGCCGTCCTCGTCGAGGGTGCCGATGTCGCCCGTGTGGAACCAGCCGTCGGACAGCGCCTCCTTGGTGGCCGACGGGTTGTTCCAGTACTCGGTGAAGAGATGCTCGCCGTGCAGCAGCACCTCGCCGTCGTCGGCGATCCGCACGACCGAGCCGGGCAGCGGCTGGCCCACGGTACCGATCTTCTGCCGGTCCCAGGGGTTGAAGGCGGTGGCCGCACAGGACTCCGTCAGGCCGTAGCCCTCCAGGGCGGTGAAGCCGATGCCGCGGTAGAAGTGGCCGAGGCGGTCACCGAGCGGGGCGCCGCCGGAGATGGCATGGGTGGCGCGGCCGCCGAGGACGGCACGCAGCTTGCTGTAGACCAGCCGGTCGAAGACCTTGTACTTCAGCTTCAGTGCGAACGCCGGGCCCTCCGGGGTGTCCAGCGCGCGGCTGTAGGCGATCGCGATGTCCGCCGCCTTGTCGAAGACCTTGCCCTTGCCGTCCGCCTGCGCCTTGGCCCGCGCCGAGTTGTAGACCTTCTCGAAGACCCGGGGCACGCCCAGGACCAGCGTCGGGCGGAAGGAGGCGAGGTCCTCGGTGAGGTTCGTGATGTCGGGGGCGTGGCCCAGCTTGATGGGCGCCATCACCGCGGCGATCTGCACCAGCCGGCCGAAGACATGCGCGATGGGGAGGAAGAGGAGCACCGAGGAGTCACCGGTACGGAACAGCGGACGCAGCCGTTCGACGATGTTGCCGCACTCGGCGAAGAAGCTGCGGTGGCTGAGCACACAGCCCTTGGGGCGGCCGGTGGTGCCGGAGGTGTAGACGATGGTGGCCGGCGAGTCCGCGTCGGCGAGCGCGCTGCGCGCATCCACCTCGTTGTCGGAGATGCCGGAGCCCGCGGCCCGCAGCCGGGCGATGGCGTCCCGCTCGATCTGCCAGATGTTCTCCAGATCCGGCAGCCGGTCGCGGACCGACTCGACGGTCGCCTCGTGGGTGGGGGACTCCACCAGGCAGGCCACCGCGCCGGAGTCGCCGAGAATCCACTGGATCTGTTCGGCCGAACTGGTCTCGTATACGGGGACGGTGATGGCGCCGGCGCTCCAGATGGCGAAATCCAGCAGCGTCCACTCGTAGCGCGTGCGCGACATCAGGCCGACCCGGTCACCGGGCTGGACTCCGGAAGCGATCAGGCCTTTGGCGGCGGCGCGGACCTCGGCGAGGAAGGTGGCGGCGGTGACGTCCTGCCACCCGCCGTTCACCTTGCGTCCCATGACGGCAACATCCGGGTGCTGCGCGGCATTTCGGCGGATAAGATCCGTCAGATTGCCGTCCGCGGGGACCTCGTACAGGGCCGGAAGGCTGAACTCGCGCAAGACTGCTGCTCCTCAAAAGCGCCGGCGCCACGACGCTGTGTGTACACCGGCGGCGGTCCATGGTCATGCAAGGGGGATTGGACTGCCCGGACGTTACCCATGGGTATTGCTTTTGGGATAGGGGGGAACGGCCAGATGTTCGATGCGTCACACGCTGCGGGACACGCCATGGGGACTTGTCCCGCGCAGACTAGACCAGCGGGTCGGTGACCCGAAAGTAACCCCAGGTCCCAGGACCCCTCCCCGCGCCCGCCCGAGCGATTTAGGGTGACGCCATGCGTGTGCATGTGGTCAGTGACGTACACGGCAACAGCCGGGACCTCGCGGCGGCCGGAACCGGCGCCGACGCCCTGCTCTGCCTCGGTGACCTGGTCCTCTTCCTTGACTACGCCGACCATTCGCGCGGCATCTTCCCCGACCTCTTCGGCGTCGAGATGGCCGACGCGCTGGTCGAACTGCGCACCGCCCGCCGCTTCGAGGAGGCCCGCGCACTGGGCCGCCGGCTGTGGGGCGAACTGGACCGTACGGGCGTGAGCCGGGAGTCGGTCATCGAGGGCGCGGTCCGCAAGCAGTACGCCGAACTCTTCGCGGCCTTCCCCACCCCCACGTACGCCACCTACGGCAACGTCGACATCCCGCGCCTGTGGCCCGAGTACGCCGCGCCCGGCACCACCGTTCTGGACGGCCAGCGGGTGGAGCTCGGCGGCCGGGTCTTCGGGTTCGTCGGCGGCGGGCTGACCACACCGATGCGCACCCCGTACGAGATCAGCGACGAGGAGTACGCCGCCAAGATCGAGGCGGTCGGCGAGGTGGACGTGCTGTGCACCCATATCCCGCCCGACGTCCCCGAGCTCTGCTACGACACCGTCGCCCGCCGCTTCGAGCGCGGCAGCGCGGCCCTGCTGCACGCGATCCGCACCACCCGGCCGCGCTACGCCCTCTTCGGCCATGTGCACCAGCCGCTCGCCCGCCGGGTCCGGATCGACGGCACGGAATGCATCAATGTCGGCCATTTCAATGCGACCGGGACGCCCTATGTCATGGAGTGGTGAGCCAGGACGTCTCTGGTCGTGAGCCCGGTGGTGAGTGGCCGGCGGCCGTCCCGACCGGTCGCGCCGGGCCTGCTGGTGTCCGCCCGCGTTCCCCCGCGCGGTAGCCTTCAGCAGCAGAGACACAGCGTAAACAGGGTCTCCCCTGCTCCAACGGAGCCGAGAGCTTGGGGAAGAGTCGGCGGACCGGCATGAATCGGCATGGAGGAGTCACGGCGATGGCCGAACACACCAGCTCGAGCATCACGATCGAGGCGGCACCCGCCGAAGTGATGGGAGTGATCGCCGACTTTGACCGCTATCCGGAATGGACCGGCGAGGTCAAAGAGGCAGAGGTGCTTGCCAAGGACGACCGCGGCCGCGCCGAGCAGGTACGCCTGCTGCTGGACGCCGGAGCGATCAAGGACGACCACACCCTCGCCTACACCTGGACCGGCGACAACGAGGTCAGCTGGTCCCTGGTCAAGTCCCAGATGCTGCGCGCCCTGGACGGTTCCTACCGCCTCGCCGCGCAGGGCAACGGCGCGCGCACCGAGGTGACGTACCAGCTCACCGTCGACGTCAAGATCCCGATGCTCGGAATGATCAAGCGCAAGGCGGAGAAGGTCATCATCGACCGGGCGCTGGCCGGGCTGAAGAAGCGCGTCGAGAGCGGTCCCGCCGATCACGCCGCCGGGCCCGCCGACGCGGCCGAGTCCGCCGACGAGGCCAAGAAGCTCTGAGCGTGCGCATCGTCCTCGTCACGGGCCCCGGCGGCGCGGGCCGCACCACGCTGGCTGCCGCGACCGCCCTGGCCGGCGCCCGCCGGGGCGCGCGGGCACTCCTGCTCACCACCGGGAGCAGCGCCCCGGAAACGGTGCTCGGCACCCCCCTGGGGGCCGACGCCCCCACCCCGATAGCGCCGGGCCTGCACGCCCTGCGCATCGACCCCGGCGACCGCTTCCGCCAGGAATTCCTCGCCTTCCAGGACCGGGCCGGCGCGGCCCTCGACCTGCTCGGCGCCAGCCCCCTGGACGAGGACGAACTCACCGAACTCCCCGGCTCCGAGGACTTCGCGCTGCTGCACGCGCTGCGCGCCGAACACGCCTCGGGCGACTGGGACATGGTCGTCGTCGACATGCCCTCGGCCGCCGAAGCGATCCGGCTGCTCGCCCTGCCGGCCCAGGTACGCCGCTATCTGCGCCGGCTGCTGCCGCCCGAGCGCCAGGCGGCCCGCGCGCTGCGTCCGGTGCTCGCCCAGCTCGCCGGCGTCCCGATGCCGGCCCAGAAGCTCTACGACGCCGCCGAGCGCTGGGAGCGCGAACTCGCTGCCGTCCAGCGGGCGATCGACGACCCCGGCACGTCCGTACGCCTGGTCACCGACGCCGGCCCGGTCGCCGCCGCCAACCTGCGCACCATCCGCGCCGGCCTGGCACTGCACGGCCGGCGCACCGACGGTGTGATCGTCAACCGGCTGCTGCCCACCGGCTCGGCGGACCCCTTCCTCGCCGCGCTCTCCGGCAGCCAGCAGACGGCCCTCAAGGCGCTGCGCGAGGAGTTCCCCGACGTCCCGGTCCACGAGGTGCCGCACCTGGGCCGCGACCCGCAGGGCGTCGACGAGCTGGACGAGTTGATCGACGGACCGACCGGCGAGATCGGCGCGGACGGACCCGTCGACGGGCCCCGCCCCGACCCCTGGACCGTCGAGGACCGGCTGGCCGCCGACGGCCTCCTCATCTGGCGGGTGCCGCTGCCCGGCGCCGAACGCAAGGGTCTCGGCCTGGTGCGCCGCGGCGACGAGATCGTGGTCACCGTCGGCCGCTTCCGGCGGATCCGCACGCTCCCCTCCGTGCTGCGTCGTTGCACCGTCTCCGGCGCCGGACTGCACGACGGCGCCCTGGAGATCCGCTTCACGCCGGATCCGGAGCTGTGGCCCAAGAGCGACTGAACGCGGTACCACCGTTCGGGTACCGTCGAGAGTGGGCCCGGCTCTGACGCGCCCGTCCCGCACCCTTCGCCGTCCCGCCTCGCCGCAGGAGTCACGGAGTTCCTCATGAGTGATGCCACCGAGCGCCCCGCCGACCGCGGGGCCGAGCCCGACGCCGACGCCTGGGAGACGGCCTGTGCCGAGGACCTCGCGGCCGAGAAGACCCGGCACCGGGCCGCCCATGGCCCGCAGCCGGGCAGCGCGGCGGAGGAGCTGCGCAAGCTCGCCGACGCGGTGACCGACAAGCTCGCCGGCATCCAGCTGCCCGGCGCACTGGGCGGAATCGCCGCGCAGGGAGCCGTCAACCAGCTCTTCAAGCAGGCCAAGGCCGCCGTCGAGCCGGTCATCGAGCGCAACCCCGACCTCTTCGACCACCTCGCCGCGGCCGGCTCCGAACTGCTCGCCGCCTACCGCTCCGCGGTCGAGAGCAGCGAGCGCCGCTGGACCCGCGACGACCTCGACGAGGGGCCCGACGGCCGCCGCGGCGACGATCCGCGCGACGACGACGGCCCCACCGGCACCGAGCGGATCGATCTCGACTGAGCCCCCACGGCCCCGCACCACGGGGGAGGCCGCCCACGTCCGACGCCTGAAGGGCACGGTCGCCGCCGCCACCTCCGGTACGGTGGGTCCTGGCGGGGTTCGAGCGAAAAACTGAGGGACACATGGGACTCACCATCGGCGTCGACATCGGCGGCACGAAGATCGCGGCCGGCGTGGTCGACGAAGAGGGCTCGATCCTTGAGACGTGCAAGGTTCCGACTCCGCATGCCACCGACGCGCTGACCGAGGCCATTGCGGACGCGGTGCGTACCGTCGGGGCAGGCCATCATGTCGAGGCCGTCGGCATCGGTGCCGCCGGCTATGTCGACGAGAAGCGAGCCACGGTCCTGTTCGCACCGAACATCGACTGGCGGCACGAACCGCTCAAGGACAAGGTCGAGCAGCGCGTCGGCCTCCCCGTGGTGGTCGAGAACGACGCCAACGCCGCGGCCTGGGGCGAGTACAAGTTCGGCGCCGGCCAGGGGCACAGCGACGTCATCTGCATCACGCTCGGCACCGGCCTGGGCGGCGGCATCATCATCGGCAACAAGCTGCGCCGCGGCCGCTTCGGCGTCGCCGCCGAATTCGGGCACATCCGGGTCGTGCCCGACGGCCTGCTCTGCGGCTGCGGCAGCCAGGGCTGCTGGGAGCAGTACGCCTCCGGCCGTGCCCTGCTGCGCTACGCCCGCCAGCGGGCCTTCGCCACCCCCGAGAACGCCGAGATCCTGCTGGCGCTCGGCGACGGCACCTCCGAGGGCATCGAGGGCCGGCACGTCAGCGAGGCCGCCCGCCAGGGCGACGCGGTCGCCATCGACTCGTTCCGCGAACTGGCCCGTTGGGCCGGCGCCGGTCTCGCCGACCTCGCCTCGCTCTTCGACCCGTCGGCCTTCATCGTCGGCGGCGGCGTCTCGGACGAGGGCGAACTGGTCCTGGGACCGATCCGCAAGTCCTTCCGCCGCTGGCTGGTCGGCAACCAGTGGCGGCCGCACGCCCAGGTACTCGCCGCCCAGCTCGGCGGCAAGGCCGGTCTGGTCGGCGCGGCCGACCTGGCGCGCCAGGGCTGACCGCCCGAGGGCCGTCAGCGCCCGCTCATCGGTACGGCACCGTCCGTCGCGTCCCCCAGGGATGCGGCGGACGGTGCTCTATCTTGGCCGCGTGACGATCCCGGTGAGAGGACCCGCCGCCTTGATCCCGCTTCCCGACTCCCGTACCGAGCCCGACGGTACGGCCGTGATCCGGGTACTCAGCTACAACATCCGCTCGATGCGCGACGACCGGGCGGCGCTGGCCAGGGTCATCCAGGCCTGTGCCCCCGATCTCGTGCTGGTGCAGGAGGCGCCGCGGTTCTTCCGCTGGCGCAAGGCCGCCGAGCGGCTGGCCCGCGCGGCCGGGCTGGTGTACGTCACCGGCGGCGGCACGACCGCGGGCCCGATGATCCTGTCCACCCTGCGCGCCCATGTGGAGCGCACGGAGGACGTACTGCTGCCCCGCAACCCCGGACTGCACCAGCGCGGTTTCGCGACCGCCGTGGTCCGGATCGGCGGGGCCCGGCTCGGTGTGCTCAGCTGCCACCTCAGCCTCGCCGCCGGGGAGCGTGCCGAGCAGGCCGGGCTGCTGCTGGAGCGGCTGGCCGCCCTGGACGTGCCGTACGCCGTGGCCGGGGGTGACCTCAACGAGCGGCCGGAAGGCCCTGGCTTCCGGCGGCTGGCGGGAGCGCTCACCGATGCCTGGGCGGCCGAGCCGTGGGGCGGGGAGCTCACCTCCACGCCCCGTGACCCGCATCAGCGGATCGACGCGATCTTCGCCACGAAGGGCGTGGAGGTCCTCGGCTGCGGTGTGCCGCGCGGGCTGGCGGGGGTGCGGGAGAGCGACCTCACGGCCGCGACGGACCATCTGCCGGTACTGGCTGCCCTGCGGGTGCCGGCCTGCGGCTGACTCACACCACCGCGCCGCTGCCCGGCAGGTCGTTGTCGTCCTCGTCGTCGTTCTTCATCCGGGCCACCAGGGTGGCGAAGCCGCCGAGGAAGCCGCCGATGCCCAGGACCGTGCTCCACCACGTCATCGGCTGCTGCAGCAGCACCATGGTCACCAGCAGCACCGGACCGCCGATCACCGCGATCCAGGCGAACTTGGTGGTGACATCGGCCTGCGGCAGCGGGGGCGGCTCGGGCGGGGTGAAGTGGCCCTCGTCGCTCTCGTCGAAGTCGTCGTCGGACGCCTCCGAGGGGGTCCAGTTGCGGGGGCCGACACCCGGCGCGAAGACGACAAAGCTGCCCGGACGGGCGGTGTCGCCCTTGCCGTCCTTGGCCTCGTCCGCTTCGGCGCCTGCCTCGGCACCTGCCTCGGCACCTTCCCCGGCGCCTTGCTCGGTGTCCTCCTCGGCGTCCTTCGTGCCGTCGTTCCCGGCCGGCTCGTCCGTGCCGTCGACGCGGTCTCCCGCCGGGGGGAACGACGGCTGGTCGCCGTAGCCCGCCACGATCTCGGCCCAGGCGGCCTCTTCGTCCAGCGGGTCCCGGGGGTCGCGGGGGCTACGCTCCGCCACTGGCCGCCGTCCCCTCCTGAGCCGCGTCCGCCCGCGCGTGCGGCGCGAGCCGGGTGATGAAGGCGAAGGTGTCCCGGAAGATCTGCTCCGCGTCGTGGTCGAGCGTGGCGACGTGGTAGCTGCGCTCCAGCAGCGTCTGCCGGACGTCCGTCGAGGACACCCGGCTCAGGATGCGCTCGGAGTCCACCGGCGGGACGACATGGTCCTGCGGGCTGGTCATCACCAGCAACGGCTGGGTGACACCGGGGAGTTCGGAGTCGACCTGCTGGAAGAAGCGGCGCACCGAATACGCCGCGTGCAGCGGCACCCGGTCATAGCCGATCTCCTCGGCGCCGGGCTTGGCGATATCGCTCGTCAGCCCCTTGGTCGTCCGTACGAGATGGCGCAGCACCGGCAGCAGCGGCCCGGCCGCGTCATGCACCTTGTTGGCGGGGTTGACCACGGCCACCCCGCTGATGGCGTCGCCGTGTTTGGCGGCCAGCCGCAGCGCCAGCGCGCCGCCCATCGACAGGCCGCAGACGAAGACCGTGCCGCAGCGCTCGGTCAGCGCCCGCAGCTCGCGGTCGACCTCGGCGTACCAGTCCTGCCAGGTCGTGATCTGCAGGTCCTGCCAGCGGGTGCCGTGACCGGGCAGCAGCGGCAGACTGACCGTGAGCCCCTGTTCGGCCAGGTATTCGGCCCAGGGGCGTACGGACTGGGGGGAGCCCGTGAAGCCGTGGCACACAAGGACGCCGACCTCTCCGCCGTCACGGCGGAACGGCTCGGCTCCGGGAAGGAGCGGCACCGGGGGACTCCGATCGATGAGGGGGCCTGGCGAGTTACCTCAGGGTACGCAAAGTGACGGCGGGCGGATAGGTCCGGCGACGGCCGCGGACGAGCGCGCCACCGGGGCAGGTTAAGGTCTTTGCGTCACACACAGGAGGCAGTCGGTTGATCTACGGCGCAATGAAGTTTTCCATCGGCGGGTCGCTGAAGCTTGCCTTCAGGCCCTGGGTGGAAGGCATCGAGAACATCCCCGCCGAGGGCCCGGCGATCCTCGCGAGCAACCACCTGTCCTTCTCGGACTCCTTCTTCCTGCCCGCGGTACTCGACCGCAAGGTCACCTTCATCGCGAAGTCCGAGTACTTCACCTCCCCGGGGGTCAAGGGCAAGCTGACGGCCGCGTTCTTCAAGGGCGTGGGCCAGCTGCCGGTGGACCGCTCGGGCGGCCGGGGCGCGGGCGAGGCGGCGATCAAGAGCGGTATCGAGGTGCTGGAACGCGGTGAGCTGTTCGGCATCTACCCGGAGGGCACCCGCTCCCCGGACGGCCGGCTCTACCGCGGGAAGCCGGGCGGTCTGGCACGGGTGGCGCTGGCCACCGGGGCGCCGGTCATCCCCGTAGCGATGATCGACACCGAGAAGGTGCAGCCGCCGGGCAAGGTCGTGCCGAAGATGATCCGGCCGGGCATCCGCATCGGCAAGCCGCTCGACTTCACCCGCTATCAGGGCATGGAGGGCGACCGCTTCATCCTGCGGTCGGTCACCGACGAGGTCATGTACGAGATCATGAAGCTGTCCGGCCAGGAGTACGTCGACATCTACGCGACCGCGGCCAAGCGGCAGCTGGCCGAGGCGGCGAAGGCCGAGGCGGCACAGGCCGAGGCGAAGAGGAAGGCCGAGGCGGAGCGGGCCAAGAAGGCGGCCGCCGAATAGCACGACAGGGCCGAGACCGGGCGTGAGCGCGCCCGGCGAGGGGGACGGCGATGACGGACACGGATACGGACATACGAACGGTGAGCGCCGCCATGGCCGCCAGACGCCATGGCAAGCGCCCCCCGAAGGTGCTGCGGATGTCCGTCGAGCTCCCGCTGTGGCGCGCGCTCACCGGCTACCGGATCCTCACCCTCGTCTACACCCTGTGCCTGGTCGCGCTCTCCTACCGGCAGTACGAGCATCCGCTGGGTGCCGCCGCCTACATGGGCGTTCTCACCGTCTGGATGGGGCTGACCTGGCGCTGCACCACCTCGGCGGAGCGCTGCACCCGGCAGTTCCTGGTCGCCGACCTCGGCTTCGCGGTCGGCGGCATCCTGCTCACGCTGGTGGTCGACAGCCACGCCCGCATCATGGACGGCGGGCCGACGCTGCCGTCCATCTGGACGGCGGGCGCCGTCCTGGGTTTCGCGATCAAGGGCGGCTGGCGCTGGGCCGCGGTGGGCTCCACCGTCGTGGCGGTGGCCAATCTCGTCGAGCGCCAGGAGCTGGCCCGCGACACCGTCCACAACGTGGTGCTGGTGTGGGTGGCCAGCGTCGGCCTCGGCTATGTCGTCGAGGTGGCCCGCTCCAGCGAGCGCACCCTCGCCCGCGCCCTGCAGATCGAGGCCGCCACCCGGGAACGGGAGCGGCTGGCCCGCGACATCCACGACAGCGTGCTGCAGGTGCTGGCGATGGTGCAGCGGCGCGGCGCCGAGATCGGCGGCGAGGCGACCGAACTGGGACGGATGGCCGGTGAGCAGGAGGTTGCGCTGCGGACCCTGGTCGCCGGCGGGCTGGTGTCGCCGCCCGGGATCCGGCCCGGCGGTGCGGTGCCCACGGTGCCGCACCCGGCCGGCGAGCCCACAGGGGAGGGCGCGGCGGCGCCTGCCACGGCCGCATCGGCGCCGGCCGGCGCCGGACCGTGCGACGTCCGGGCACTGCTGGCGCCGTACGCGGGCGCCGGTGTCACCTTCTCCGAGCCCGGTGCCCCGGTCGCGCTGCCGCCCGCCGCGGCGGCCGAACTCGCGGCCGCTGTCAGTGCCGCGTTGGACAATGTACGGGTGCATGCGGGGGCTGGAGCCCACGCATGGATCCTGGTGGAGGACGAACCGCACGCGGTGATCGTGACGGTCCGCGACGACGGCCCCGGCATCCCCGAGGGCCGGCTCGCGGACGCCGAGCGCGAGGGCCGTTTGGGGGTGGCCCTGTCGATCCGCGGCCGGCTGCGGGACCTGGGCGGCGGCGCGGAGTGGATCTCGGTCTCCGGACAGGGCACGGAAGTGGAGTTGACGGTCCCCAAGGGCGGTGCGCCCGAGGGCGGAAAACGGGGGAAGGCCGGGAAGTGAGCAAGCAGGGGCTGAAGGTCATGGTGGTCGACGACCACCCCATGTGGCGGGACGCGGTCGCACGGGATCTGGCGGAGGCCGGGTGCGAGGTGGTCGCGACGGCCGGCGACGGTCTCCAGGCGGTGCGCAGGGCGCAGGCCGCGGGGCCCGATGTGCTGGTCCTGGACCTCAATCTGCCGGGGCTGCCCGGCGTGCGGGTGTGCAAGGAGCTGGTCGGCGCCAATCCGGCGCTGCGGGTGCTGGTGCTGTCCGCGAGCGGTGAGCATGCCGATGTCCTGGAGGCGGTCAAGTCCGGGGCGACCGGCTATCTGCTGAAGTCGGCGAGCACCGAGGAACTGCTGGACGCGGTGCGGCGCACGGCCGCCGGCGATGCGGTGTTCACGCCGGGCCTGGCCGGTCTGGTGCTCGGCGAGTACCGCAGGCTGGCGACCGAGCCGGCCCCGACGACGTCGGACGAGCCGGGCGCGCCGCAGTTGACGGACCGGGAGACCGAGGTGCTGCGCCTGGTCGCCAAGGGGCTCTCGTACAAGCAGATCGCCGAGCGGCTGGTCATCTCGCACCGCACGGTGCAGAACCACGTCCAGAACACCCTCGGCAAGCTCCAGTTGCACAACCGTGTGGAGCTGGTGCGGTATGCGATAGAGCGCGGCCTCGACGAGGCGTGACCGGCGCGCTCACCGGCCGGATCCGCTCGTACGGGTGAACGCCCCGGCCAACTCCCCGGTAAATCACCGACATCCCCGTTTGTCCCATCCCGGAGTGACCCAGATCACCATTAGCGTGACCGGGGTCGGCTCATACACGGCCGTACGCGGCCACTGACGGGATGTAGGTGAAGCAGCGATGCGGGTCGGAGTACTGACCGGCGGCGGCGACTGCCCGGGTCTGAACGCAGTGATCAGAAGCATCGTCCGCAAGGGCACCCAGGAGTACGGATACGACTTCGTCGGCTTCCGGGACGGCTGGCGCGGGCCGTTGGAAGGCGACCTGATGCCGCTGGACATCCCGGCGGTGCGCGGCATTCTGCCCCGTGGCGGCACCATCCTCGGCTCCTCGCGGACCAACCCCTTCAAGGAGAACGACGGCGTCCGCCGGATCAAGGAGACGCTCGCCAAGGAGGAGGTCGAGGCACTGATCGCCATCGGCGGCGAGGACACCCTCGGCGTCGCCGCCCGGCTCTCCGGCGAACACGCGATCCCCTGTGTCGGCGTCCCCAAGACCATCGACAACGACCTCTCGGCCACGGACTACACCTTCGGCTTCGACACCGCCGTCGGCGTCGCCACCGAAGCCATCGACCGGCTGCACACCACCGCCGAATCCCATATGCGGGTGCTGGTCGTCGAGGTGATGGGTCGGCACGCCGGCTGGATCGCGCTGCACTCCGGCCTCGCCGGCGGGGCGAACGTCATCCTCATCCCGGAGCAGCGCTTCGACATCGAGCAGGTCTGCCGGTGGATCGACTCCCGCTTCAAGGTCCGCTACGCCCCGATCGTGGTCGTCGCCGAGGGCGCGATGCCCAAGGACGGCCAGATGGTGCTCAAGGACGACTCCACCGATTCCTTCGGCCATGTCCGGCTGTCCGGTGTGGGGGAGTGGCTGGCCAAGGAGATCGAGGCACGTACGGGCAAGGAGGCGCGCACGACGGTCCTCGGGCACACCCAGCGCGGCGGTACGCCCAGCGCCTTCGACCGCTGGCTGGCCACCCGCTTCGGGCTGCACGCCATTGACGCGGTGCGCGACGGCGACTTCGGAAAGATGGTCGCGCTGCGCGGTACGGACATCGTCCGGGTGCCGATCGCGGAGGCGACCGCACAGCTGAAGACCGTCGATCCGGCGCTCTATGCCGAGGTCGGCGTGTTCTTCGGCTGAGCGGGGCCCCTGTCCTGCCCTTTCCGTACCCCGCAGCCCCACGGTGCCGTCCGCCACTCCGGGCGGCACCGCCGAGCGATGGGCCGTATATTCGCCCTACGGTCCATCGCGACATATCCGGCCTATCGCTCGTGGGCGGGAGAATCCGATCCGGCGGAAGAACCCTGGAGAGCTTGTGCAGATCGTCGCCTTCGGCGTCCAGGCTGATGAGCGCCCGCTCCTGGAGAAGGCCTTCGCCGGCCCTCACCAGGTCCGCAGCCTGGATGTCTTCCTCAACCGTGACACCGCCCCCATCGCGCACGGCTACGAGATCGTCAGCTCCAGCGTGAACGCCGATCTGGGCGCGGACGTCCTGCAGGTCCTCGCGGCCGGCGGGACGAAGATGATCGCCCAGCGCTCCACGGGCTTCAACAACATCGATCTGCAGGCCGCGGCCGACCTCGGCATGAGCATCGGACGGGTCGCCGCCTACTCGCCCTACGCGGTCGCCGAATTCGCCTGGGCCCTCGCCCTGGCCATCAACCGGCGGATCGTCCGGGCCACGAACCGCACCCGTAATTTCGACTTCCGGCTGGACGGCCTGATGGGCCGCGATCTGCGCGGGCGCACGGTGGGCGTGCTCGGCACCGGCAGGATCGGCGAGGCGTTCACCCGCATCGCCCACGGCTTCGGCATGCACCTCCTGGGCTGGGACCTCACCGAAAACCCGAACTGCCTCGCTCTCGGCATGAAGTACGTCTCCCGGGAGCGGCTGTTCGCCGAGGCGGATCTGATCACCCTGCATGTCCCGCTGGTGGAGGACACCCGGCAGCTGATCGACGCGGCCGCGCTGGCCGCGATGAAGGACGACGCGATCCTGATCAACTCCAGCCGCGGCGGACTCGTCGACACCGTGGCCCTCGTCGAGGCGCTCAAGGCCGGCCGGCTCACCGGCGTCGGCCTGGACGTCTACGAGGAGGAGGCCCGGTTCTTCTTCTTCGACAAGTCCCTGGACATCATCAGCGACGACACCCTCGCCCGCCTGATGACCTTCGGGAATGTGCTGATCACCTCGCACCAGGCGTACTTCACCGAGGAGGCGGTGAGCCAGATCATCGAGGCCACCGTGGCCAATGTCGAGGACTACCTGGCCCACCGCACCAACGAGAACATGCTGGTCACACGAGGACAGCTGCCAACAGCTGCGCGGTGACCGAGGCGCCGTCCAGGGTCAGCACCGACTCGGGGTGGAACTGCACGCCGGCAAAGCCCGGACCGCGCAGCGCATGGACCTCGCCGGACCCCGCGTCCCGGCTCAACTCGACCCGGTGCATGGCGAGTTCGGCCGCCGTGGTGTCGTCGCAGCGGGCCGTGAAGGTGTTGTAGAAGCCGACCGTCTCCTCGCGTCCGAAGAAGTCGATCCGCTCCTGTGCGCCTTGGTAGGGCACCTCCTTGCGGACGATCTCCAGCCCCAGCTCGGCGGCGAGCAGTTCATGCCCGAGGCAGACCCCCAGCAGACCGTCGCGGTGGCCGGCGACCAGCTCGGCGGTCAGCGAGCGCAGAAAACGCATCTTGGGGTCGGCGGCGTCCGACGGGTCGCCCGGCCCCGGGCCCAGCACGACCGGGCCCCGGTGCGCGCGGGCGGCCTCGCGCAGCCCCGGCTCGTCGAAGCGGCGCACGGTCACCGTCAGCCCCGAGGTGCGCAGCAGATGCGCCAGCATCGCGGTGAAGGTGTCCTCCGCGTCGATGACCAGCGCGTGCCCGCTCAGCTCGGCGGTCGGCGCGGTGGTCTGCATCCGCAGCCAGAAGGGCGCCAGGTCGGTGCGGCGGGCGTCCAGCGCGGCCCGCACCCGCGGGTCGTCGGCCAGCCGCGGCGGCGCCTCCCCGGCCGCCGTGCGCGCGGGCGCCGGCCGCACCCCCAGCGCGCTCAGCACCCCCGCGGCCTTGGCATGCGTCTCGGCGACCTCGCTGTGCGGGTCGGAGGCGCGCACGAGGGTGGCGCCGACCGGCACCCGCAGCCGGCCCTCGGCGGAGATGTCGGCGGTACGGATCAGGATCGGCGAGTCCAGCGTCTGCGCGCCGCCCGCGTCCCGGCCGATCAGCGCCAGCGCCCCCGCGTAGTAGCCGCGGCTTCGCCCGTCCGGGCCCACCGGCTCGTGCCGCTCGATCACGCGGCAGGCGTTCTGCACCGGCGACCCGGTGACCGTCGCCGCGAACATCGTCTCCTTGAGCACCTCGCGCACATCGAGGGTGGACCGCCCGCGCAGCTCGTACTCGGTGTGCGCGAGGTGCGCCATCTCCTTGAGCCGGGGCCCGATCACCACCCCGCCCTTGTCCCCGACGGTGCACATCATCTTCAGCTCCTCGTCCACCACCATGGACAGCTCCTCGACCTCCTTGCGGTCGCCGAGGAACGTCAGCAGGCTCTCGGCGGTGGGGCCGCCCTCCGGGTAGCGGTAGGTGCCGCTGATCGGATTCATCACGACCGTCCCCCCGGACATCCGGACATGCACCTCGGGGCTGGCGCCGACCAAGGTGCGCACCCCGGGGCGGTGCACCACATACGTCCAGTACGCCCCGCGCTCACCGGCCAGCAGCCGCCGGAACAGCGCCAGCGCATCGGCCGCAGCGAAGTCCGCGATCTCGCCCTCGAACGTCCGGCGGATGACGAAGTTCGCGCCCTCGCCGCTGCCGATCTCGTCCCGTACCACCCGCCCGACGATCCCGGCGTAGGCGTCGTCGTCCACATCGAACGCCCCGTCCGTCACCCGCACCTCCTGCACGGGCAGCGCCGCCAGCAGCTCGTCCAGAGGCAGTTCGGCGCTCTCGCGGGGGCGCAGCACGGCCAGCGGCGTCCCGTCGTCATGGGCCCGGAAGCCGCGCTCGCGGATCTGCCGGAACGGGATCAGCGCGAGCGCATCGGTCACCGGCGCGTCCGGCACCCCCTCACCCAGCGGGATGTCGGCCAGCCGCCCGACCTCGTCGACCTCACCGATCAGCACCTCGACGAGGGGGGCACCTCCCGCTCGAGCGAAGCCGAGAGTGGGGGAGGCCGCCTCCCGCCCGGGGGAGCGTCGGTGCAGCAGGGCGAAAGGCGGGCAGGCGGGGTCGAGCAGCCGTCGGACGAGTGCGGCGGCGTCGGTGCGGGCGGGGGGCTCGCGGTGCATGACGGGGTTCCTTCCAGGGAGAGGAGGAACGGCCGCCGGAAAGGCTGAAGGCCGCCCCTCGGGCGGCCTTCGCGAAGTGTGTGAGGTGCGCGCGAATCAGTGGGCCGCCGGATGAGCGGTCCACCACCAGTTGCTGTTGATCGCCGGTCGCGTACACATGAGGGGCACCCTACCGGACCGTCCGAGTGCAGTGCGTCTCAAAGTCCGGATGCCTGGACGGACAGCCTCGCGGGACCCCGTAATGTGGGAGGTGTGACCGTGAACGCTGAAACCCACGCCGGTGGCAACACCTGGCGAGACCTGCCCGCGGCGCAGCAGCCCGACTGGCCGGACCAAGAGGCTCTGCGCGATGTGATCGCGGAGCTCGAGTCCTATCCGCCGCTCGTCTTCGCGGGCGAGTGCGACCAGCTGCGCGAGCGCCTGGGAGCGGTCGCCCGTGGTGAGGCGTTCCTGCTCCAGGGCGGCGACTGCGCGGAGGCCTTCGACGCCGTATCCGCCGAGCACATCCGCAACAAGCTCAAGACGCTTCTCCAGATGGGCGCCGTCCTGACCTACGCCGGGTCCGTCCCGGTGGTCAAGGTCGGCCGGATCGCCGGCCAGTACAGCAAGCCGCGCTCCAAGCCCACCGAGACCCGCGACGGGGTGACGCTGCCGACCTACCGCGGCGACTCCGTCAACGGCTTCGAGTTCACCGAGGCGGCCCGGATCCCGGACCCCGAGCGGCTCAAGCGGATGTACCACGCCTCCGCGGCGACCCTCAACCTCGTGCGCGCCTTCACCACGGGCGGCTACGCCGACCTGCGTCAGGTGCACGCCTGGAACCAGGACTTCGTGAAGTCCTCGCCCTCCGGACAGCGCTACGAGGCGCTGGCCCGCGAGATCGACCGCGCGATGAACTTCATGAACGCCTGCGGGGTGGACCCGGAGGAGTTCCGCACGGTCGAGTTCTACGCCTCCCACGAGGCGCTGGTCCTCGACTACGAGTCCTCCCTGACCCGGGTCGACTCGCGCACCGGCAACCTCTACGACGTCTCCGGCCACATGGTCTGGATCGGCGAGCGCACCCGTCAGCTGGACGGTGCGCACCTCGAGTTCGCCTCGCGCATCCGCAACCCCATCGGCGTCAAGCTCGGCCCGACGACCACCCCCGAGGACGCCCTGACGCTCATCGAGCGTCTCGACCCGGAGCGGGAGCCGGGCCGGCTGACCTTCATCACCCGCATGGGAGCGGACAAGGTCCGCGACAAGCTCCCCGAGCTGGTCGAGAAGGTCACCGCCTCCGGCGCGCAGGTCGCCTGGATCTGTGACCCGATGCACGGCAACACCTTCGAGGCGGCCTCCGGTCACAAGACCCGGCGTTTCGACGACGTGCTGGACGAGGTCAAGGGCTTCTTCGAGGTCCACAAGAGCCTCGGTACGCACCCGGGCGGCATCCACGTCGAGCTGACCGGTGACGATGTCACCGAGTGCGTGGGCGGCGGCGATGAGATCTTCGTCGACGATCTGCACCAGCGCTACGAGACCGCCTGCGACCCGCGGCTCAACCGCAGCCAGTCGCTCGACCTGGCCTTCCTGGTGGCGGAGATGTACCGCGATCAGTGAGGCGGTAGGCCGCTGACCTGCGCTGACGGGCAGGGGCAAGACGAGAGTGGGGGGGGGGGGCCGGTGTAAGCGGCCCCCACCGGTGTGGCGGCCCCGCCCCGGCGCGGAAAGTAAGTGTGTCGAACAACAAAATAAACCGGAATTGATAGGT
>NZ_JBSHAW010000050.1:0-5121 GCF_053611685.1 Streptomyces sp. NPDC054786 | reverse complement strand
GGCGGTGGGGGGGGGGCTTCTGCCCCGTCGGGTGGGGGGGGGGGGGCGGCGGCCGCCGGCCGCGGGCGGGGCCCTTGGGGTGGGGGGGGCGGCCCCCCCGCCCCCCCCCCCCCACTGCGTTGTGCAGCCCCGGCCGAGGCAGGTAAGGTAAGGGTTACCTCACTCAAGATCAGCCGGATTGATGAGGTGCCTCCACGGAAGGTGAAACCGCGTGTACGTCTGCTCCTGCTTCGGGATCACCGAGCGGCAGGTCCGTGAGCACGCGGACACGGGCGCCTGCACGCCTCGTCAGATCGCTTCGGCCTGCAAGGCCGGCACCGACTGCGGCGGCTGTGTCCGCCGTATCCAGGCGCTGCTCGGCCGGGGCGCCTGCCCCCGCCGGGAGCTCATCGAGAGTGGCGCGCCCGAGCCGCTGGGCGCGGAGGCGGACGCCGTGGGGCCCGCGGCACTTTCGGAGGCCGCGTAGTCCTCAGGGGCGACGGGGGTCTCCCGCTGCCGTTGCGGACCCGGCGGAAGGTGGGCATCCGGCCGCTCGCTCAGCTCGGCTGCTCGATGACCTGGGCGATGTAGAGCGCCTCTCCGAGTTTCTCCACCAGTTCCAGCTGGGTGTCGAGATAGTCGATGTGGTGCTCCTCGTCCGCGAGGATGTCCTCGAAGATATTCGCCGAGGTGATGTCGCCCTTGTTGCGCATCAGCTCGATACCGCGCTTGAGCCGGTCGATGGCCTCGACCTCGACCTGGCGGTCGGCCTGGAACATCTCCGTGACGGTCTGGCCCACCCGTACATGGAACAGCCGCTGGTAATTCGGCAGAGCTTCGAGGAAGAGAATCCGGTCGGTCAGGATCTCTGCATGCTTCATCTCGTCGAAGGACTCTGAGCGGGTGTACTTCGCGAGCTTCGTCCAGCCGAAGTTCTCCTGCATCTTGGCGTGCAGGAAGTACTGGTTGATCGCGGTGAGCTCGGCGGTCAGCTGCTCATTGAGGAATTCGATGACCTCGGGGTCGCCCTGCATGGCTGCGGGCTCCTTCCACGCGAGAAACTGGGCAGGTGCCGCATCCTCGCACCGCCCGGAGCAGGCCGTCCAGTAAGTGCACGCTTAGTGCGAGTTGCCCGAATCGGTCTCTCCCTGGTCATCGGCACCCCTTCCGGTCTGACAACATGGAGGGCATGGGTCAGCCGGAAAGCCGCGAAGAGGAGCATCCTCAGCTGCCTCCGGGACAGCGGCTGCAGCGGGGCTGGCCGGTGACGCATTACGGACCGGTGCCGAAGTTCCGCGCCGAACGCTGGGAGTTCCGGGCTTTTGGCGCCACCGCCGACGACGCGAAGCACTGCTGGTCGCACGAGGAATTCACGGCGCTGCCGTACACCACGGTCGTCGCCGATATGCACTGTGTGACGAAATTCAGCATGCTGGGAGCCGAATGGGGCGGGGTCGCCACCCGGACGATCCTGGAACTCGCGCCGCCGGCACCCGATGTCACTCATGTCATGGTGTGGGCCGAGTACGGCTTCAGTTCGAATGTGCGGATCGAGGATTTCGCCGCGGAGAAGTGCCTCTTCGCCACACACCGCTCCGGTGAGCTCCTCACCGCGGAGCACGGCTTTCCGGTTCGCTTGATCGTTCCGCATCTGTATGCCTGGAAAGGCCCCAAGTGGGTCCGCGGCATCGAATACATGCGGGCCGACCGCCGCGGCTTCTGGGAGGAGCGCGGCTATCACAACACGGGCGACCCGTGGCGGGAGCAGCGCTACTCGTACCAGGAAGAGCCCGGGGACGGCCCCGAGCTCTGACCCCCGCGCCCGGGACGGGGTGGTCCCGGAACCCCGGAACACCCCGCACGGCGCCCGCCCGTCCACGACCTGTCCGGATCGCGGGCACACCGCGGCCGGCGGTTCAGTACGCGCGCAGCTCCTTGAGCCGGGCCACGTCCGCCGCATGCCCTTCCTTGCCGCCCGGGGTCTCGACGACCAGCGGCACGCCGGCCGTCGCCGGGTGGCGAAACAGCTCGCTGAAGGGCTCCGCACCGATGTGACCTGCGCCGATGTTCTCGTGCCTGTCCTTGTGGGCGCCGGCCACATCCTTGGAGTCATTGGCGTGGATCAGCTTCAGCCGGCCCTCGCCCGCGACCTCCACCAGCTCGTCCAGCAGCGCCTTCGTGCCGCCCGGTGCCGCCATGTCGTGCCCGGCCGCGAAGGCATGACAGGTGTCGAGGCAGATCCCCAGCTTGGGGTGCCGGTCCAGCGCATCGAAGTACGGGCCGAGGTCCTCGGCCAGCGCGCACAGTGATGCCCCCTGTCCGGCCGTCGGCTCCAGCAGCAGCCAGGGATCGTCCGGGTGCGTCAGCTCGTCGAGCAACGGCCGCATCCGCCCCCTGACCTGGGCCATCGCCGTCGCGCGCGGCCGTCCGCCGGTCGCCGAGCCGGTGTGGACGACCACGCCGAGCGCGCCGATCTCCCGGCCGCGGCGCAGCGAGTGGCGCAGCGAGTCCACGGACTTGTCGACGGTCGCCGCGGTGTGCGAACCGAAGTTGATCAGATACGGCGCATGGACATACACCGGAATCCCCTGCAGGGCACAGGCCGCCCGGAACGCCTCGTCCTGTCCGGGGCTGCCGGGCAGCGTCGCCCAGCCGCGCGGATTGGCCACAAAGACCTGGACGACCTCGTCGCCCATCTCCCGGGCGTAGGGAATGCCGGTCTTCGCCAGGCCGCCGGCCACCGGCACATGGCCGCCGACCGGGTTACGTGCACGGGCGCGCTGCTCGGCGCCCTCGGGGGAGGTACTCACCCTCCCAGGGTGCCAGGTGCCCCACGCCCGCCGGACGGCAGCCGTGGGGCACGGCCCGCGGGACCTACAGCGCGCCCTTGAGCTTGATGGTGATCGTGCCGCCCTTCGGCGCCTTCTCGCCGGGGTCGACGGACTGGGTGTCGACCGTGTCCTGCGGGAACAGGAACGGCTTCTTCACCTCGACCTGGAAGCCCAGATCCGTCAGCTGCTTCTTGGCGTCATCGACGTTCTTGCCGGTGACATCCGGGACGGGGATCATCTCCGGGCCCTTGGAGAGCGTGAGGGTGACCGTGTCGCCCTTGCCGAGCTTCTTGCCCTCGACCGGGGTCTGCCGGGCGATGGTGCCCTTGTCCTGGGTGGAGAAGACCGGCTGGCCGGCGAAGCGCACCTGGAAACCGGCCGCGCGCAGCGTGTTCGCCGCGTCCGCGCGGTCGTTGCCGAGCACTCCGGGCACCTCGACCGCGGTGCCACGGCTGATGGTCAGCCCCACCGCCGTATCGGGCCGCCGCTTGCTGCCGGCGCCCGGGTCCGTACGGATCACCGAGCCCTTGGCGACCTCGTCGCTGAACTGCCGGGTCACGCTGCCGGGAACCAGCCCGCGGTCACGCAGCTTGCGCTTGGCGTCCGCGACCGGGGTGCCGGACAGATCGGGGACGGCGACGATCTCCGGGCCGCGGGAGATGGTCAGGGTGACCGTGCCCGTGCCACGGATCTGCTTGCCGTTCGCCGGGTCGATCTTCATGACGTGGCCGCGCTCCACATTCGAGCTGAAGCCGCGCACCACCTTCACGCCCAGGCCCTCGTCCCGCAGGGTCTTCTCGGCCTTGGTCTGCGGCATGTCCAGCACCGCGGGGACGGTGGTGAACTGGCCAAAGTTGATGTACCAGACGCCCGTGCCGATCCCGAGGACCAGCAGGACGGCCGCGATGACGGTGGCGAGCCGCCGCCGCTGGAGCAGCCCGCCACGGGGCGTCTCGGCGGGCACCGGCCGCAGCCGCGTGGTCTGCTCGGCCGGCGGCACCTCCAGCCGACTGGTGCGGTTCAGCTCCGCGTCGCCGGTCTCCGGCAGCGGCAGCTGGACGCCGTCGGTGCGGGGTATCACGTCCGTACGCTCCGAGCCGTCGCCCCCGGGCACCTCCTTGGCCTCCGGCGGCACGACATCCAGCTGGGCGTCGGTCAGCTGCGCACGGTCCTCCTGCGACCGGGACAGCAGCGCCACCGCGTCCTGCGGCCGCTGCCGCGGATCGCGGGCGCAGGCCAGCGCGACCAGCTCGTCCAGCTGCGGCGCGAGACCGGGCACCAGCCCGGACGGCGGCAGCACGTCCTCGTGCAGATGCTGGTAGAGGATCTGTGCCACGGTGCCGCCCGTGTGCGGCTTGCCGCCCGTCAGCATCTCGTAGAGCACCACACCGCAGGCGTAGACATCGACCCGGGCGTCCGCGGTGCCGTGCTCCAGCTGCTCGGGCGCGAGGTAGGAGACGGTGCCCAGGACGGAGCCGGTCGAGGCGGTGGTGTTCGTGTCCACCGCGCGCACCAGACCGAAGTCGGCGACCTTGACCCGCCCGTCGTCGCCGATCAGGACGTTCTCCGGCTTCATGTCGCGGTGCACCAGGCCCGCGCGGTGCGCGGCCCCCAGGGCGGCCAGGATCGGCTCCAGGATGTCCAGCGCGGCCCGCGGCTGCAGGGCGCCCCGCTCCCGCAGCACATCGCGCAGCGTGCAGCCGGCGACGTACTCCATGGCCAGATAGACGTACGTACCGTCCGTGCCCTGGTCGAAGACGCCCACCACATTCGGATGCGACAGCCGAGCGACCGACTTCGCCTCGCGGATGAAGCGGTCGACGAACGCCTCGTCCATGGCCAGGCCCGGGTGCATCACCTTCAGCGCGAGCACGCGGTCGAGCCGGGTGTCCACGGCTTGGTACACCGTGGCCATACCGCCTGCGGCGATGCGCGCCTGGACGCGGTAGCGGCCGTCGAGCAGCTGGCCCACGAGCGGGTCCTGAAGGGTCGTATCCACGGCAGACGAGTCTACGAGGAACCACCGACAGGACGAACTCGGCGGCCCCCACCGAGCCGGACTGCAGCGGAACGGTGACTATTCGCGGCGCTTGGCTGTTTTCCCACGTTGTCGGCGTTCCCGCCGTGGGGGTTGTTCGCCGTTGCGCCTGTCCGCTGCGCTTTGCGCCCCGGCCCGCGTTGTCGGCTGTCCCGCCGTGGTTCGTCTCGCCGTTGCGCCTGGCGGCGGGCGGGGTCCGCTGCGCGGGGCTGTCGGGTGCCGGCGACGGGCCTCCGCGGGTGGGTGTCCGGACTGCTGCGCTTTACGTCCAGC
>NZ_JBSHAW010000049.1:29660-68448 GCF_053611685.1 Streptomyces sp. NPDC054786 | reverse complement strand
GCCTGGTGTGTGGACTGCTGCGCTTTACGTCCACACACCAGGCCCCTCCGGCCCGTCCCCTCCCGTGAGTGGGTGGGAAAAAGCTGGGTGGGGGCGGGCGTTCGCGGCTGGGTTGCGTCTGACTCAGGGGGTGCACCGGACCAGCCACGTGCACCCCCACCGAAGTTTCTTCCCTCCCTCAACGGGAGGGGACGGGCCGGAGGGGCAGGGGTGTGGGACGTAAAGCGCAGCAGTCCCACACCCCTGCCCCGGAGGACCGTCACCGCACCCGACAGCCCCGCGCAGCGGCCCCGGCCCGCCGCCAGGCGCAACGGCGAGAGACCCCCACGGCGGGAAAGCCGAAAACACGGGCCGGGGCAAAACGCAGCGGAGAGGCGAACAACCACCACGGAGGCAAAGCCAAAAACGTGGGCCTCACCCCACGGGAATACCCGCCTCCAGGTGCAGCGGACAGCCCCGTTCACGGGCGCGCAGCGCCCAACGCAGTCGGTTGAAGCGCACCGGCGGCAGCATCTTCTCGGCCTCGGCCTCGGTGGCGAAGCGCCAGTCGCGCAGTTCGGCGCCGGGCAGCAGCAGTTTGCTGATCCGGTCGTCGGTCAGGGTGCCGCCGTCGTAGAGCAGCCGCAGACCGCCGAAGCCGGGCGGTTTGGGTGCCTCCCAGTCCAGCACCAGGAGCCGGGGCGCACGGGGCAGTTCGATGCCCAGCTCCTCGGCGACCTCCCGTATGCCGGCATGGACGGGCGCCTCGCCGCGTTCCACGATGCCGCCGGGGAATTCCCAGCCGGCCTTGTAGGTCGGGTCGACGAGCAGCACCCGGTCCTGGTCGTCGAAGAGCAGTACGCCGGCGGCGAGCGTCTCGGCGGTCGGTTCGGGTGTCTGCACGATGTCGCAGGCGCCGGCGCCGGTGCGGAGGGCCTCGGCGACCCGCTCGGCGCTCTGCCGGGGCGTGAGCCGGGTGGTGTCCACGACGTGCGCATCGCCCTTGAGCCACGGCAGGGCTTCGGCGTACGGCCCCAGGTGTTCCAGGCTCCACCGGCGCACGGACGCGGTGGCCCCGGCGTCTGCGGAGGGCTCCTCGCGGTGGGCTATGCGAGCCCGCAGGATCGTTTCGTCCGCGTGCAGCAGGACGTGCCGTACGGGTATCCGGCGGGCGGCGAGGGAGCCGAAGATCTCGTCGCGGTACTCCTGGCGCAGCAGCGTCATCGGTGTCACCAGCGGACCCGGGACTTCGGTCAGCAGTGCCGCGGCGGTGTCGACGACCATCCGCCGCCAGGCCGGCAGGTCCTGATAGTCGTCGATCTCCTCGAACCGCTTGGCCGGCAGCATCAACCGCAGTCCGCTGCCGAGGAGTTCGGGGTCGTAGAGCGTGCTTCCGGGAAGCAGGTCGAGCAATTCATGAGCCGTAGTGGTCTTGCCCGCACCGAACGTGCCGTTCAGCCAGACGATCACGGTTTCCCCTCTTCCCTAGACCCAGGTGAGTTGCCCGCC
Organism: Streptomyces sp. NPDC054786; assembly: GCF_053611685.1. Classification (NCBI taxonomy): domain Bacteria; kingdom Bacillati; phylum Actinomycetota; class Actinomycetes; order Kitasatosporales; family Streptomycetaceae; genus Streptomyces; species Streptomyces sp. NPDC054786. The sequence continues at coordinate 66,960 of NZ_JBSHAW010000049.1, read as the reverse complement.
ACACCCTGCCACCGAAACGCTCGGGGCCACGGGCCGCGCGCACGACCGGGAACGTTGCTCATTCGACCATCGGCGCGGCCAGGGAGGTTTCACACACCCGGGGACACGCCGGTCGCGAATTGCCTCGCGCGGAGGATGTCGGTCACCGCATCCGCCGCCGCGAAGCCCCCGGCAAACAAGCGCTCCCCCGCCCCTCCAGTACCGAAACCCTCACCCGCATACCGAGTTCCCGGGCCGCCGCCGGCCCGGGAGACGCCGCATATGACGGCGGCCCATCGTGCGGCCGCCGGCATGTTCCGCGCGGCCAGGGCCGCTACCCCTTGCTCGCGCCGAGGGTCAGTCCGGCGATGAAATGCCGCTGGAGGAGAAGGAAGACCACAATCGTGGGCAGCGCGACGAGGACGGAGCCCGCGGCGAGCAGGTTGTAGTCCGTGAAGAATTGGCCGCGCAGATTGTTCAGGGCCGAGGTGACGGGGAGTTTGTCGCCGTCGGAGAGGAAGACCAGGCCCCAGAGGAAGTCGTTGTACATCCAGGTGAATTGCAGGGTGCCCAGTGCGGCGAGCGCGGGTCGGCACAGGGGAAGGGTGACCCGCCAGTACTGCGCCCAGACGCCCGCTCCGTCGACGATCGCGGCCTCCAGGATTTCCCGCGGCAGGGTGCGCATGAAATTGGCCAGAACGAAGACACAGAAGCCGAGTTGGAAAGCGGTCTGCACCGCGATGACGGCCCAGAGGGAGTCGTACATCGTCAGGGAGTCGGACATCCAGTACGGCAGTGGAATCCTGTTGAACAGCACATAGAGCGGGGTGACGATCACCTGCTGGGGCAGCAGGTTTCCGGCGGTGAAGAACATCAACAGGACGATGCCGCCGCGGATCCGCAGCCGGGAAACGGCGAAGGCCACGAACGAGGCCAGAAAAAGGGTGAGCAGCACACCGGGGACGGCGATGATGAGCGAGTTGAGGAAGTACTTGCTCATCCCGGAGTCGGCGAAGGCCTGTTGGTAGTAGTCGAAGGAGAGATGGCGCGGAAGGGAGAAATAGCCGTATTTCGCGGTCTCTTCGTAAGGGCGCAGTGAGGCGTAGACGGCCAGCAGCAGCGGGGCGAGGAAGGCGAGCGAGACGGCGGAAAGGAAGAGGTGGACGCCGAACCGGCCGCGGCGGCGGGCCGGGCCCCTCGGCGCGGGTGCCTGGCGCGGGGCGGGCCGCGCGGTGGCGGCGGGTGCGGTCATCGCCGCTGCTCCCCTCGGAGTTCCTGGACGAGGTAGGTCACGATGAATCCCAGCGAGACCAGCAGCAGGACGACGGCGATGGCCGAGCCGAATCCGATCCGGCTCGCCTCCCCGATGATGTTGTCGGTGACCAGCACGGACAGCAGCTCCAGGCCGTTGCGGCCCTTGTTGATGGCGTAGACGATGTCGAAGGCCCGCAGCGATTCGATGACGGTGATGACGCCGACGATGACATTCACCGGGCGCAGGGTGGGCAGCACGACCCGGAAGAAGGCCTGCCGTTCACTGGCGCCGTCGAGGGCGGCGGCCTCTTTGAGACCGGGGTCGACGGATTTCAGTCCGGCGAGATAGAGGATCATGACATAGCCGGTGTGCCGCCAGCAGGCGGCCAGCAGCACCATCCAGATATTGAGTCCGGGATTTCCGAGCCAGTCGGTGGGATTCCTGCCGCCGATGACGGCGTTCAGTGCGCCCTGGTCCCGGGAGAGGACCAGTTGGGCGATAAAGCCGACGACGGCGAGCGAGAGCACCACCGGCATATAGAGCGTCGACTGGTAGAAGCGGCTGAAGCGGACACCGCGGTCGATGAGGACGGCGAGCAGCAGGCCGAAGGGGGCGGCGACCAGCCCGAGGAAGACCAGCCACAACAGGTTGTGGCGGACCGCCGGCCAGAACTGCGGGTAGTCGGTGAAGAGGTTGTCGTAATTCTTGAGGCCGGCCCACCGGATATCGCCGATGCCGTCCCAGGTGGTGAAGGACAGCCCCACGGAGGCCAGCGTCGGGCCCCAGATCAGGGCGAGGTCGAGCAGGATGGGTATGCCCAGCAGCACGCCGAGGACGACGAGGTCACGGCGGGTGTGGCGCCGCGGACCCGGTCGTCCGGCGCGCCGTGCGCGGGTGTTCGGCACGGCGGTTCGCTCCCCGTCTTTCACAACGGACTTCTGACGGCGCTCACTTGGCGGAAAAGATCTGCTTCTTCTGGCGTTCGATGTCATTGACCAGGCCGTCGATGTCATCCGGTTTGCTCAGGAACTGCTGGATCGCCTGGATCATCACGGTCGAGGCGAAATCGGGCCGGGTGTCGCGGTCCATGAACTGCGATATCTGCTTGGCGCCCGAGACGAGCTGGACTGCCTTCTTCTGCAGCGGGGTGTAGGCGGCGGTGTCCGCGCCGCTGTTGACCGCGACGTTGTTGGGGTCGGACTTCAGATAGATGTCCTCCGCCTTGGGCGTGGCGAGGAATTTCAGCAGATCCTTCGCACCGTCCTTGTCCTTGGCCTTCTTCGACATCAGGAATCCGTCGATCGGCGCCTCGACCGCGTCCTGGCCGTGGGCCGGGTCGATTTCCGGGAAGGGGAAGAAGTCTAGGTCCGCACGGTCGTCGGCGCTGAACTGCTGGCCGGGGTGCGGAAGTCCGAGCACGGTCATTCCGGCCTTTTTCTGTGCGAGGGTCTGTGCGGCCTCCTGCCAGGTGCGGCCGTTGGCGCCTTTTTGGTGATAGGGCATCAGTCCGCGCCAGAGGTCGAAAACGTGCCTGACCTGCGGGCTGTTCCAGGCCTGCCGGCCGCTCATCAGCGCGATGTGGAAGTCGTAGCCATTGGCGCGCATATTGAGGTAGTCGAAGGTGCCCATCGCCGGCCAGCCGTCCTTGTCGCCGAAGGCGAACGGCACCAGGCCGTCCTTCTGCATCTGTCGGGCGAGCGCACGGTACTGGTCGAAGGTCTTGGGGATGTCGTACCCCTTCTCCTGGAACACGCTCTTCCGGTGGAAGACGGCCCACGGATAGTAGTAGTACGGCACCAGGTACTGCTTGCCGTCCAGACCCGTCGACTGCTTCTTCAGCGCCTCGGAGAACCCGTCGAAGCCCCGCCACAGATCGCTGATGTCGGAGAGCAGGCCCTTCTGTGCGAAGTACTGCATACGGTTGCCGGCGAACCACATGAAGACATCGTCCGGAGAGCCCTGGAGATAACGGTTGATGTTCTCCTGGAAGTTTTCGTGATTGACGGTGTTGACCGTCACCGTCTTCTTCGACTTCTTCTCATAGGCCTTGAAGGCCTCGGCGAAGGCCTTCTTCGGAACGGCGTCCGAGGCATTCGAACCCATCGTGATGCCCTTCGGACCGCCGCTGCAGGCGGCGAGCAGGGACGGGAGGGCCACCGCCCCCGCGCCGAGCGCCGCGCTCCTCAGCAGCGTCCGGCGGGACATCCGACGTCCTGCCGCTTCCCCGTACGTATCCGAGCCGCCGAACGATGACTGGACCATGTCCCCCTCCTCAGGGGTGGAACCAAACAGAACCGAACGCGAGTGGTGGGATCTCACTCCGAACGGCAGGTCGAGTCAAGGGTTTTGGCAGGCGAAGCAGGAACCGTTACCGCTCCTCTTCCAACAGACTCCAACAAGCCCTACCGTAAACACTCGCACGCGACCGGTACACGCCCCCACCACACCTCTCGCGAAGACGGAGGACGCGAATCATGCGCGTTCATATCCGCACCATCCACCGGCGAGGCCACCGAAGAATCGTCGGAGCGCTTTCCGCCGCCCTGTTGTGTACGGCAGGAGTGACCGCCCTGCCCGCCGCGGCCCGTACCCCCGACGCCCCGGGCGCCGGCACCGCCCGCACCACCCCCGCACCCCGGCTCCCCGACGGGCTCGCCAAGACGCCCCCGATGGGCTTCAACAACTGGAACTCCACCAACTGCCGGGCCGAGTTCAACGAGGAGATGGTCAAGGGCATCGCCGATCTCTTCGTCGCCAAGGGCCTCAAGGACGCCGGCTATCAGTACGTCAATCTTGACGACTGCTGGGCGCTGCCGGCCCGCGACGGGAACGGCAAGCTCGTACCGGATCCGCAGCGCTTCCCCCACGGCATCAAGGCGGTGGCCGACTACGTCCACTCCAAGGGACTGAAATTCGGCATCTACACGAGCGCCGGAATCAAGACCTGCAACCCGGCCGGATTCCCCGGCGGCCTGGGCCATGAGAAGTCCGACGCCCAGCAGTTCGCCGACTGGGGCGTGGACTACCTCAAGTACGACAACTGCAATAACCTCGGCGTGGACGCCAAGCAGCGGTACCGCACGATGCGGGACGCGCTCAAGGCCACCGGGCGGCCCATCGTCTACAGCATCTGCGAATGGGGCGAGAACAAGCCCTGGGAGTGGGCGTCGGACGTAGGGCATCTGTGGCGCACCACCGGCGACATCAGCGACTCCTGGTCGAGCATGCTCGGGATCACGAAGCAGAATCTGCCGCTCGCCCCGCACGCCGGCCCCGGGCACTGGAACGACCCGGACATGCTGGAGGTCGGCAACGGCGGCATGACCGACACCGAGTACCGCAGCCACTTCTCCCTGTGGTCGATGATGGCCGCCCCGCTGCTGATCGGCTCCGATCTGCGCAAGGCCACCCCGGAGACGTTCGAGATCCTGGCCAACAAGGACCTCATCGCCATCGACCAGGACCCGCTGGGCAAGCAGGCCACGGTACTGAAGTCCGAGGCCGGCCGCTGGACGCTGGTCAGACAACTGGCCGACGGCGCCCGCGCGGTGGCGCTGTTCAACGAGACCGGACAGCCGCAGCGGATCTCCGCCACCGCCAAGGACCTGGGCCTCCCGCAGGCCGACGGCTACCGGCTGCGCGATCTGTGGCGGCACCAGGACACCCACACCACGGGCACCGTCTCCGCGACCGTCCCGGCACACGGCACCACCGTCTACCGCGTCTCCGCCGACAAGCGCTGGGCCACCTACCCACCGGCCGTCGAGACGGGCACCGACCGTACGCCGCTGGTCGAGGCCGGCTCCCCCGCCGGCCTCCGCTCCACCGTCCGCAACCTGGGCGGCACCCCCGCCAAGAACGTCACCGTGACGCTGCAGGCCCCGCACGGGTGGCAGGCCAGGGCCACCTCCCCGGCGACGGCCCGCGCGCTGCCCGGCGGCCGGACGCTCACCACCGGCTGGAAGATCACCGCACCGGCCGGCACCGAGCCCGGCGCCTACGATCTGCCGCTCACCGCCGCCTACCGCTCACCCCGCGGCGAGCGGATCACCACCACGCTGCCCGGCACCGCCCATGTCGTGGTGCCACCGCCGTCCGGGACCGCGTACGCCGCCGAACTCCCCTGGCTCACCGCCGCCAACGGCTGGGGCCCGGTCGAGAAGAACACCAGCGTCGGGGAGAGCGACGCCGGGGACGGCAGGCCGATCGGCATCGGCGGCACCGGCTTCGAGAAGGGCCTCGGGGTGCATGCACCCAGCGAGGTGAGCTTTTATACCGGCGGGCGGTGCTCCGTGTTCACGGCCCAGGTCGGCATCGACGACGAGTCCGGCGACCGCGGGTCGGTGGGCTTCGAGGTGTGGGCCGACGGCAAACAGGTCGCCGTGAGCCCCTCGGTGACCGGGACGGATGCCGCCAAGGCCGTCAGCGCCCCGGTCGCCGGAGCGCAGAGCGTCCGGCTCGTCGTGACCGACGGCGGGGACGGTATCGACTACGACCACGCCGACTGGGCGGACGCCAAGTTCCAGTGCTGAACGTCAAACACCGCTCATCGAAAGAGAGTTGACGACACCGGACGGGCCCTCCGCCCGCCCGGACCCAGCACCCGTGAGGAGCGTCAGCAGGTGGGCAGCCCGGGGACGGGCTGGTCGTTCGCCCCGCCCTTGAGGTAGACCACGCTGATGTAGACACCGGAGTTGCCGCTGTCGTCATCGGTCTTGGCCCACCAGACGTTCGTCCACTTCCCGTACGTCTCCCGGTGGCCCAGCTTCGCCTGGCAGTAGAAGTAGTTGGTACCCGAGTTGAGGGTCCCGACCTGCTGGAAGGACGGGGTGTACGAGCTCGCGGTGCGCCACACCTCGCAGTTGGCCTTGCCACCGCCGATGGACGCGCACGACGGCCCCTGGGTCGGGTCACTGCCGCCACCGCCGGCACCGCCCCCGCCGCCCTGGGCGCCGCCCGCACCGCTGCCACCGCCGTCGGTGCCGCCCCGATCACCATCGTGCCCGCCTGAACTCCCGCCCGCACCACCGGGCTTGGGGTCCTTGGGCGAACCGCCGGCCGAGGGCCGGTCCGAAGCGGACGGCGCCGCACTCTTCCCGCCGTCCTGGCCCTTGTCCTTGCCCTTGTCCTTGGCGTCGGCCTTTCCGTCGGCCTTGCCGGCGTCCTTGCCGGCGGACGCGCTCGGCGTGCCCGGCCCGTCGGCTGCCCCGGCCGGCGGAGCCGACTGCCGCCCACCGCCCGCGACCGTATCGCTCGGGCCCCCGCCCACCAGCGCATAGGTCACACCGCCGCCGGCCGCGAGCACGGCGAGCGCCGCCGCCACGGCCAGCACCACCCGACGCCGCCCGCGGGCGGGCAGCCGTTCGGTGTCCCGCTCCCCCGGGCTTCCCGGGTACGGAGGGGCGCCCGTACCGCCCACGGGCGGACCGGCCGTCACACCGGGCGGATCGCACACGGGACCCGGGGTCGGAAACGTGAACCCGGGTCCTTGGTTCCCGGCGCCGCCCTGATGGTGCTGCGACGTCGGGGGCGCGGGATGCCCGGCGGGCGCAGGCGGCGGCGTCGAGGCCGGTGACGGTGGCGACAGCGGCGTGGGTTGGGTCACCGGCGAGCCCTGGGCCCCGGGGCCGGAGAGCCAACTGGCCGGCGCCGCACCCGGGTTGACCGGGCGGGCCGCACCCGGGCTGACCGCGTCGCCGGGACCGGACGCCACCGCGCCCGGCTCACCCGGCCCGCCGTCGCCCGCCCCCGGGCCGGTCTCCGGCGCCGCGGACGGCGGGGCGACCGCCCGTACATCCGTCGCCGTGGGCAGATACGACGCACCGGGCGTGGGCATCGGCGCGGGCTCGCGGCCCTCCGCGACCGCTTCCAGCAGGCTCCGGGCGTCGGCGGCGGAGGGCCGGTCGGCCGGGTTCTTGGCCATCAGGGCGTGCAGCACGGGGGTGAGCGGCCCGGCCCGCCGGGGCTCGGGGAGCACCTCGGTGACGATCGCGGTGAGCGTCGACCACACCGACGTACGACGGAACGGGGCACTGCCGCCCTCGACGGCCGCATACAGGGTCATCCCGAGGGACCAGATGTCCGAGGCCGGGGTGGGGTCCAGGCCCTGCGCCCGCTCGGGCGGCAAGTAGTCGAGCGAGCCGACCAGTTCGCCGCTGCGGGTGATGTTGGTGGTCGCGCCGTCGCCCGGTGCCTCGATACTGGCGATGCCGAAGTCGGTGAGCACCACCCGGCCTCCCCCAGTGCCTGAACGGCCTGGGCGGTGCCCCCAGCCGTCCAGCAGCACATTCCCGGGCTTCACATCGCGGTGCAGCACACCCACCTGGTGGGCGGCGTCCAGGGCATCCATCACCCGGGCGCCGATCCGGGCGATCTCCCTCGGATCGAGGGGGCCCCGCTGGTCGACGGCGTCGTCCAGCGAGGGTCCGTCCACCAGCTCCATGACGATGACGGGTCGCCCGTCCTCGTCGATGACGTCATGGACGGTGACCACACCGGAGTGCCGGATACGGGCCGCGGCCCGCGCCTCGCGCTGCATACGGGTGCGCAGATCGGCCAGCTCCGGGGCGGAGGCATCGGTGTAGGCGCGCAGGACCTTGACGGCGACCTCGCGCCCCAGCACCTCGTCGACGGCGCGGCAGACCACGCCCATGCCACCGCGCCCGATCCGGCCGGTCACCCGATACCTGCCGCCCAGCAACTGCCCGGTCAGATCGGCGTCGTTGCCCCGCCGGGGCCCGCTCGCGGCGGCGGCACCGGGCACACCCTGCCCCGCATCGCCGCCGGCGTTCGGCAGTGGGGTGGCACCCGTCGGGCCGGGCCCGCCCGCCCCAGGTGCCTCGTCCGCTCCGCCCTGCTCACGCTCCCCCGGTGTCACCGTCGCCGATCCCCTCGATACCCGTGCCTGTGGCCATACGCCGTGTACGCCACGGCGCACGTCGCGGTCGGCAACACACTAAGGGGCGCACGGGGGCTCGTGGTGGCGTCAGGGCGTAGGGACGAAGGCATCGGGACGGGACCGTTGCCCGGCGGCAGCGGCAGCGCCCACCACCCCCGCATCGGTCCCCATTTGGGCCGGTACGACCGTCAGGCCCGACACGAACGACAGCGTCGCATAGTCCCGCAGGGCCGCACGCAACGGGGTGAAGAGGACGTCTCCCGCGCCCGCGACTCCCCCGCCGATGACCGCGATATCGATCTCCACGAGCGTGGCGGTGGCGGCGATCCCGGCGGCCAGCGCCTGGGCGGCTCGCTCGAAGGAGCGGATGGCGACGGGGTCACCGGCGTGCGCGGCGGCGGCGACGGCCGCCGCACTGGTGTCACCGTCGGGACCGGGGAGCCAGCCGTTGGCGAGCGCCCGGCGGGCGATATTGGGGCCGCTGGCGATCCGTTCGACACAGCCACGGGCCCCGCACGGGCAAGGGTCACCGTCGACATCCACGCTGATGTGACCGATGTGCCCGGCGTTCCCCGTGGGGCCCGGGTGCAGCCGGCCGTTGAGGACGAGTCCGCCGCCGACGCCGGTGGAGACCACCATGCACAGCGCATTGGCGTGGCCGCGCGCCGCCCCCTGCCAGTGCTCGGCCGCGGTCATCGCGACACCGTCGCCGACCAGCACGACCGGGCGCTCCCCGACGAGCGCCCGCACTCCGGCGACGAGCGGGAAGTCGCGCCAGCCGGGGATGTTGACCGGGCTGACGGTGCCGGACGAGGCGTCGACCGGGCCTGCGCTGCCGATGCCGACGGCCGCCACCCGCGCCCAGCCCGGCTCCGCGGCCAGCTCGGCGACCACTTCGGCCACCGCACGCATCACCGTCGCCCCGTCCTTGTCGGCGGGGGTGGGCCGGGCGGCCCGTGCGACCAGTCTGCCGTGGGCGTCCACCAGAGCGCCGGCGATCTTGGTGCCGCCAATGTCCAACGCTGCGCTGAGGTCCGTCTGCATCGGTGTGGAATCTCCTGGTGGGCCCGGGGGCCGAGCGTACCGGCCCGGCGTGAGAACGCCAGTCTTCCCTCGATTGACAACGTTGTCTAGAGGCTATGCTCGACGCCACACCTGACGCCGACAGAATCAGGACCGCACACCGTGACCGACACCGCGCGGGGCACCTCCCGCCGCTATGGCACCCGGCCCACGATGAAGGATGTCGCGGCGCGCGCCGGGGTCGGCCTCAAGACGGTCTCCCGGGTGGTCAACGGCGAACCGGGCGTCACGCCGGACACCGAACGACGTGTCCAGGAATCCATCACCGCTCTGGGGTTCCGCCGTAACGACTCCGCCCGGATCCTGCGCAAGGGACGTACGGCCAGCATCGGCCTGGTGCTGGAGGATCTCGCCGACCCGTTCTACGGCCCGCTCAACCGCGCCGTCGAGGAAGTCGCCCGCAGCCACGGCGCGCTGCTGATCAACGGCTCCAGCGCCGAGGATCCGGCCCGCGAACAGGAGTTGGTGCTGGCGCTGTGCGCACGGCGGGTGGACGGGCTGGTCATCATCCCGGCCGCCGACGACCACCGCTACCTGGAGCCGGAGATCACGGCCGGGATAGCGACCGTGTTCGTGGACCGCCCGCCCGGCCGGATCGACGCGGATGTCGTGGTCTCCGACAACTTCGGCGGCGCCCAGGACGCGGTGGCTCATCTCATCGCGCACGGCCACCGCCGGATCGGCTTCATCGGTGACCAGCCGCGGATCCACACCGCACGCGAGCGGCTGCGCGGCTATCGCACCGCCATGGCCGCCGCGGGCCTGCCCGTCGACGACTCCTGGGTGTCACTGGGTTCCACGGCGCCCGAGTGCGTACGCGCCGCCGCCACCACCATGCTGGACGCCCCCGCGCCGGTCACCGCGCTCTTCGCGGGCAACAACCGGGTCACCGTCACGGCCGTACGCATCCTCGGCGAACGCCCGCGCCCGGTCGCGCTGGTGGGCTTCGACGACTTCGAGCTGGCCGATCTCGTCCGGCCGGCGATCACGGTCGTCGCCCAGGACCCGGCACGGATGGGCCGGACGGCCGCCGGTCTGCTCTTCCGGCGCCTGGAGGGCATCGAGGACCCGCCGCAGCGCAGGGAGATCCCCACCCGTCTGATCGCCCGTGGCTCGGGCGAGATCCGCCCTTCGGAGAGCTGAACTCCCGCCGGAGGCGCCGGAGACCCCCGGGCCGGCGCGGCTCCGGGGAGTTCCGGGCGGGGTGATCACCGGTCGTCGCGATACGGGGCGCGGCCGGCCTTCTTCCAGATGAGCACCATCCCCAGCACGAGCACGATCAGCGCGACGATCACGATGACACCCTTGATCGCGGCGTCGGCCAGCAGGTGCTGGACGAGGTCCGACCCGTCGCTCCCGTCGCCCCCGCCCCCGCCCCCGCCCCCGCCTCCGCCTCCGCCTCGGGCGAGGACCTCATACGTCGGGCCGTTGCCGGCCGTCGGACCGCCGCCGGTCATCGGGCCCCACCCCGCCCCGGCTCCCGTTCGCGCTGCCGCTGCCCGCGCCCGTCGTCGTCCAGGTGCCGGGCCGCGGCCCGCACCACCGCACCGGCCACCGACCCGCGTCCCCGGGACGCCCCACCACGGCCCCGCGCGGCGCCCCGGTCGTCCAGATAGCGGCTCACGGCATGAGCGGCGGGTGCCGCATACCGCCGCGCCGCACCGAGCTTCCCCCGGCGCTTGAGGACGAGCGCCACGGCGAAGACCAGCAGGGCCAGCACCACCAGGCCGCCCGCGATCACGCCGAACCGGATGAGAAGAAGGTTCAGGACATGCTCCACGATCACCCCTCCAATCGTTGTATCACAGGTGTGATACAAAACAATTTATCACAGCCGTGATACAAAGGGGCCATGCCCAAGCAGGTGGACCGAGAAGCCCGACGCCGCGACGTCGTCGACGCCCTCTTCCGCGTCGCCGTACGAGACGGCCTCCAGCGCGCCTCCCTGCGCGCCGTCGCCGACGAGGCCCGGCTCAACATCGGTTCGGTCCGGCACTACTTCGCCGGCCAGGAAGAGCTGATGCGCTTTGCGATGCGGTCGATGCTCGACCGGGTCGGCGACCGACTCCAGCGCCGCGTCGACGAGTTGGGCGATCTGGACGGACTTCCCGCGGCGCAGATCCGCCGCTGCGCGGTCGAGCTGCTCTCCGAGCTGCTGCCCCTGGACGACAGCCGGCGTGCCGAGGTCACCGTCCTCGTCGACTTCTCCACCGCCGCCCGGACCCATCCCGCGATCGACGACCTCGCCCAGGAGACCGCCACCGGCACCCGCACCCTCGTCCGCCGCATCCTCACCCGCCTCGACACCGCGGGCGGGCTGCGGCCGGGGCTCACCGTCGACACCGAGACCGAGCGGCTGACCTCCCTCCTGGACGGTCTCGCGTTCACCGCCGTACTGCGGCCCGACGTCCTGGACGCACAGACCTGCGCCACGGTCCTGCGTGCCCATATCGACGACCTCGGTCCGGCCGCGGACTGAAGTACGAAGCCCCCGCCGGAGATCGGCGGGGGCTTCATGGGGCCTACCTGACCGGCAAGCGGTCACGGCGGCCAACTTCCTGTGCTGCGCGGCGCGTTGTACCGAACGGGCCGCTGCGCTCTCAGGCGGTGGAGGCCGGGCGGCCCGCGAGTGCGTCCAGGTCGGCGCGGGTCAGCCCGGTCAGCCGGGCGACCTCGGCGGCGTCCACGGCGCCGCAGTCCAGACCGCGCAGCAGATAGCCGCTGAGTGCCTTGGCGGTGGCGGGCTCGTCCATGACGTCGCCGCCGGCCTTGGCGACGTACGCCGCGAGCCGGGCCGCGGCCTGCTCCAGGCCCTCGCGGTAGAAGGTGTAGACCGCCGCGTAACGGGTGGGCAGATGGGCCGGGTGCATGTCCCAGCCCTGGTAGTACGCGCGGGCCAGCGAGCGGCGGACCAGGCCGTGGTGCAGCCGCCAGGCGGCGTGCACCCGGTCCGTCGCGCCGACCGGCAGGACGTTCGTCGAGCCGTCGGAGAGACGTACGCCGGTGCCCGCGGCGGCGACCTGCATCACGGCCTTGGCGTGGTCGGCCACGGGGTGGTCGAGGGACTGGTGGGCGGCGCTGACGCCACAGGAGGCGCTGTAGTCGAAGGTGCCGTAGTGCAGGGACGTGGCACGGCCCTCGGCGGCCTCGATCATGCGGGCGACGGTGGCGCGGCCGTCGGCGCCCAGGATCGACTGGGTGGTCTCGATCTGGATCTCGAAACCGATCCGGCCGCTCTCCAGGCCGTGCGCCTTCTCGAAGGCCTCCAGCAGCCGGACCATGGCGGTGACCTGCTCGGCGTAGGTCACCTTCGGGAGCGTCAGCACCAGTCCGTCGGGCAGACCGCCGGCCGCCATGAGGCCGGTGAGGAAGATGTCGAGGGTGCGGATCCCGCGGTCGCGGACGGCGGCCTCCATGCACTTCATCCGGATGCCCATGTACGGGGCCGCGGTGCCTCCCCCAGCCTCCGGCCGGGAGGTGCCCCCACGGAACGCGGCGGCGACCAGGGCGGCGGCACGGGCCGCGGCCTCGTCCTCCTCGGCGTCCGGGCGGGGGCCGTAGCCGTCCTCGAAGTCGATGCGTAGATCCTCGACGGGCTCGCGGGTCAGCTTGGCCCGGACGCGGTCGTGGACGTCCACGGCGAGTGCGTCGGGGATACCGAGGACGGCGGCGAGCGCCCCGGCGTCGGGGGCATGCTCATCGAGGGCGGCGAGCGCCTGGTCGCCCCAGGAGCGCAGGGTGCCGGCGGCGAAGACATCGCCGGGGACGTAGACCGTGTGGACCGGCTGGCGGGTGCCGGGGTCGCCGGGGTAGCGCCGCGCCAGATCCGCGTCCACCTGGGCGAGAGCGGCTCCGATTCCCTCGCGTACGGTGTCCGCGAGGCTCGTCGCCACGGTCTCCTGCTGCCCCATTCGATACCCTCCCGGTGCGCACGCCCGCCGATCGAGCGTTTTCCGCTTAACGGAATCAACAATCCGTATAGCGAAGTTATCGGCGTCGGTTGCCGAGGTCAACACCCTCACCCGCGGCGGCGCAGGTCACGGGCGTACGGCCGGACTTCGCAAACTCCGTGGCGGGGTCCACCGCGGCGCCGTCAGACTCACCCTCATGACTTGGATCGCACCTTCCATAGAACGCAGAGAACTCCCGACCGTGGCCGGCGAACGGGAGATGCTGCAGGGCTGGCTCGACTTCCACCGTGACACCCTGCTCGCCAAGTGCACGGGGCTGACGCCCGCCCAGCTCGTCGAGGCGAGCGCCGCACCGTCCACCCTCACGCTGCTCGGCCTGGTGCGCCACATGGCACACGTCGAACGCACCTGGTTCCGGCTGCGCTTCCTCGGCCAGCGGATCAGCGATCTCTACTCCACCGAGGACAACCCGGACGCCGATTTCGACGACGCCGATCCGGCCGCCGCCGAGCGGGACTTCGCGGCGTTCCGGGCCGAGATCGAGTCCTGTGACAAGGCCGTGGCGGACCGCGGACTGGACGAGATCTTCGTGGCGCGCCGGGGGCGCACCCTGAGCCTGCGCTGGATCTACGTCCACATGATCGAGGAGTACGCCCGGCACAACGGCCACGCGGATCTGCTGCGCGAGCGGATCGACGGGGCGACGGGCGCCTGACGGCGCGGCACCCGACCGGCACTGCCGCCACAGCACGAGGCCCCGTACACACCGCGCGTACGGGGCCTCGTGCGAGGCCGGAGCCGGGCTCCGGCGGGACGGCGGTCAGCCCTTGCGGGTCTTGACCTCGTCGGTGAGGGCGGGGACGACGTCGAAGAGGTCGCCGACCACGCCGTAGTCGACCAGGTCGAAGATCGGCGCCTCGGAGTCCTTGTTGATCGCGACGATGGTCTTCGAGGTCTGCATACCGGCGCGGTGCTGGATCGCACCGGAGATGCCCGCCGCGATGTACAGCTGCGGCGAGACCGACTTACCGGTCTGGCCGACCTGGTTGGTGTGCGGGTACCAGCCGGCGTCCACCGCGGCACGCGAGGCGCCGACGGCCGCACCGAGCGAGTCGGCGAGCGCCTCGATGACCGGGAAGTTCTCGGCACCGTTGACGCCACGGCCACCGGAGACCACGATCGCGGCCTCGGTCAGGTCCGGGCGGCCGGTCGACTCGCGCGGGGTGCGCGAGACGATCTTGGTGGCCTTGGAGGAGTCGGCGACGGTCACCGCGAGCTGCTCGACGGCACCGGCGGCCGGAGCGGCCTCCGGAGCGGCGGAGTTGGGCTTGACGGTGATGACCGGGGTGCCCTTGGTGATGCGGGACTTGGTGGTGTACGAGGCCGCGAAGACGGACTGGGTGGCCACCGGGCCCTCATCGCCGGCCTCGACGTCGACGGCGTCGGTGATGATGCCGGAGCCGATGCGCAGCGCGAGACGGGCACCGATCTCCTTGCCCTCCGCGGAGGACGGCAGCAGCACGGCGGCCGGGGAGACCGCGTCGTAGGCGGCCTGCAGCGCGTCGACCTTGGGGGCGACGAGGTACTCGGCGAACTCGGGCGCGTCGGCGGCCAGTACCTTCACGGCGCCGTACTCACCGAGGATCTTCGCGGCGTCCTCGGCGTTCGCACCGAGGTGAACGGCTACCGGCTCGCCGATGCGGCGGGCGAGGGTGAGCAGTTCGAGGGTGGGCTTGCGGACGGCACCGTCCACGTGGTCGACGTAGACAAGGACTTCAGCCATGGGATTGTTCTCCTGCGGGAAGAATGAGGGCGGTGGAAAGGGCTGCGGCTCAGATGAACTTCTGGCCCGCGAGGAACTCGGCGAGCTGCTTGCCGCCCTCGCCCTCGTCCTTGACGATCGTGCCCGCGGTGCGGGCCGGACGCTCGGCGGCGCCGTCGACCTTGGTCCAGGCGCCCTCGAGGCCGACCTCGTCCGCCTCGATCTCCAGGTCCTCCAGGTCCAGGGACTCCACCGGCTTCTTCTTGGCGGCCATGATGCCCTTGAAGGAGGGGTAACGCGCCTCGCCCGACTGGTCGGTGACGGACACGACGGCCGGCAGCGCGGCCTCCAGCTGCTCACTGGCGGTGTCGCCGTCCCGGCGGCCGGTGACCTTGCCGTCGGCGACCGAAACCTCGGACAGCTGGGTGACCTGAGGGATGTTCAGCCGCTCGGCGAGCAGCGCGGGCAGCACACCCATCGTGCCGTCGGTGGAGGCCATACCGCAGACGACGAGGTCGTAGCCGGTCTTCTCGATGGCCTTGGCGAGCACGAGCGAGGTGCCGAGCGCGTCGGTGCCGTGCAGGTCGTCGTCCTCGACGTGGACGGCCTTGTCGGCGCCCATCGACAGCGCCTTGCGCAGCGCGTCGTTGGCGTCCTCGGGGCCGACGGTGAGGACCGTGATCTCCGCGTCGTCGGCGGCTTCCTTGATCTGCAGGGCCTGCTCGACGGCGTACTCGTCGAGCTCCGAGAGCAGACCGTCCACATCGTCACGGTCGACGGTCAGGTCCTCGGCGAAGTGCCGGTCGCCGGTGGCGTCGGGCACGTACTTCACACAGACAACGATCCTCAGGCTCACGCCGGCTCTCCTACCTGCTTCGTCTCTTCAGAACTGCCTTGTGCTGGCAGCATAGGCGCCTGTCGGGGCGGCTCCCGGTCGGATGCGGTTCCCCACGCCGACCGCCATATTACTCGCCAGTACATCGACTCTCGTGCCCCGAATCAAGGCCGTCGAAATGTGACCTTGCCAACGGCCCCGACCGGGAAACGACGAACGGCAGCGGGAACCCGTCAGTCCCGCAGCGCGTTGAAGCGGCCCTGGTGATACAGCAGCGGACGGCCGGGCCCCGCGGGGTCGCCGACGACGGGCTGGGCGAGCACGATGCGGTGGTCGCCGGCCGGCACCCGCGCCACGACCTTGCACACCAGCCAGGCCAGTACGCCGTCCAGGAGGGGTACGCCCTCGGGGCCGGTGCGCCAGGACGTGGCGGGGCCGAAGCGGTCGGCGCCGCTGCGCGCGAACGTGGCGGCCAGTTCCTGCTGGTGCTCGCCGAGTATGTGGACGCCGATGTGCTCGGCTTCCGAGACGGCCGGCCAACTGGAGGCGCCGGTACCGATGCCGAACGAGAGCAGCGGCGGGTCGGCGGCGACGGAGGTCAGGGAGGTGGCGGTGAAGCCGACGGGGCGGGAGCCGTGCGCGGTGATCACCGCAACGCCTGCGGCGTGCTGCCGGAAGACCGAGCGCAGCAGCTCGGGGGAGGCGGTGCGGGGCGTGCCGAGGCCGGGCGAGGCCGTCATGGAGTTGTCCTTCTGGTGTGGTGTACGAGCCCGGGCGGAGCCGCCGACGGCCGTGCGGCGGCCGGCAGCAAGGTGTCGTCGCTGCTCACGCGCCCGGACAGCGGGCGCTGGCAGTCCGCAGAAGGTCGACGTGGGCGCGTCCGTGCAGAAGGGTTCCTGGCCGCATCACGTCAGAGTGACGATTCGTGACCCACAGCGTCAAGGGGCGCCCGCCATCTGGGAGATCAATCACGGACGGCCGCACCCAGCGCAGCGATGACATCGGCCTTCCGGGGCTGCCCGGAGGCGCGGCGCACGATCGCGCCGTCCGCGTCGAGCACCAGCACCGTGGGCGTGCGCAGCACATTGAGGTGGCGCACGAGGTCCAGATGGTCCTCCGCGTCGATCTCGACATGGGCCACCCCCTCGACCATGCCGGCGACCTCGGCCAGGGTGCGCCGGGTGGCCCGGCAGGGCTGGCAGAAGGCGCTGGAGAACTGCAGCAGGGTGGCCCGCTCCCCCAGCTCCGCGCCGATCTCGGCGGCGCCCAGCCGCGTCCCGTCGTCCCGCTTGCGCACCGTCGGCCTCCCCTTACGGCGTCGGTGCCACACGCCGAAAGCGCTCGCCGCCGCGAGCACCGCGAGGCACACCATGAGTCCAGTCATCGAGGGATGCAGCGTTCACGAGACCGCAAAGATTCCCGGGGCCCGGTGCGACCCGGTCTGCGGGAGAGTGGGGGCATGCCTGTCGACACCATTGACGTACGGGGCCCGAGGTTCGGGGCGACGCTGACGACCGTCGTGCTGGCGGCCGTGCTGATCACCGGGAGCGGTCCGCTGCTGGCCTTCCAGACGCTGGTCTTCGCCCTCGGGGCGCTGGCGGGTGTCCAGCACTCGCCCTATGCCTGGCTGTTCAGGGTGGCGGTGCGCCCGCGGCTGTCCGCACCGGCCGAGTTCGAGGACGCCGCCCCGCCGCGCTTCGCCCAGAGCGTCGGGCTGTTCTTCGCGGTGGTGGGACTGGCCGGTTACTTCGTGGGGCCGCAGTGGCTGGGGCTCGCGGCCACCGGGCTGTGCGCTCGCGGCGGCCTTTCTCAATGCTGCGTTCGGGTACTGCCTGGGGTGCGAGATGTACCTTGTGCTGCGGAGGGCGACCGGCTGAGCCACCCTTCACGTGACAAGAATCTCCCGGCCGTGGCGGCCGGCGCGCTGGCCGCCACGGCCGACTTCGGGCACGATCTCCCGAAAGCCGCAGTTACGGCTGCGTAGGTTTCCGCCGGGAGAACCCTCCCCAGGCGTGGAAAAGGGGTCCTCCGGACAATGGCAGAGCTCGTCTATCCGCCGGTGATCGGCGCCGCCCGCACGCTCTTCAAGGCGCTCGATCTGAAATTCGACATCGCCGGGACGGATCACATTCCCCGCCGCGGCGGGGCGGTGCTGGTGAGCAATCACATCGGTTACCTGGACTTCGTCTTCGCCGGACTGACGGCGCGCCCGGCCAAGCGTCTGGTGCGCTTCATGGCGAAGGAGGCGGTGTTCCGGCACAAGGTGTCCGGACCGCTGATGCGCGCGATGAAGCACATCCCCGTGGACCGTGCGCAGGGCATGCACGCCTACAAGCACGCGCTGTCCGCACTGCGCTCGGGTGAAATCATCGGGGTCTTCCCCGAGGCGACGATCTCCGAGTCCTTCACCCTGAAGACCTTCAAGTCGGGTGCGGTACGGCTGGCCCAGGAGGCCGGGGTGCCGCTGCTGCCGGTGGCGCTGTGGGGCACCCAGCGGCTGTGGACCAAGGGCCACAAGCGCGATCTGGGCCGTAACCACCTGCCGATAACGATCCGGGTGGGCGAGCCGATGGAGGCCGATCCGGCCGAGCAGGCCGAGAAGATCACCGACCGGCTGCGGGCCCGTGTGCAGGACCTGCTGGAGGCGGCACAGCGCGCCTACCCCGTACGCCCCAAGGGCCCCGAGGACACCTGGTGGATCCCGGCCCACCTCGGCGGCACGGCGCCCGCCGCGCCCGGGACCGCCCGATAGCGGACCCGGAGGCCGGAGCGCGCCGTCGTAGCGCGCCTCCGGCGACCCCGCTCACGGGGCCCAGATGTCGCCGATCTCGATGCGGGCGTCCGGGCAGGCCTTGTGCAGCGCCTCGGCCAGCTCGGCGCCCGCGGCGCTCAGCTCGTCGAGCGTCATGGGAGCCATCCGCTCCAGCAGGAAGAGGGCGCTGACCGATTCCTCGGTGAGGCGGGTGCGCACCCCCTGCCGCCAGTTCCAGCGGCGGCAGGTGACGCCCTCGTCGTCACACCAGATCACCTCGCCCGCGTCGGGGTGCTCGATGATTTCGGCGCCGCCGGCCGCGGTCACGAACGGTTCGTCGCCGGTGGCCCGTACGAGCCGCATTCCGCCCTGGATACGGTCCAGGTCCTCGCCGCCCACGGGGATGAGGTGGGCGACGCTGAGGGCGTTGTAGAGGTCGACGAGGCGGTTGATGCGCGGCAGTCCGCCGTCCGCGAGCGCCCGCCTGGCCAGCGCCTCGGCGGAGTTGCGGGTGCGCGACGGCTTGCTGCCGAATGCGGTGTACGCGGCGCGCCAGGCGGCGAGGTGCGGATCGTCCTGCGGGGCACGTCCGTCCAGACGCTCGGTGAGGCGGCGGGTGGCCTCGTCCAGGAGCGCCGCGCCGGCCTCGTCGCTGGGCCCGTTGGTCAGGCCGTGGGCCTCCACGGCGAGGTAGCCGAAGCCGGGCGCCAGGGCGCGCACCTCGTCGGAGACATACAGGCCACAGGTCGTGCCGGAGACGTGCGAAGAGCTGGGCATCGGAGCCGTTCCTCAGAGATCGGTGGGGAGCATCTGCCAGAGGTGAGGCCGGTCGACGGCCTTCTGGAGGCATTGGAGCACGGCCGGGTGTGGTTCAGCAAACAGCACCGGCAGGTCCAGTTCGTTGCACTCAGGTCGCACCGTGAAGGCGAGTTGTTCGCGGTCGAGGCGGAACTGTGCGTCGACGCCCGGCTTGTTGCCCCGTGGATCCTGCCGTGCCCAGCGGTCCTCGCCCGGCAGCTTGACGGCGATCAGCCCGTGGACGGTGTCGAGCCTCTGGTAGCACAGCCCGGCGGGGATGCCCTCCGCGCGCAGCAGGGCCACGAGTGCGTGCGCCTTGGCGTAGCAGATGCCGGTGCGCTGCGCGAGCACGTCCGAGGCGCGCCAGGTGACCCGCGGGTCCTCGGCGTCCGCGCTGTGCGGGATGGCGTCGCGGATGAATTCGAAGGCGGCCTTGGCGTATGCATATGCATCGGGGGCATCAACGGCGAGGGTGGTCGCGATGGCCCGGACGCGTGGATGCTCGTGGTCGATGACCTCGTCGGCCGCCAAGTAGGCGGAGATCTCCGGGGCGTTCTGGATCAGCTCCATACCCGGGGAGCGTAGCGATGCGCCCGGCCGCAAGTCAATGACTTTTCGGCCGAGCGCATAGCTATGCAGGCGTGGAGCTAGCGGCCGATCTCCTCGCGGAGTGCGGCGAGGAAGCCGTCGACGTCCTCCTCGGCGGTGTCGAACGCACACATCCAGCGCACCACACCGTCCGACTCGTCCCAGAAGTAGAAGCGGTAGCGCTTCTGCAGCCGCTCGCTGACGTCGTGCGGAAGGCGGGCGAACACACCGTTGGCCTGCACGGGGTAGAGGATCTCCACCCCGGCGATCTCCCGTACCCCGGCCGCCAGCCGCTGCGCCATGGTGTTGGCATGGCGGGCGTTGCGCAGCCACAGGTCCTTGGCGAGCAGCGCCTCCAACTGGACGGAGACGAAGCGCATCTTGGAGGCCAGCTGCATGGACAGCTTGCGCAGATGCTTCATCGCGCGCACCCGGTCGGGGTTGAGCACGACCACGGCCTCGCCGAAGACCGCACCGTTCTTCGTGCCGCCGAAGGAGAGGATGTCGACGCCCACCGCGTTGGTGAAGGCCCGCATCGGGACATCGAGCGTCGCCGCGGCGTTGGCTATCCGCGAGCCGTCGAGGTGCACCACCATGTTGCGCTCATGAGCGTGTTCGCAGATCGCCCGGATCTCTTCGGGCGTGTAGACCGTGCCGAGCTCCGTGCTCTGGGTGATCGAGACGACCTGCGGCATGGCACGGTGCTCGTCGTCCCAGCCGTACGCCTGGCGGTCGATCAGCTCAGGGGTGAGCTTGCCGTCCTCGGTGGGCACGGTCAGCAGCTTGAGCCCGCCGATCCGCTCGGGCGCCCCGCACTCGTCCACATGGATGTGCGCGGACTCGGCAGCGATCACCGCACCCCAGCGGTCGGTCACGGCCTGCAGGGCGACGACATTGGCGCCGGTGCCGTTGAACACCGGGAACGCCTCGGCGCGCTGCCCGAAGTGGCTGCGGAAGACGCGCTGGAGGTGTGCGGTGTAGTCGTCCTCGCCGTAGGCGACCTGATGGCCGCCGTTGGCGAGGGCGAGCGCCGCGAGCACCTCGGGGTGGGCGCCCGCGTAGTTGTCGCTGGCGAAGCCGCGTATCTCGGGATCGTGGTGCTGCCGGGCGTCGGTCTTCGCTCCGGTCACGGCTCGGGGGTCAGCCACAGACGCTGTCCATTCACTTCCTGGGCGGGCCGGCTCCAGACCCCGGCGATGGCCTCGGCCAGCTCCGTGACATCCGTGAAGCCCGCGAACTTGGCGTTCGGTCGCTCGGCACGCATCTGGTCGTTGACGAGCGCCTTCACGATCAGGATGGCAGCCGCGGCGCGCGGTCCCTGCTCACCCCCCGACTTGCGGAAACCGTCCGCCATGGCGAGCGTCCAGGCCTCGGCAGCGGCCTTGGAGGCGGCGTAGGCGGCGTTGCCCCCGGTGGGCTTGCTGGCGCCGGCCGCGCTGGTGAGGAGGAAGCGGCCGTTGCCGCTGCGTTCGAGCGCTTCGTGGAAGGCGAGGGAGGTGTGCTGGACGGTGCGGACCAGCAGCTTGTGCAACAGGTTCCAGTCGGCCAGGTCGGTCTCCGCGAAGGTCGAGGAGCCGCGCCAGCCGCCGACGAGGTGCACCAGGCCGTCGATCCGGCCGAACTCCTTCTCCGTACGGGCCGCCCATTCACGGGTCTGGTCGAGGTCGAGGAGGTCCACGGTGTCCCCTATCACCGTGGCGCCGCCGTGGGCGTAGCGGGCCGCGTCCACGGCCTCCGCCAGCCGCTCGGGGTTGGAGTCCGAGCCGACGACGACTGCACCCGCTTCGGCCAGTCGCAGCAGGGTCGCGCGGCCGGCCGGCCCGGCCGCACCCGCCACCGCGATGACCGCACCCTCCAGCGGCCCCTGGCCGCCCGTCGAAGTAACCATCTCCGTCGCCTCCTCGTCCTGCTCCTGGACGGCCGCCCGCCGGGTGTTCCGGTCGGTCTTCATGCCGCCGCCAATTCATCGCTGTGGGCCGTGATGCCCTTGGTGGATGCGATCACAGTGCGCAGCTTCTTGGCGAGCGCCTCGTAGAACATGCTCAGCGGGAACTCGTCGGGGAGCACGTCGTCCACGAGTTTGCGCGGCGGCTGGTCGAGGTCGAGGGCGTCGGGTCCCTTGGCCCAGACCGAACCCGGGTGCGGTGCGAGGTAGGTCGAGACGAGGTCGTACGCGGCGAACCAGTGGACCAGCTTGGGCCGGTCGATGCCGTCGCGGTAGAGCTTTTCGATCTCGCCGCACAGCTGGTTGGTGACCTTGGGCGCCCGCTCCCAGTCGATGTGCAGTGTGTTGTCCGTCCAGCGTACGACGTCGTGCTTGTGGAGGTACGCGAAAAGCAGCTGTCCGCCCAGGCCGTCGTAGTTGCGGACCCGGTCGCCGGTGACGGGGAACCGGAACATCCGGTCGAAGATCACGGCGAACTGCACATCGCGGGCCTGGGAGTACCCCTCGGCCTCCAGCTTCACGGCCTCCTTGAAGGCGGTGAGGTCGCAGCGCAGCTCCTCCAGGCCGTACATCCAGAACGGCTGGCGCTGCTTGATCATGAACGGGTCGAACGGCAGGTCACCGTGGCTGTGGGTGCGGTCGTGCACCATGTCCCACAGGACGAACGCCTCCTGGCAGCGCTCCTGGTCGGCGAGCATCTCGCGGACGTCCGCGGGGAGTTCGACGCCGAGCGTCTCGATGGCGGCCTCGCTGACCCGGCGGAAGCGGGCGGCCTCGCGGTCGCAGAAGATGCCGCCCCAGCTGAAGCGGTCGGGGGCCTCGCGCACCGCGATGGTCTCCGGGAAGAGCACGGCGGAGTTGGTGTCGTAGCCGGCCGTGAAGTCCTCGAAGGTGATGCCGCAGAAGAGCGCGTTGTCGTAGCGGGTGCGTTCCAGCTCGGCGAGCCAGTCCGGCCAGACCATCCGCAGGACGACGGCCTCGAAGTTGCGGTTCGGGTTGCCGTTCTGGGTGTACATGGGGAACAGCACAAGGTGCTGGAGGCCGTCGGCGCGCTGCCGGGCGGGCTCGAAGGCGAGCAGGGAGTCCAGGAAGTCCGGCACACCGAAGCCGCCGTCGGTCCAGCGTCGCAGGTCGGCGACGACCGCCTGGTGGTAGGCGGCGTCGTGCGGCAGCAACGGGGCGAGCTCCCCGACGGCCGCCGCCATCCGGTCGACCTCCGCGCGGACCGCATCGGCGGTGGGCGCGCCCTCCGCCTCCAGGTCTATGGAACCGTCCTTGGACTGCCAGGGGCGGATGGCCTCGACCGCGCCCTTGAGTACGGGCCACGCCGGGTGCTCGACCACACGCTCTGCGGTCGTGGTGGCCTCCCGGACACCCACAGGCGAAAGAATTTCCGTCATGACTGCCCTCCGGCGATAGATCGTGCTGTCAGGCCACGGTAACCAGCCGGGGATCTCCCGCTCAAGTGCGGTCGCTGAAAATTATTCTGCCGATACCCCGCGCTCACGCATATTTTTCCTGTCAGTAGCGGCTTGGGCAACACTTCCTGCCAGTAGTACCAAGGGTTTCCGCGGTTCCTCCGGGCCGGCGGGGCCCGGGCAACCCCCTGCCGGTGTGGCATATGCCATACCGGCAGGGGGTCGGGCCGGTACCGGCTCGCTGCGGCACACCGTCAGCGCGGCAAGGACTCGCCCACGCGAGGGTGAGGCGGTCTGAAGCCGGATATGGCGGGTACCCGTACTGGACACACCGCCGTCCCGTCCGGCAGCCCTTTTTCCGCCGGTCGGTCCCGTTAGGCTGTGCGCCATTTCGTAGCGCCGTTGCCGACAGTCGACGGCCGTCACTTGTACAGAGCCGACAACAGCACCGAGCCGACAGAAGCGAGGCAGCCTTGTCCTTTCTCACCATCGGACACCGCGGGATCATGGGCGTGGAGCCGGAGAACACCCTGCGGTCCTTCGTGCGCGCCGAGCACGAAGGCCTCGACGTCATCGAACTGGATCTGCATCTGAGCAAGGACGGCGCGCTCGTGGTGATGCACGACGCGGATGTGGACCGGACCACCGACGGCGCCGGTCCGATCGCCGAGCGCACCCTCGCCGAGCTCCGCGAGCTCGATGCCGGCCGGGGCGAGCGGATCCCCGTCTTCGAGGAGGTCGTGGAGGCGGTCACGGCGCCGCTGCAGGCCGAGATCAAGGACGTGGCGGCCGCCCAGGCGCTGGCCGAGGTGATGCGGTCGCGCGATCTGACCGGCCGGGTCGATGTGATCTCCTTCCATGACGAGGCGCTGGCCGCGATCCGAACCCTGCTGCCCGGCGTACGGACCGCACTGGTCGGCAGCCGTTACGGCGCGGACGTCGTCGACCGTGCGCAGGCCGTCGGCGCGACGATGCTCTCGCTGAACATCCGACGGCTCACCCTGGAACTGGTCGAGCGGGCGCATGCCGCGCATCTGAAGGTCGTGGGCTGGACGGTCAACACCCACGATCAGCTGCGCCTCGCGCGCGGGCTCGGTCTGGACGGTGTGGTGACCGACCAGCCGGAGATCCGGCGGGCGGTCCGCTTCACGGCGTGAGGCGGCGGGTGACGAGATGAGCCGGGTGGGGCGTGCCAACCCTTGGGGCCCGCCCCGGGCAACCGGGAAATACGCAGTTCACAGCGGTGCAATGTGCTTCCACCATGCGGACGTTTCCCCCGGTGATCTCGACAGAAGGCCTCGCGCGCTGCCACTCTCCCGCCATGCGCCTCGCCAACCGCCCCCTCCGCCTTGCCGCTTGCGCCACCGTCGCGCTGCTCGCCGCGGCCGTCGGCTGTGCCCCGCAGGACGAGTCCCCCGGTGGTCCGCGGGCCACCGGGGCGGGCGAACAGAGCTGTGACCGCGGCAAACTGACCACCGTGGCGGACGGCAGGCTCACGGTCGGCACCGACCGGCCCGCCTACGCACCCTGGTTCCACGACGACGACCCGGCCGGCGGCAAGGGTTTCGAATCGGCCGTCGCCTACGCCGTCGCCCGGCAACTGGGCTACGACAAGGGCGCGGTGCGCTGGCAGACCGTGCCGTTCAACAACGCCTTCGCGCCCGGCGAGAAGAAGTTCGACTTCGATATCAACCAGATCTCCATCAGCGCCGCACGCAAGCGGGCCGTCGCCTTCTCCTCCGGCTACTACGACGTGCGCCAGGCGGTCGTCGCGCTCAAGGGCTCCCGGGCCGCGCAGGCGAAGAGCATCGCCGACCTGCGGAAGGTCAAGCTCGGGGCGCAGGTCGGCAGCACCAGCCTGGATGTCGTCAATGACACCGTCCGGCCGGTCCGGCCCCCTGCCGTCTTCCAGAAGAACGACTTCGCCAAGTCCGCGCTGAAGAACGGTCAGGTCGACGCGATCCTCACCGATCTGCCGACGGCCTTCTACATCACCTCGGCGGAGGTGAAGGACGCCGAGGTGGTCGGGCAGTTCGCGGCCACCGGCGCCGCCGAGGAGCAGTTCGGTCTGGTCCTGGACAAGGAGAGCCGGATCACCGGGTGTGTGACGGCCGCGGTGGACGCGTTGCGCAAGAACGGCACCCTCGCCGCGCTGGAGAAGAAGTGGCTGACCGACGCCGTGTCCGTCCCGGTGCTCAAGTGACCTACGAAGAAAGCAAGTTGAAGACCCGTGCGGCACAGAACGGGGCCGACGGCGGATATGTGCCCTCGCCGCGACGGATCGAGCGGGAGCGTTTCCGGCGGGCCAGGGCCCGGCGCGCCACCGCCGTCGCCGCGCTGAGCACCCTGGTCACCGCCGTCGTCCTCTACCTCGTCATCACCCGCTCCCCCGGCTGGCCGCGCACCCAAGAGACGTTCTTCAGCGCCGAATACGCCCGCAAGGCGCTGCCGAAGGTGCTGGAGGGGCTGCTGCTGAATCTGCGGCTGCTGGTGGTGTGCGGGGCGGCGGTGCTGGTGCTCGGGCTGCTGCTGGCGGTGGCCCGGACGCTGCGCGGCCCGGTGTTCTTTCCGCTGCGCGCCCTGGCCACCGCGTACACCGACTTCTTCCGCGGACTGCCGCTGATCATCTGTCTGCTGATGGTGGTCTTCGGGGTACCGGCGCTGCGGCTGCAGGGCGTGACCACCGATCCCGTGCTGCTCGGCGGCTCGGCGCTGGTGCTGACGTATGCGGCGTATGTGGCCGAGGTCTTCCGGGCGGGCATCGAATCGGTGCACCCCTCACAGCGGGCCGCGGCCCGGTCGCTGGGCCTGACCAGCGGACAGGCGCTGCGCTTCGTGGTGCTGCCGCAGGCGGTGCGGCGGGTCGTGCCGCCGCTGCTGAACGATCTGGTCTCGCTGCAGAAGGACACCGGCTTGGTGTCCATCGCGGGTGCGGTGGACGCGGTCTACGCGGCGCAGATCATGGCCGGCAAGGACTTCAACTTCACGCCGTACGTCGTGGCCGGGCTCGTGTTCGTGGCGCTGACGATCCCCATGACGCGGTGCACGGACTGGGTCACGGCCCGCATGGACCGCAGGCGCGCCCAGGGAGGACTCGTATGAGCACGACGGACGACACCCCGCGCCCGGCCGACGAGACGGCCGGGGAGGCGGCGCCCGGCGGCGGCCCGGTGCTGCGGCTGGAGTCCGTACGCAAGACGTACGGCCGCGGCACGGTCGTCCTGCGGGAGGTGGATCTGGCGGTCCCGCCGCACACCGTGACGACGCTGATCGGCGCGTCGGGGTCGGGCAAGTCCACGCTGCTGCGCTGCGCGAATCTGCTGGAGGAGATCGACGACGGCGCGATCTTCCTGGACGGTGCGGAGATCACCGATCCGCGGGCCGACGTGGACGCGGTGCGCCGCCGGATCGGTGTGGTCTTCCAGGCCTACAACCTCTTCCCGCACATGACCGTGCTGGACAACATCACGCTGGCGCCCCGCCGGGTGCACGGGGTGCCGCGCGCCGAGGCGGAGGCGCGGGCCCACGAGCTGCTGGAGCGGCTCGGGCTCGGCGGGCGGGCCGGGGAGTACCCGGACCGGCTCAGCGGCGGCCAGCAGCAGCGGGTCGCGATCGTCCGCGCGCTGGCCGGACGGCCCCGGCTGCTGCTGCTCGACGAGATCACCGCGGCGCTCGACCCCGAGCTGGTCGGTGAGGTGCTCGGCGTGGTCCGCGATCTCAAGGAGGAGGGCATGACGATGGTCATCGCCACCCATGAGATGGGCTTCGCGCGGGAGGTCGCCGACCAGGTGTGCTTCCTGGACGGCGGGGTGGTGCTGGAGCGCGGCACACCCGAGCAGGTCTTCGGCGATCCGCAGCACGACCGCACCCGGCGGTTCCTGCAGCGGATCATCCAGGCCGGACGACTCTGAGCGCAGGCCGCGCGCCCTGATCCGGGAATCTCGGTCCGGACCGCGCCGATGTCGCCGCCCCCGCCGTGCGGCCGATCAGTCGAGGCAGAACTCATTGCCCTCGGGGTCGGCCATCACGAGGTGACCGGCGCCGAGCGGCGGAGCGGGCTCGTAGCGTCTGAGCCGGGTGGCGCCGTGGGAGGCGAGCCGCTCGGCCTCCGCCTCCGGGGCCGGGGTCGGCGCAGTCGAAAGTGATCTGGACGTCGCGGGCCATCTCAGCTCGCCTCCCGCCGGGTCCGGTGGGTGTGCAGATGGAGGTCGCGGAGCAGGCACACCTCGGCCAGATGATGGATCAGCTCGCGGTTGATGTGCAGCACCAGCGTTGCCAGAGGATGCCCGGCGTACGGGCCCTCCGCCTCCCCGCACGGGCGCGCGAGATCGGATTCGCCGAGGGACTCGACCCCGGCCAGCCACGTGGCGTACTCCGCGTCGAGCTGGGCCAGCGCCCCGTCCGCGGTCGCGGCGTACTCGAACGACCCGTAGTCGGTGGGTGTGCGACCGAAGTGCGAGGCGTTGCGCATCGCGAGCACGCCGACGATCACGTGCCCGAGCCGCCAGGCGATCGTCGTGAACGGTGGCGGGTCGGGCTCCGGCATCGCGAAGTCGATGGTCATCGCGCCGGACCCGGCCTGCATCGGTGCGGTGCCGGTGCCGCGCGGGCGCACGTTCCAGCAGCCGGGCACCGGCTCCCAGAAGTACTCGTCATCGGTGAGTCCGTCGAGGCGATCGCGCAGCTGGTGGTTCTAGTGCCAGGCGAGCTGGTCTCGGAGCAGGGGGTTCCAGGTCTGGTCGGTCATGGTCCCAGCCTTCCGCATATAGCGGACAGGATCGTTCCGTGTTCTGTGGAACGATGAGCGGGTGACCGTCGAGGCGACGACCGAGCGGGTGCTGCGACTGCTGGCGCTGCTGCAGCGGCGGCCGTCCTGGACCGCCGCCGAGCTCGCCGCCGAGCTGGGGGTCACCGACCGCTCGGTGCGCCGCGACGTGGAGCGGCTGCGCGCGGTCGGCTACCCCGTGCACGCGACGGCGGGCGTCGGCGGCGGCTACCAGCTCGGCGCGGGCACCCGGCTGCCGCCACTGCTCCTCGACGACGAGGAGGCGATCGCGACAGCGGTTTCCCTGCTGCTGGCATCGGGGGGCACGGTCGCCGGGGCGGGCGAGGCGGCACTGCGGGCGCTCGCGAAGCTCGACCAGGTGATGCCGCCCCGGCTGCGCGCCGAGGTTCGGGCGGTGCACGGCGCCACCGAGACTCTCGTCGGCCCCGGGGTCGAGATCGATGCGGAGGTGCTGGTGACACTCGCGCGGGCCTGTCGCGACGCCGTGCGGGTGCGGTTCCGGTACGCCGGCCGCGACGGCGGAGAGCGCGAGCGCACGGTCGAGCCGGTGCGGATGGTCACCACCGGCCGCCGCTGGTATCTGATGGCCCGGGACATCGACCGCGACGACTGGCGCACCTTCCGGCTGGACCGGATGCGCGAAGTGGTGGCGACGACCTGGCGCTTCCGGGCGAGGGAGCATCCGGACCCGGTCGCCTACGTGCAACGGTCCGTGGCCGAGGCGCCCTACCGGTATCTCGCCCGGGTGCGGTTGCACGCCCGGCCCGACCGCGTACGGGAGCTGGTGCCGCCCCAGGTGGGGCGCGTCGAGGACGATCGCGACGGGTGGTGCGTGCTCGTCGTCGGCGGGGAGGACCTGGACTGGCTCGCCGCGCACGTGGCCCGGCTGGGCTTCGAGGCGGAGGTGCTGGAGCCCCCGGAACTGCGGGAGGCCGCCGCCCTGCTCGCCCGCCGCCTCGCGGCGATGGCCGGGGCCGGCTGACGGACCCCGTCAGCCCTTGCCCGGCACCGTGCCGGGCGTCGCGGGCCGGCACCGATACCCCACCGAGCGAGCCCTTGCCGAGACGGACGGCCCGGCCGTCGGTCCTTTGACCCGGCCGGGCGCTCGGGCGACCGAACGGGACGGACTCGGCTGTCCCCGGAGACCGCGAGCACTCAGATTGATTCATGTAAGGTAACTTTGATTCGGATGGATAAAAACCAGGGCGGGGTCATGGAGCGGACGTTCACCAATGCCGCGCGGCGAGCGCAGATCGTGCAGGCGGCGATCGACACGATTGCCGAACTCGGCTACGCCAAGGCCTCGTTCGCGCGGATCACCGAACGAGCCGGGCTGCGCAGCCCGCGGATGATCTCGTACCACTTCACCGACAAGGACGACCTGATCCACCAGATCGTGAAGGAGGTGTTCGAGGCCGGAGCCCGGTTCATCGTTGCCCGCATGCAGGAGGAGGACACCACGGCCGGCAAGCTGCGCGCCTATCTGGAGGCCAACCTGCAGTTCCTGCGCGAGCACCCGCAGGAAGTGCTGGCGCTCACCGAAATCGGCCCTCATGTGCGCGACGAGAGCGGTCAGCCGTACACGTCGCAGAGCGCACAGGAGCCGGGTGTGCGGGGACTGGAGGCGCTGCTGGCCGAGGGGCAACGCAGCGGCGAGTTCCGCGACTTCGACATCCGGTCGATGGCAGTGATCATCCGCGGTGCGATCGACGCCGCCGCGCAGCGGCTGCGCGGTGCACCAGGTCTGGATTTCGACGCCTACACCCGCGAGCTCGTCGCCACGTTCGCGCACGCCACCCGGTCGTGCTGAGTCCCACTCCCAGGAGGGTTCCGAAGTGACAGAGAGTTTGGGTGAACAACATCCCGCGCAGGCCCGCGGAAGGTTCAGCCGTGTGCTGCTGATGGACGTGGTCGCCCCGCTGGCCTTGTTCTACGGTCTGCGCTGGCTGGGGGTGAACCAGTTCCTCGCGCTGCTGGCCGGCGCCGCCATCCCCGCGGTCGAGGCGGTGCACGGCGTCGTCACCCGGCGACGGATCGGCGGGGTGCAGCTCTTCATGCTCGGCACCATGGCCCTGACGGTCGCCATGTCGTTCGTCACCGGCAGCCCGCGCATGCTGCTCATCCGCAACGGCTGGGGAATGGCCGCACTCGGAGTCTGGATGCTGCTCACCCTGCTCTCCAGGCGACCGTTCCTCTACGAAGCCGCCCGGGTCGTGCTGGACGAACCCAAGCAGCGGGACTGGGAACTGAGTTGGGACCGCCACCCGCCGTTCCGTCGCCTGCTGTGGGTCTGCAGTGCGTTCTGGGGGATCGCCTGCCTGCTCGACGCCGGCCTGCGGGTCGTGATGGCGATGACCATGCCGATCGACCAGGTGCCGGCCCTTGACGACGCCCTGCTGGCCGTCACCCTCGCGGTGATCCTGCTCTTTCAGCGCTACTACGGACGCTCCTACCTGCGCCGTAACGGGCTGCGCAGGGACGGCGTGCGGATCTCATCCGTCTCTGCCGGGGAGCCGGCCCGATGACCGGCCGCGTCGCACTGGTCACCGGTGGTGCGGGCGGAATCGGCGAGGCGACCGTAAGACGCCTGGCTGCCCAAGGGGCCCACGTCGTCATCGCCGACCTCGATGCCGCTCGCGGCAGCCTCCTCGCCCGGGAATGCGGAGGGCTGTTCGTCCGGACCGACGTTGCCGTCGTGCGGGACAACGAGCGAGCGGCGGCACAGGCCGTCGCGGAGTACGGCCGACTGGACATCGTCGTGCTCAACGCAGGCATCGCCGGCCGGTGCGGACTGAGCGATTTCACCCCGCAGCGCTACCGGGCCACCATGGGGACCAACCTCGACGGTGTCGTCTACGGCATCCACGCCTGTCTGCCCCACCTTCGGCAACAGCAGTCGGGGGACATCGTCGTCACCGCCAGCATCGCCGGCCTCACGACCTCATCCGACGTGTTCTACGCCGCCGGTAAACACGCCCTCATCGGACTGGTGCGCTCAGCCGCGCCGGTCCTCATCAAGGACGGCATCCGGATCAACGCCGTATGCCCCGGGCTGGTGGACACACCCGCCATCGCGTCACTGCGTACGGCCCTGCGTTCCCACCAGCTCCGGCTCGCCCGTCCGGAAGAGATTGCCGCAGGCATTGATGCCATCCTCGCCGACCCCCGGACCGGCCGAGCCTGGGTCGTACAAGCCGGGCAGCCCGCCGCCCCGGTTGACCACCCCGACATCCCGCTCGTACGGCACGACGCCCAGGACAGCACGGTCTGAATCCCCGGGCCGGACCGCCTCACCAGGCTTCGCCCGCCTTACGGCCCTGAACACCGGCATCGTGATCGCCCGGACAGGGCCCGGGCCGAAAGCCGAAAGAGACTGTCTCCCCGGCCCTCGAAACTTGAGCCTTAGCCCGCCATGGGTGGCACGGGTGCGGGTTCGGCCCACACGACCGATGAGTTCCGCCCCGCCGCGTCACCAAGCGACACCGCGCGGTGGCCGCGAGGTACGACAAGCTCGCCGTCCGCTACGGGGCCACCACCGGCAGATCTCCGCCCTCATTGACCGGTGCGGACGTCACTGTGAAGACACGGCCTGGGCGAGCGGCTTGACCAGCAGCTCGAACTCCAGGTCGGCGCGCTGCGGAATGCCGAACCGCTCATCGCCGTACGGGAAGGGGGTGAACTGCCCGGTGCGCCGGTAGCCACGGCGCTCGTACCAGGCGATCAGCTCCGCGCGCTGCCGGATGACGGTCATCCGCATCTCGCGGGCGCCCCAGAGGTCCTGGGCGGTCCGCTCGGCCTCCGCGATGATCACCTTGCCGAGGCCGCCGCCCTGGAGCTCCGGGCGCACCGCGAACATCCCGAAGTACGCATGGTCCCCGCGGTGTTCGAGCTGGCAGCAGGCGATCATGGTGCCGTCCCGCTCGGCGATGAGCAGCCGTCCGGTCTCGTTGCGGACCACGGCGGCGACGCCGTCCGGGTCGGTGCGCCGGCCGCCCAGCAGGTCCGCCTCCGTCGTCCAGCCGGCCCGGCTCGCGTCCCCCCGGTACGCCGACTCGATGAGCTCCACGAGCCCGGGGATATCGGCGTCGTGGGCGGTACGGAAGGTCAGCTCGCTGGTGGGCATGGTGCGCGGAGTCCTCTCGGTGCCGGACGAATGGCTGGAAGGAGGCTAACAAGCGGTATGTACGCCCTGTCAGGGCCATGCGTCACGGATACGGCACCCTCTACGGCACGGTCCTGTGTCAGGGGCCTCCGTCGTGGCCTTTCGGCGGCGGGGAGCCCCCGGCGTAGGGTCCTGGCATGGTGCACGTACTGAGCAGCAGGGTGCTGTTGCGGCCGTCCGACCCCGAGCGGTCGCGGGCCTTCTACGGCACGGCGCTGGGTCTGGAGATCTACCGGGAATTCGGTACGGGACCCGAGCGCGGCACGGTCTACTTCCTCGGCGGCGGCTTCCTGGAAGTCTCCGGCCGCGCCACGGCTCCGGCCACCGACACCCTCCAGCTGTGGCTCCAGGTGGCGGACGCGGCAGCGGCGCACGAGGAGCTGCTGGCACACGGGGTGGAGGTGCTGCGGCCGCCCGTGCAGGAGCCGTGGGGGCTCATCGAGATGTGGATCGCCGACCCGGACGGCCATCGGATCGTGCTGACGGAGGTTCCGGCGGACCATCCGCTGCGCTACCGGGCCTGAGGATCCTCCCGCCCCGCGGCCGTCGGCGATCCGGCCGGCGAAGGGGGACGCGCCTCGGGCGTCCCCGGCACCGGCCGGGTCCCGGCGGCCGGCCACGCCGCGTCCGCCGGTCCGGCGGTTCCGGCGCACCGCCCGCGCTCCCCCTCCGTGCGTCCGTGCGCTCCCGTGTGCCGGGCCCCGGCCGGGCATTCTGCACCCGATCCGTGCGACAGGCGGTACTCGGGGAGGTGCGCCGTGCACGAACCACCGTTGGTCGGCTGGCTGCTGGTACTGCTGTGTGCCGCGGCCGCCACGTACTGCCTCGTCCGGGCGCGTACCTGCCCGGCCGCGCACCGGGAGGACGCCCGCGGCGAGGGGCTGATGGCTCTGGGCATGGCGGCGATGGCGCTGCCCGCGTCCGCCGTGACTCCGCCTCAGTGGTCGCCCTGGCTGTTCACCGCGGCCTTCGGAACGGCCGGCGTCTGGGCGCTGGCGCGGCGGCATCTGCATCACGCGGTGGGCACGTTCGCCATGGTGTACATGGCGCTCGCGATGGCCGTGCCGTCAGATCACATGAACCCGACGGGCTCGGCGAGGCCCTCGGGTTCGATGAGCTCGATGAGTTCGGTGGGGCCGACGGGCTCGATGGACGCGATGGAGCACGCCGGGCCCGGCGGGGTGCCGCTGCTGACGGGCCTGTTGCTCGCCTACTACACGGTGTACGTGATCGCCGCCGGGATCCGGCTGGTGCCGGTGAGCGGAGGGGCGGCGGGCCCCGTGACGGAGGGGACGGCGGCGGACGAGCCGTCGGACGCCGGGCCGCCCGGCGTGCTGCGGGCCTGCCGGGTGGCGATGGGTATCGGCATGCTGGCGATGCTGCTGGCGCTGTGAGCTGCGGCGATGCGCTTCCGCACGGGTCCGCGCCGTCGGCCCGCCGGGGCAGCGGTTCACACCTGTGACGAGGGTGCTATACGTCACATCCGACTCCCGGCCGTACCAACGAGTAGTCGTGCGCTCATAGGCTGACGGCATGATGGTCCCCCTCGCGCTGATGATTCTCGGCGTGCTGGCCGCGGCAATGGCGCCACGGCTGATGGCCCGTTCCGACTGGCCCGACCGCGAACCGGTGCTCGCGCTGTGGGTGTGGCAGTGCGTGGTAGCCGGTGTTCTGCTGTGCTGTGTGCTTGCGATGTCGCTGAGCGCGTCCGCCGCCTGGGAAACCGTCCGCAGCCCGGTGTTCGGCTTCGCCCCCCGGGTGGTCGTCGAGGCGTATGCGCTCAAGGGGTACGGGCCGTGGGCCGGGGTGCTGGCCCTGTTCCTGGCGGGCGGTGGCGCCTGGACGGCCGTCACGCTGACCCGCGAGGTACGGGCGGCGCGCGCCCGCCGTCGGCAGCGTCGGGCCGAACTCCTGCGTCGCGCACCGCTGTTGCCCGGCGAGGAGCCCCTCGGAGAGCGCCTGGTCGTCCTGGAGGGTGACCGCCCGGAGGCCTGGTGGCTGCAGCACACCTCGCCGCAACTGGTCATCACGACCTCGGCGTTGCGGCGCCTGAAGGGGCGTCAGCTCGATGCGCTGATCGCACACGAGCAGGGCCATGCGCGGGCCCGGCACGATCTCCTGCTGTACAGCGCCTCCGCGCTTGCCGTCGGCTTTCCGCAGATCCCGGTCTTCGCCGCGTTCCGCGATCAGGTGCACCGGCTGGTCGAACTGGCCGCCGACGATGTGGCCTCGCGCCGCTTCGGCCGGCTGACGATCGCCCTTGCCCTGGTCGAACTCAACGAGGATCGCGGGGTGTTCGGCCCCTGCCCGGCGCAGCTCGCCGAGGTTCCGCAGCGGGTGGACCGGCTGCTGTCCCCCGCGCCCCGCTTCACCCCCGGCCGCCGGCTCCGGATGACGGCGGTGGCGGCGCTGGTGCCGGCCGTGCCGCTGCTGGTCACCTTCATCCCGGGGCTGAGGGCACTGGCCTAGGGCGTGCCTTCCGGCCGGCCCCGGCCATGATCCACCCGACAGGCCCCGGGGCGCGGCCTCTCGCCCGGGACACCGGTCGTGGGTGAGGATCGCCCCATGCCATCGACGCCGCTCCCCACCACCCGTACATCCGCCGTGGACGACGACAGCCGCCGGGCATCAGCCCCTCTTCTCCCCTCCCTCTCCTGCGCCTTGCTGTGCACGCTCCTCTTCGGTCTGCTGCTCACCCTCGTCGTCGTGCGCTGGGGCCCCTTGGTGTCCCTGGACACGGACCTCGCCGGCACACTGCACCGGACGGCCGTCGCCGCGCCCGGCTGGACCCGGCTCAACCGGGTGCTCACCGACTGGGTATGGGACCCGTGGACGATGCGCGCGGTGCTCGCGGTGACGGTCTTGCTGCTCGTACGTCGTGGTGAACGCCGGCTCGCCCTCTGGGTGGCGGCCACCGCGCTCATCGGTACGGGGCTGCAGCAGGCGGTGAAGGCGCTGGTCGGCAGGGCCCGCCCCGTCTGGCCGGATCCGGTGGCCTCCGCGCACTACGCGGCGTTCCCCTCCGGGCATGCGCTGTCCGTACTGGTCGCGGGGGCCCTGGTCCTGTGGCTGCTGCGGCTGGTCGGGGCGCGTCCCCTGTGGCGCCGGACGGCCGGGACGGTGGTGGTGGTCTCGGTGGTCGGTGTCAGCTTCACCCGGCTCTACCTCGGCGTGCACTGGCTGTCGGATGTCATCGGGGGCTGGCTGCTGGGCGGGGCCCTGGTGGCCGGGTCGGCGGCGGTGTACGGCGCCTGCGCGTCCCGGCTGGATTGGCCCGCTGCCGCGCAGCGGGCAGGATGGCGGTCATGACGGTGATCAAGGGTGTGCTGTTCGACTTCTCCGGAACACTGCTGCGCATCGAGTCCGCCGAGTCGTGGCTGCGCGCGGCGGTCGCCGCGTCCGGCACGGTCATGGACGATGCCGAACTCGCCCGCTCGGCAGCCGCACTGGAACGGGCCGGCGCACTGCCCGGCGGCTCCTCGCCCGTCGAGATCCCCGCGGATCTGGCCGCCCTCTGGGAGATCCGCGACCGCGACGCCCGCCACCACCGCGCATTGTACACCGGACTCGGCCGCCAAGTCCCGCTCCCCGACCAGCAGTTGTACGAGGCGCTCTACGACCGCTCCAGGACGGCGGAGGCCTGGCAGCCCTACCCCGACGCCGCCGAGGTGCTCGCGGAGCTGCACCGGCGCGGCATCCGGATCGGTGTACTGAGCAACATCGGCTGGGATCTGCGGCCGGTGCTGCGCGCCCACGGCCTGGACCGCTATGTCGACAGCTATGTGCTGTCCTACGAGCACGGCCTTCAGAAGCCGGATCCGCGGCTCTTCGCCCTCGGCTGCCGGGAGCTGGGGCTCGACCCGACGGCCGTCCTGATGGTGGGCGACGACCGCACGGCGGACGGCGGCGCCACGGCGCTGGGCTGCTCCTTCATGCCGGTGGACCATCTGCCGGTGGACCGGCGCCCGGCCGGGCTGCGGCCGGTACTGGACCTCGTGCGCTGAGGACCCACGGCGGGGTCAGACCGCTTCGCGCAGCTCCAGCCACTGCTGGAGCTCGACGATGTTCCCGTCGGGGTCCTTGAGGTGGGCGACCCGCATCCGGTCCGTCATCGGAGCCGGGCCGTGGATGAGCACGGCGCCCCGCCCGGTGATCTCCGCACAACAGCCGTCGAGGTCATCGACCCGCAGGACGACCAGGGACCGGTATCCGTCCGGCGCCGTCCCCAGCTCGCCGAGGACCTCGGCCATCTGTGCGCGCTCCTGCAGCGCGAGGCCGGCCGAGCCGCCGCCGAAGCTGAACTTGGCGTACGGACCGTCCGGGGCCTCGAACTGCGGGTCGAGGCCCAGCACCTGCCGGTAGAAGCGGTAACAGCCGCGGAAGTCCGTGACGAGCAGACGGACTTGGGCGAACTCCATCGATACCCCCGTGAGTGATCGTCAGTCAGCGTGCAGGCCGACGCTACCCCTTCACGGGGCTCCGCCCTCCAGCAGGCCTGCTGCCCACTGCCGCAGCGTCGTGAAGTCCTCCGGGAGCAGCCCCTTCGCCGGATCGACGCGGTGCGGGAGGGCCCGGCCCCGGTGGTGGCGGGCGATCCATGCGTGGTCCCGGGGGCCGATTTCGTCGTCCACCCAGGCGAACGGCCGGCCGGCCGCGGAGGCGACGAGGTGGCGGGTCTTCCAGTGCACGCCCTCCGGATCGAGGTGGTGCATCCGCGGCCACTCCAGTGCGGGCAGCTCCGGCAGGCCCAGCACGGGGGCGATCCAGGTGTTGGCCTCCGTCTTCCATGTCGTCGCCCAGACGATCCGGAAGCCCAGGCCCAGCAGGAGCGGGCCGTGGGCGGGATTGAGCCATACCCGCAGGGCTGGGCGCGGCGGCTCCCAGCCCGTGGGCCGCATCCGCAGCGTGGTGTAGCCCTCGGGGCGTCGCTGCGGCTTCGCCCGCCAGGGGTTGAGCGGGCCGTCGACGTCGAGGAAGAGGAGAGGCACGGTGGGTTCCACGGCGTCATGATGCCGCGCCCGGCGCCGGAGCAATCGCTTCCGACCGGCGGAAATCGAAGAATTGCGCCCACGGCCCGTCGCCGCACATCCGCCGCCGTGCCGGGGCGGCCCAGCCCCGGCACGGCCGG
>NZ_JBSHAW010000049.1:0-29650 GCF_053611685.1 Streptomyces sp. NPDC054786 | reverse complement strand
CTTGTTGCGGGCCGGGGGCGCGGTCCCAGGCCTCCGCCGGGTCGGATCACTCTTTTTTGCCCCCCGGCCCGGCGCCGACACGGCCGGCGGCGGGCGGGGGCGGCACAGCCCCGGCACGGCCGTGAAAACGGAACCGCCCCGGCCGGCAGGGGGCCGGCCGGGGCGGAAGGGCCTTCCGCGGTGATCGCCTCAGCTGAGGGTCGCGAGGGCCTGGTTGAAGGCCGTCGACGGGCGCATGACCGCCGAGGCCTTCGACACGGACGGCTGGAAGTAGCCGCCGATGTCGGCCGGCGAGCCCTGCACCGCGATCAGCTCGTCGACGATGGTCTGCTCCTGCTCGGTCAGCGTCTTGGCGAGTGCCGCGAACGCCTCCGCGAGCTGTGCATCGTCGGTCTGCTTCGCCAGCTCCTGCGCCCAGTAGAGCGCCAGGTAGAAGTGGCTGCCGCGGTTGTCGATGCCACCCAGCTTGCGGCTGGGCGACTTGTTCTCGTTGAGGAAGGTGCCGGTGGCGCGGTCGAGGGTGTCGGCGAGCACCTGGGCGCGCGCGTTGCCGGTCGTCTGCGCGAGGTGCTCGAAGCTGACCGCGAGCGCGAGGAACTCGCCCAGGCTGTCCCAGCGCAGGTAGTTCTCCTTGACCAGCTGCTGGACGTGCTTGGGCGCGGAGCCGCCGGCACCGGTCTCGAACAGCCCGCCGCCGTTCATCAGCGGGACGACCGAGAGCATCTTCGCGCTGGTGCCCAGTTCGAGGATCGGGAACAGGTCGGTCAGGTAGTCACGCAGCACATTGCCGGTGACCGAGATCGTGTCCTCGCCGCGGCGGATGCGGTCGAGGGAGAACGTGATCGCGTCGACCGGCGACAGGATCTCGATCTGCAGGCCCTCGGTGTCGTGCTCGGGGAGGTAGGCCTTGACCTTCTCGATCAGCTGCGCGTCGTGCGCACGGCCCTCGTCCAGCCAGAACACCGCCGGGTCGCCGGTCGCGCGGGCGCGGGTGACGGCGAGCTTGACCCAGTCACGGATCGGCGCGTCCTTGGTCTGGCACATACGGAAGATGTCACCGGCGCCGACGACCTGCTCGAGCACGGCGTTGCCGCTCTCGTCGAGGACCCGCACGGTGCCCGTGACCGGGATCTCGAAGGTCTTGTCGTGGCTGCCGTACTCCTCGGCCTTCTGCGCCATCAGACCGACGTTCGGCACCGAACCCATCGTCGACGGGTCGTAGGCGCCGTTCGCGCGGCAGTCGTCGATGACGGCCTGGTAGATGCCGGCGTAGCTGCTGTCGGGGAGGACCGCGAGGGTGTCGGCCTCCCCACCGTCCGGGCCCCACATGTGACCGGAGGTGCGGATCATGGCCGGCATGGAGGCGTCGACGATGACATCGCTCGGCACGTGCAGGTTGGTGATGCCACGGTCGGAGTCGACCATGGCGAGCTCCGGGCCCTCGGCGAGCTCGGCGTCGAAGGACGCCTTGATCTCCGCACCGTCGGCCAGCGACTCGAGGCCCTTGTAGATGCCGCCGAGGCCGTCGTTCGGGGTCAGGCCGGCGGCGGCGAGCGACTCGCCGTACTGGGCGAACGTCTTCGGGAAGAAGGCGCGGACCACGTGGCCGAAGATGATCGGGTCGGAGACCTTCATCATCGTGGCCTTCAGGTGCACCGAGAACAGCACGCCCTCGGCCTTGGCGCGGGCGACCTGCGCCGTGAGGAACTCGCGCAGCGCGGCCACGCGCATCACGGAGGCGTCGACGACCTCGCCCGCGAGGACCGGTACCGACTCACGCAGGACGGTGGTGGAGCCGTCGTCGCCCGACAGTTCGATGCGCAGCGAACCGTCCCGGTCGATGACCGCGGACTTCTCGGTGGCGCGGAAGTCGTCGACGCCCATGGTGGCGACGTTCGTCTTCGACTCGCCCGTCCAGGCGCCCATGCGGTGCGGGTGCGCCTTGGCGTAGTTCTTCACCGACGCCGGGGCCCGGCGGTCGGAGTTGCCCTCACGCAGGACGGGGTTGACGGCGCTGCCCTTGATCTTGTCGTAACGGGCGCGGGTGTCCCGCTCCTCGTCGGTCTTCGGGTCGTCCGGGTAGTCCGGCAGCGCGTAGCCCTGCACCTGCAGCTCGGCGATCGCGGCCTTGAGCTGCGGGATCGAGGCCGAGATGTTCGGCAGCTTGATGATGTTCGCGCCGGGAGTCTTGGCCAGCTGACCGAGCTCGGCGAGGGCGTCATCGATGCGCTGGCCCTCTTCCAGGCGCTCGGGGAAGCTAGCGATGATGCGCCCGGCCAGGGAGATGTCACGGGTCTCCACGCTGACGCCGGCCGTCGACGCGTATGCCTGGATCACAGGCAAGAACGAATACGTCGCCAGGGCCGGGGCCTCGTCAGTGTGGGTGTAGATGATGGTCGAGTCAGTCACCGGGTGCTCCGCTCCACGTCTGCAACATTGCTCGACATCAAGATATCTCGTGACCGGCCCCCGCTCGACAGGACCCCGCCCCGGACAAAAGCGGAGGAACTAGTTCCGACCGTTTTCGACCGGGAAAAACGGCCACCGGTTCGGGCGGGGCAGCTCTGCTTCCCGGCCCTGTTCTCGGCCTGGTCCCGGCCTGGGCCCGATCCCTGGCTTGCCCCCGGCCTGTTCTCGGCCGGTTCCCCATCCCTGACCCGCCCCTGATCTGCTCCCGACACCCCGGGGAAGCGGCCGGGCGGGCAGGAGTGGACGTCGACCGGTTTCAGTCGGTCCACGGCGAGATCCCGCTCCCGACTGCGGACGGACCGTATCGGCTTCATGACAAGCGGTATCCGGTGGCTTCGAGACCAGTGGTATCGGCCGGCTCCCCGACCAGTGGTGTCCGGTGGCTCATGACCAGTGGTATCCACCGGCTCCGCGACCAGCGATATCCGCCGGGCTTCGTGACGAGCGGCGGTTTGCGCCGGCGGCCGTTCGACGGGATTGCCGGGCGCCGGTACGGAGCATGATCGTCCCGGTGGGCGCCCCGGATCCACCCGCGGCCCCCACCCGCTCCCCACGGGCCCGGCCCCACACCGGCCGAACACCAGGAGGATCGCCCACCATGATCGCCACCACCACCTACCTCGACGCGCTCTTCTCGCTCAGCGGGCGTACCGCCCTGGTCACCGGCGGCAGCTCCGGTATCGGCCGGGCCATCGCCGGGGCACTGGGCCGCGCCGGCGCCGAGGTCGTGCTGCTGGCCCGAAACGTGGACCAACTACGCTCCGCCACCGAGGAGTTGCGCGCCACGGGCACGACCGCCGACTGGATCGGCGCCGACCTGGGCGACCGGGACGCCCTGCACCGGGGCGCGGAGGAGATGGCACGGCGACACGGCGAACCCGACATCCTGGTCCACGCCGCCGGGGTCAACCCCCGTCCGCCGATGGACGAGCTGACCACACCCGACTGGGACCGCACGATGGCCGTCAATCTCGATGCGCCGTTTCTGCTCGGGCAGCGCTTCGGGCCCGGCATGGCGGACCGCGGCTGGGGGCGGATCATCCATATCGCCTCACAGCAGTCGGTCCGGGCGTTCGGCAACAGCGGTGCGTACGGGGTGTCCAAGGCCGGACTCGCCGCGCTCACCCGTTCCCAGGCGGAGGCCTGGTCCCGGCACGGGGTGAGCGTCAATGCGATCGCCCCCGGTTTCGTCCGCACCCCGCTGAACGAGGCGGTGTTCGCCGACCCCGGGCGCACCGAGGCGATGGCGCGCCGCACGATGACCGGGCGCAACGGCGAACTCGACGACTTCGCGGGCGCGGCGGTGTTTCTGGCCGGGCCGGGGGCTGCGTATGTGACGGGGCAGACGGTGTTCGTGGACGGTGGATTCTCGGTGACGTGACGGCCGGCGGGGCCGGGGCCGGACGATCGGAGCGGCACGGCGCGGCGACCGGCGCGGCCCGACGACCGGCCCGACGACCAACTCGGCGCGGCGACCAGCTCGGCGCGGCGACCGGCGCGACCAGGCGGCTGACGGGGCCGCCGCAGAAGGCAGGCGCCCGCGGATGCGCGGCCGGTCAGCCGACCTTCGCCCAATCCCTGCAGCCGTTCGTCTCGAACGTCTCCCCCCTGTTGACGGTGACGCGGGCCGGGCCCTGGGGCGTGCCGTTGGCGATGATGCTGTCCATCTCACCGCTGGAGTCCTTGGCGCGCGCCCAGTAGCACAGCGGCACATCAGATGCGGCGGGGCCGCGGGTCTTGTAGGTGCCGGCGGCGATGTCCTCCCCCACGAGGTAGCTGCCCTGGCCGACCGTGGCGTCCGGACCCGCGGGCACCCCCGTCTTCTCCACGGGCTTCGCACCGCCCGTCGGCTTCTCCAGCTTGGCCTTGGCGGCCTTGGCGGTGACGGTGACCGTGATGGTGGGGGCAGGCTTCGCCTCGGCCTTCTTGGTGCCGTCACTGCCGCTTCCGACCGCGGCTCCGAGCCCGAAGACGATGAGCGCACAGACCACACCCACGGCGATCCTGAGTGCGGGGTGCTTCTTCCTCGGCGGCTGCGCGGCCGGGGGCGGCGCGTACGGAGGGGGCTGCTGACCGAACGGCGCGGGCTGCTGCGAGTGCGACATGAAGATTCCCCCATGCGTCTGTGATGGTGTCGTGAAGACTGCCCAATGCTGTTGAAGGTTGTACGGCCATGTGCATCCCGGTGCCACGCGGCCCGCCCCCCGAGCGGCGCACGCCAAAGGGTCCCGGCCGCCGCCCGGCCGGGACCCTGCTGTCCGTTACCTCCAGAGGTTTCTTCCGTCCGCCCTCGCCGATCAACGGGAAGCAGAGTTCGGCCCCTTGCCGCCCCGCTGCCCTTACGCCGCGTCGGTCGCCGGCCGGGCGGTCGCTCAGGCCGGAAGGCTCCGCAGCCAGACGGCAACCCCGTGGTGATGGCTGCATGCACCTCGTCGGTGCTGGCTGTAGCTGTACGTCCCGTCATTGCATTGCGCGGAGGCGCCTGCCGGAGCCTGCTCCTGCTCTCCGCCACCACGCGTAGAACTACTGCCGCCCCCGGAGTCCGCCCCTCCGGAAGAGCTGGAACCGCCGGAAGAGCCACCCTCGCCCCCACCGGAACCACCGGAGGAACCGCCCTCGTCCCCACCGGAACCACCGGAGGCA
Source organism: Streptomyces sp. NPDC054786 (assembly GCF_053611685.1). Lineage (NCBI taxonomy): Bacteria > Bacillati > Actinomycetota > Actinomycetes > Kitasatosporales > Streptomycetaceae > Streptomyces > Streptomyces sp. NPDC054786. Next base: position 24,538 of record NZ_JBSHAW010000049.1, on the reverse strand, counting down.
GTGGAACCGCCGGAGGATGCCGAACCACCGGAGGACGCGGAACCGTCACTGGTGGCCGAGCTGTCGGCGTCGGTCGGCTCATCCGTGGGCTCGGACGCTCCGTCGTCGCTTACGGACCCGGTCGCGTCAGGTTCGTCGCAGCTCTCCTCGGTCTTCACGACGGCGAACGTCAGAGTTTCGGTGTCCTGCATGACGGACCCGGCAGCCGGCTCCTGATCGCAGACCTGCCAGTTGCGGTCCCCCACCTGCATGCGTTGCTGATCGGACAGATCCCGGCTCTTGAGCAGGTAGATGCCCTTACGTTGCGCTGCGTCCTGCGCTTCCTGGAGATTCTCGCCGGTGTAATCCGGCACCGTGATGCCGTCACTCCGGCTGTCGGACGCGTCGGAGACGGACGCGGAGGCGGACGACTTCGTCTCGTCGTCGCCATTCATCAGGTTGACGCACCCACCGACGAGCAGCACGAAGACGGCAACGACCGCACAGCCGAGCCTGGTGTTCTTCTTGTCCTGCGGCGACATCGGCCCTTGATTTCCAGGCACGTGACCCCCCTGCCTTGCGACTGCATACTCCCCTGCATGCATGGCCCTGCCCACGGTCGCGAGCCGCCGCCCGGCTGAAACCGGAGAGGCAAGTGGTGTAAGCGTGAAGCGAGGTAAGCGTGAGCCAGCCGGCTGCCGGACGAAGAGGCGTCGAACCCGGCCACGCCGGCTGACCGAACGACCGGGATCGAGAGTCCACCGCGCCGCCCCGAACTCCTACCCGAGACAGCCCAGTTGCGGTTCACAGACCGCCGGCGCGCCCGGCGCCCGTCAACCACCGACGACAGGGCCCCGCCGCTCGTCGGCTGCGATGAGGCCCTCCCGCCGCTTCGGACTCAGGCCGGTCAGAAGTTGCCGTTGGCGAGGATCTCGCCCTTGGCGTCATAGATGGTGACGAGGCCGTTCTTGGAATCCTTCCAGTCGGCGAAGGCGGAGGCGATCAGCTTGCCTTCGCTCTGGTGGGGACCCAGCAGACCGCCGGTGAAGTCGGTGTAGATGTCGACCGAGTCGAGGATGTCGTTCTGCTCTTCGGCGCCTTGGACTTTGGTGATGTGCCCGATGGCGGCCTTCTCGTTGGCACTTCCGCTTTTCGCGACGAAGGCCTTGAACCGGTCGGCCGGTGACTTGGGTGCCGCCTTGGGCTTCACTTTCGGCTTGTCCTCGGCCGGTTTGGCGTCGCCCTTCGCCCTCTCCTTCACCGGGGCGGCGGCGGGCTTGTGGGGCTTGACGGCCTGGCTTGTGGTATCGCTGCCGCTCATTGCGGCAGCGATGACGCCGATGAGGACGAGCGCGCCGAAGGCGCCGCCGCATCCGATGCCGACCTTTGCTCCGGCGCTCATCTTCTTCGGCGGCGGTGCGTACATACCGGATGGCGTCGGCGGCTGCTGGCCGGGCTGGGCCGGAAACTGCTGATACGTCATGATCCCCCCAAGGTGTCCAGGGCAGGGAGAGTATCGAGTGGTTGAACATCAAAGTAGATGAAGTGAAGAACCTGTGATGATGTCGTGACCGAAGTGCGTTGGTCGAGCCCCCGGAGCGCATGGCCAGGCCTTGGCGGCGCGACCGTATCCGGCTGAGAACCGCCTTCGCTCCGCCCGGCGGCAGAACGCACGTTGCGCCGCTCCCCCACCGCTTGGGCCGAAGCCGCTGCCGGCCGGCCCGGTCTGCGCGCCGGTGAGTACGAGAGCCCGGGTGTGGGCCTCAACTACGGCTGCCAGCAAGGGAGTTCAACCCCTCATCGGCTCACCGACCGAACGAAACGGCCGCTGTCAGTGAGCGCCCCTACAGTGACCGTATGGCCCCTGAGACACAGCCGCGGAACTCCCCGCAGCAGCTGCTCGAGACGTGGATCAGCGATCTGCCGTATCACTTGCTGCGCCTGGAGAAGGTGCTCCTTCCCGAGGGTTTCCCCTTCGACTACTCCACCGAGTCGCTGGACGCTCTGGAGGCGCGTCTGCTGGAGCACCACGACTCCGTTCAAGATCCGGAGAAGCGGGTGGAGTTCGTGGAGAGTGCGATGGCCTATCTCGGCGAGGTCCTGCTCGGCACCGCCGGCGGTGCGTGGAGCTGGAACACTCGGCCGGTCGACGACCGCCCGGGACAGCCGGTCGTCTGGCCGGACCCGGAACTGGAGCTCTCGCCCGTCGCGCCGATGCTGCTGATCTCGTACGCCCTCCGAGTCCGCACCGGGACCGCGTTCGCCGAGGAGATCGGGCGACTGCGCGAGGCCGTGACGTCGCGGCAGGAGGCGGTGCCGGGGTGGGAGCCGGTCAAGGAACACTCGCCGCGCGTGGACCCCATGGCACCGTTGCCGGAGGATCCGGCGCTGACCGCGTGGCTGGCCGAGCGGGAGAAGGCGCTCTCCGCCTGGGCCGAGGACGCGTTCGAAGGAGCGTGGAGGTGGAATTTCCACCCCGGCACGCTGGACTGGCTGGAAGCCGTGGTGCGGCGGCGGTTCGCCACGGTGGAGGCATTCGACGCCTCGCGGGACGAGCCGTTCGTGCAGGGCGCCTGCTGGTACATGGGCGAGGTGATCCGGCGGAACAAGGGAGCGGTGTGGCAGTACCTCCCCTTCGATCCGGACGCCGACCCCGGGGCCCCGGGATCGCGGGAGAGCGCATGGACCGAGGTGCCGTTCGTGGATCAGCCGGACAAGCGGGTCGGGGGCGCGGCGATACCGCTGGGGTGCCTGCGTGAGCTGCTCCTCGAAGAAGAAGTGGACGGGGAGCCGAACGTGCGGGAGGAGAGGCTGGAGGACGTGCTGTTCTGGTTCAGGCCGTCCTCGTACGCACACGTGGGCGCGCTCCTGCAGCGGATGGGCATGGTGCCCCGGGAGAAGGCCGACAGCGTCCTCGCGGAGTATGCCGAGTTCGCGCACGGTGATCTGCCACCCCACGAAGTGCCCGACGCGCTCGAAGCGTTCGGTGTGGCGATCTCGGCGCACGGGGACGACGTCGACGATCTGGAGGAGAGCTACCGGGGCATCCTGGAGCGGGCCGCGGCACTCACCGACGGCGCGGTCACCATCACCGACGTCCGGCTACGTGAGGACGAGGCGGACGAGGCGGACGAGGACGACTACGCGATCCTGGAGTTCGCCCGCAACGGCGTCCTGGTGACCCAAGAGACCGAGCACCAGTCGGACGACTACCTCGACCACCTGGCGATCATGGAGTTCATCGGTCACGTCGACCCCGACCCCGGCGGCGACACCCGCCGGTTCCACCTGGTCGATTTCGTGCGCCTCGCGAACAGCAACTACGACAGCTACTTCGTTTTCGCCACGCCCGAAGAGGCGACCGTGCTGAGCAAGACACTCGGCCTGAAACTGCGGTGAACGAACCGAGCGGATCGGTGATCGCCCCAGCGCGAGGCGCGGCCGGCCCCCCGGACCCGTCATGACGCACGGGCACGGCACGGCGCCCTCAATCCCGCGAGGGGCGCTCGACGCAAACCGGATACGGGCGACCGGAGCACGCCAATAACCTCACTCGCGGTGAAGTTATGTTCGACCACGTCGTTCGACGACGTGCCTTCACGGTGAATTCATAGGTTGGTGAATTCATAGGTTGTTGCCTTTCGGGATTGCCCTGTCGAGGCGCTCCCGGCGACACCGGTGTCAATAGCCCCGACCGGTCCAGCCGTCGCTCGCCCCGCACCCGCAGAAGCCGCGTGCGTCCCGCGCCGCCGCGGACCGGCCGATGACGCATTCGAGCGGGTCCCCCTACTCTCACGCCCTTTGAGAGGTACTACGGTTTTGGACTTCTAGGCTGGATATCCACCGTTCCCCGCGCACGCACCGGCCCGTTACCCCGCACACGGCACCGGCTGCGTCATCCGCCGGCGCGGCGGCGCCCACCGAAGCCAACTCGCCCTGCGGCAGGACCGGATGGGCGCCCAGGAGGGCGCGGGAAGCCCCGGCACGCCTTCCGGGAGGCCGAATCGCAGGAGTTTTATCACCGAAGGCATGTGCGCCACCGCGCATCAGTGAATAGTCTTCTTTCTCACGTCGGCACTTCATGAACGAAGTTGACAGTCCGCTTGCGCAGCATATGTATCCCCACGTACAGGAGAATCCGGTGATTGCCCCTCCAGGCCGAATCGGACTCTCGCCTGCGCACGAGACAACGCCACAGCACGGACCGGATGCGGGGGTCACGGGCACCGTCCCCGGTCCCCGCCGGAGTCCCGGCAGGCGTCTCACCAGCGGCCCGGGGACCGGTGTCACGCCGTCCCGCCCGACGCCATTGCCGTCCCGCCCGTCAAGGACGCCGGGCACCCGAGGCCTGTCGGCCCCCTGGCCGATCGCTCAGCACGACGCGCTCCCCCTACGTCGGCGTCCGCCGCGGCGGCGGGCGCCCACCCGGAGGCCTGAAAAGTGCCTGTTGACACCCCCCTTGCGCACGGTGAGGAACTGCTCCCCTCGCCCGAGAGAACTTTGACGGGACGGCCGTGAGACGCCAACCGGCATTCGACCGGCATCCGGCCCGGGACGACTCCCGGCTGCGCTCGGTGGTGGAGGACGCCGCGATGGGCAGATGGGAAGGCGCACGCGAGCTGCTGGCCGCGACCGGTGCCGACTGGGACCGCCGTATCTTCCGTCTCCAGGTCCTCGCCCGCGCCGGGGCGCGGCTCACGTTCGCCGACACCTGGGCGCAGGCCGAACCGCGTTCGCCGCATGCCCTGGCCCTCCTCGCCACCGTCCAGGCCCTGCGCTCGATGGCCGCCGGCTCACGGGGACAGGGCAGCGGTCCGGAGATGGAAGAGGCGTGGGAGACCTGCCATGCCGCCGGTGACGCCCTGCCGGCCGATCCGACGCCGTACGTCGTCATGCTCGCCCTGCTGCGCTACCACTCCCCCGACCGCGACCGGCAGTGGCGGGAGACGTTTCAGGGGGTGTGGCGGGAGGTCGAGGAACGCGACCCGTGGAACAGGGAGGCGCACCACGAGATCCTCACCTATATGTTCCCCGACTGGCACGGCGTGGCGGGCGAGATGTTCCACTGGGCGCAGGAGCGGTGCGCCCATGTCCCCCGCGGGATGCCGTTGCACACCTTGCCGCTGGTCGCGCTCGCGGAGACGCACCGCATGCGGATGAAGAAGGAAGGCCACCGGTACGGCCTGACGGTCCATCCGTGGACGGACAACCCGTCGACCCAGCAGGCGTGGGTGAACTGGTGGACGTACCGGGCCCCTTCCCGGCCGCACGCCGCCTTCCACGACGACGCCAACTACCTGGCCCACGCGATGTCCTTCGCGAATCAGCACCGGGCGGCGGCCGAGGTGTTCGACGCCATCGGCCCGTACGCCACGGATGTGCCGTGGAGCTACTGCGGAGACGCCCAACAGCTCTTCACCCGTCATCGGAAGTGGGCGGTCAAGGGGTCCGGACCGTAGCGCCGCCCCGAGACCGAGCGGACCGACGTCGTTCCGCAATCCGCCGCGCCACCCAAAGGAGAGGGCCCAGCCATGCCATTGGACATACCTAGCGTCACGCAGACGGAGGAGGAACGCCTCGCCGAACTCGGCATCGCCCAGACGTTGGACCGCTCGATGTCCGGGCGGCAGAACTTCGCCGTCTCCTTCACGATCATCAGCATCCTGTCCGGCTGCCTGACGATGTACGGGTTCGGCATGAACACCGGCGGACCGGCCCTGATCATGTGGGGCTGGGTTCTCGTCGGTCTGATGACCCTGTTCGTCGGCCTGGCCATGGCGGAGGTCTGCTCCTCGTACCCGACCTCCGCCGGCCTCTACTTCTGGGCGCACAAGCTCGCCCCGCAGAAGTCCGCCCCGGCCTGGGCCTGGTTCACCGGCTGGTTCAACACGCTCGGCCAGGTGGCCGTCACCGCGGGCATCGACTTCGGCGCCGCGTCGTTCCTCAACGCCTACCTGAACCTCCAGTTCAGCTACGCCGCCACCCCCGTCCACACGATCACGCTCTTCGGCGCGATCCTCCTGCTGCACGCCGTCGTGAACACCTTTCGTGTGCGCGTCGTCGGCTTCTTCAACACCATCTCGGTGTGGTGGCATCTGATCGGCGTCGTGGTGATCGTCGGTGCCCTGCTGGTGATCCCCGACAAGCACCAGTCCCCCGGTTTCGTCTTCACCGAGTTCGTCAACAACACCGGCTGGGGCTCCGCGGTCTACGTCGCGCTCATCGGTCTCCTGATGGCGCAGTACACCTTCACCGGCTATGACGCGTCCGCCCATATGACGGAGGAGACGAAGAACGCCTCGGTCGAGGGGCCGAAGGGGATCGTCCGCTCGATCATCGTGTCCTGGGCCGCCGGATTCGTGCTGCTCTTCGGCCTGACCTTCGCCATCCAGTCGTACACCGGCGCCCTGGAGTCGGGCACCGGGGTCCCGCCGGCGCAGATCTTCATGGATGCGCTCGGCGCGAGCACCGGCAAGCTGATGCTGCTCATCATCATCGGCGCCCAGCTGTTCTGCGGTATGGCTTCGGTGACCGCCAACTCCCGCATGATCTACGCCTTCTCCCGCGACGGGGCGCTGCCCTTCTCCTCCGTCTGGCACAAGCTCCACCCGGGGACCCGCACACCGACCAACGCCGTGTGGCTCGCCGCCGGCGGGGCGTTCGTCCTCGGGCTGCCGTACCTGTTCAACACGACCGCGTACGCCGCCGTCACGTCCATCGCGACGATCGGCCTCTACATCGCGTACGTGGTGCCCACCCTGCTGCGTCTGCGCCAGGGGGAGAGCTTCCGGCGCGGTCCCTGGCACCTGGGGCGCTGGTCCAAGCCCGTGGGCCTGATCGCGGTCAGCTGGGTCGTGATCATCACCGTGCTGTTCATGCTGCCCCAGCTGAGCCCGGTGACCCTTGAGACGTTCAACTACGCGCCCATCACCGTGGGTGTGGTGCTGGTCTTCGCCGGCGCCTGGTGGCTCGTCTCCGCCCGCAAGTGGTTCCTCAACCCGCAGCACCCGCGGAACAACCCGTCGCCGACGCCGGTGCCGGGGCCGACGGCGTCCACCTCGCGCCAGTGACCTGAGTCAGGGATTCGCCGGCAGTGGGCGGCGACGCTGTCGAGGATCAGGTGCACCCGGAGGTCACCGGGACTGGATCGGCGACCTCATGAACGACCGCTGAGCACACACCGGCTCGGGGAACGCGACGAACGGCGTTCCCCGAGCCGGTGTGTGCGGGATCGGCGGAGCGAAAATGCCTGGATGCCCACCTGGCACTCCCACGGGTCTTCGGCTGCATCAGCACCGAGGGACGCCTTGTCCGCGGCGCGCCGGCCGGCGCCGCACGCGAGTGCACAGCAGGGAGTCGACCTCGTGCACGCGTGAATACCCCAGCACAGCCCGAAGGACGACGCTTCCGGGTTGCAGGTCGGGAGGCGGTAGCGGCGGCGGGTGAGGCTGCTCGTCACTGGCGTCTCGGCGGCCCAAATGCCTCTTGAGGAACCGACCCCGAGAGGACAACGTCTACCCTGACGTGCGATTTTGACTGAGGGGGGCTTGTTTCGCGTGGGTATTGTGCTGCCGGGCTGGGCGGATGAGATTCTCGACATCATTGGCGTTTCTTGGCCAAACGTGGATGAGGACGACTACCGCGACATGGCCGATGCTCTTCGTGCGTTTGCTGACGACATTGACGGCGGTGCCAACGAAGCGCATCAGGCCATCCAGAGTCTTGTCGGCTCTGCCGGCGGCTCGCTGGGGGTGCAGGCGCTCAATGCGCATTGGGGCAAAATCAACGGCAAGCACCTGAAGGGTCTTGCCGAGTGCGGGCGACTGGCCGGGACAGCCATGGACGGTGTCGCGGTGCTCATCGAGGGCGCCAAAATCGCCGCTATCGCTCAACTTGCCATCCTCGCCGCGGAGGTGATCGCTGCCCAGGCCGCGGCGCCCTTCACGTTCGGCTTGTCCGAGCTGGGGGCAGTGGCCGGGACTCAGGTCACCCGTCTTGCCGTGAAAAGGATCATCAAAGAGGTCTGTGAACAGGTCGTCGAGCAGGTGGTCAGTACCGCCTTGAGTCCGATTGAGGAAGCTCTCGGCGCGATGGTCGGCGACCTGGTTGTTCAGCTCGGCTCCAATGCCCTCGGTCTGCAGAAGGGGGTAGACCTCGGCCACGCGGCTCAGGCAGGCAAGGACGCCGGGAAGTCCGCGGCTGATGGCATGCAGTTGCTGAGCGCCGACGGCGGTGGAGGCGGCGGAAGCGGTGGAGGCGGCGGAGGCGGAAGCGGTGGCTTCACCTTCGACCCCGATGCCCATGACGGCGCCGTCACTGGCCTGCAGAGCGCCGGCGGCACCTTTCGCAACAAGGCCGGCGGCAAGATCGGACGGGCCAAGAGCCATCACGGGCGCACCCGCGGGAAGGACGCGATCGCCAACGCCGCAGCCCCGATGATCGACAAGGTCATCGACGGGTTGGAGACCGCCGTCAAGAGGACGGCCAAGCATCTCGACGACGACATGTCCCGCGGCGTCAAGCAGATGAAGAAGAACCACCACGAGAACGATGCCGGAATCGCGACCGAGCTTCAGAGCATCCACAAAAAATCCTCCGGCGGCCCTGCACCGACGTACTTCGCCGATGACAAGGGGAAGGTCACGCGCCTGACGGACCAAGGGCATCGGGACCTGACCGATGAGGACCGCAACCGGCTTTCCCCCCTCGGGCTTCAGGGCGACAGCGTTCCGAAAAGACAGGCGTCGAAGTACCCACTGCCCGATAAGGCAGACCGAAAGAAGAAGCCCTCACAGCAGGTTGGCTTCGGGAGTACCGATCTGTCGCGTGCCACGCGGGCGGCACGCGACGCCGAGAGCGATTACGGAAGGAAAAACAAGGACAAATTCACGAGTCGGAACTATGCCGCGGCCCGGTATGGCGAGCGGGGCGCTGACGACGAATTCGTTCTTGTCGGGCGCAGTAAGTGGCCGGGAGCTCATTCAGAGCGTCAGGTCGGAATTCCTTTCCTCGACGCCGGGACGACGCATGGGATGAGAGAACTCTACACAGAACGCGAGCCATGTACTTCCGGGAAGGGCTCGGTGGACTGTAGTGCCTGGATGTCGAAGCATCTGCCTGACGGAGTGCAGGTTTCGCATAGCGTCGAGTACGGCGGTACCGAGGATTCCAAGAAACGCGGCAATGACCAGATGGAGCAATACCTTAACGGGCTCAAGTCAAAAAAGAAGTGACGATTGACTCCAAAATGCCGCTCCCGATAGGATGGCGAGCATTAATGACGAACGCGCGACAGGACAATGTATGCCACAGCTCATCAACCGCACGATGATGGAGTCGGTATTCCCTTCGGAAGAGCTCGTGACACTGCAGGAAGCTAACCTGCCGGACGAGTTGGACGAGAAAGCCCGGTCGATTCTGACCAGTACCGGACTCCCGGACGACCGGAGCTCTTTCTTCTTCGTCGACGGGCGACTCACCGACGAGGAGCCGGTCGGCAGTTTCGCCCGCTGCGCGGAACTGCCCTATTTCTCCCAGTACCAGGACATGCCGGAGGGCTGGGAGAACTGGTTGGTGATCGGAGGGATCTACGAGGACGGCGTGGTCTTGGACCCCGTGTCCGGAATGGTGTACTCCCTGCCGGACGGCGAATACCGGGCTCGTCCGCTCAACCAGAGCCTCGACTCGTTCGTCTACTTCCTCTACCTGCTGCAGTCGGAGCGTCCCAACTTCGACTTCTCGGTGTCGGATGAGATCACCGACTCGGAAGGCGTGGCGGTATCCCTCAGGGAGCGGATGATTCGCGTCGACCCGCTTCCTTTCGAAGGCGTGGAACCCGCATGGTCGGAGAATTTCGACTGGGATGCCGAGGACGCCCCTCCCCTGCCCGCATGGGACCATGTGCTCTGGGACGTTCACGAGTCGGTTGGTTAGGCGGATTCACCCATGACATATCCCGAAGACGCCCTTCGGCACTTCAGGCCCGATTCCGACAGTGACGCCGGCAGTGCACGTCCGAGCGTTCAGCGGCTTGCACAGATCACTGTTCCTCTCCAGGTGGGACCGTACTTCTCCACGGCCCACGACGAGCCCGTGCAGTTGCACGAGTACGCCGACTCCGTCGGGCGCAGGGTGATGGACGAGAGCTGCCTGACGTGGGCACGGCTCGGGTCGGACCTCGGGTTCGAGATCTGCGCCGACCACGACGGGGCCGTGCACGCTGTGCTGCTGGGCCTGGACGAGGCGGTACGTCCGGTCAATTCGACTCCGGAGGCTTTCGCACAGTCCCTTGGGGCACTGGACCAGGCTCTGGGCGCGATCCTCACCGCCGACGGCCCGCACACCGCAAAGACCGCGTTCGAGCAGTTGGAACAGCGGCTGTGGGCGATCGACCCGGGCGCCTTCGCCGAGCGGGAATACTGGTGGCCTCTCGTCCTCGACGACATCAGGGATACGGCGAGCACCGAGTGGTTCACGGCCTTCGAGGTCGTCAACGCGCAAGGTGAGAAGCAGATCCTCACGGGGTCCGGCGGAATCGGGATCCACCCGGAGGAAAAGCTGTGGCAGCAGCTTCGGCTGGCCGGTGTTCAACCCGAGCAGGTGCTTCGGATCCACACGGACTTGGAGGCGTGCTTCATGCCCGGCCACTACTGCTCGTTGTGGCTTGGCGAGGTGTTCCCCGAAGCGCAGCTCACGCACAACTTCCCGTACGGAGAGACCGCTGCCTCACGGGCCGAGGGCATCCAGCAGCTGCGTGAGGCAGCCGCTGAGCAGCCGTCGCAGTAGTGCCACCGGCAGGAGTAGAGGGGTAGAGGGGGAACTGTGGCCACCGTCATTCCAGAACCGGACATCGCCGCCTGGCCGCACGTCGAAGGGGTGTCCGGCAGGCAGCAGCTGTTCGACTGGGCCGTCGATGTGAACGGAGACCGGCCGCGGTTGTGCCTGGCGCGCGGCGAGCAAGGCAGCGGCAAGAGCCGTCTGTTGGCGTGGTTTCTGGCGGGAGCAGCCGCGGCCGGCCACCCCCGTACGACGGTCCACGCCACTGTCCCCGCCGAAGGGCTGACCGCGGACACTTTCGCCTGGGATCTCGGCCGCCAGCTGGGCTACGGGCCACTTCCCCTGGACCGCCTGCTGAACCAGGTCGCCACCGACCAGCGGCCGACGCTGCTTCTCGTTCCCGATCTGCACCGGGCCGGACGCGGGGCGGCCGACCTGGCTCAGGCCGATCCGGCGACGCTCGTCACTGCGGTGCTCGGGCCTCTCCTCGCGCTTCCTCACGTCCGGGCCGTGATCGAGGTCGGGGACTCGGGACTGCTCGCTGATCAGTCTGCCGAGGTCATCGAGGTGCACCCCGACGGCGCTCACGAGCCGGCCGGCGCCGCGACCACCTCTTTTGCCGATCTCATCGCGGCCGTACCGCACACGGCCGCCGGCCGACCTGACTGGGCGCAGGCACCGGGCGACATCCGCCGGCACGTGCTCGACCAGGCGCTGCATGAGGCCGGAGGCCGGCCGACTGCCGAGGTCCAGCGTCTGCTGGCCGACCCAGGCTTCCTCGTCTACGGGTCAGCTCGCGCCATCACCGCCGCGATGGACGACGAACGCCTCACGCTTCCCGGCGGGGCGCGCCACATCTGGCGCCGGGCGGCGCCGCAGCTCACCGCGACCGAGCACAGTCACATCGAGCGGGCTGCTCTCCTGCACGCTGCTGCCCTCGGTGACAACGACCGTCTCGCCGCATACCTCCAGCCCCTTGCCGAACAGCACCACTGGAGGGCCACCTGGGCACGGCACAACACACCAGTCGTCGCACATTGCCGGCTCTCAGGAGACGAAGACCAGCTATTGGTCTCCGACCCGCTGGGCCGACTGCGCCTTCACGACCTCAAAACCGGGCAGCGCACGGGGATGCCGTCGTCGTTGCCGGTTCGCCCCGCGGGCATCGTGGGGACCGGTCTTGACGCACTACTGGTTCTCGACGATGACGGAGTCCCCCACGCTGTCACGTCCGAGGAGGAAGGGGCAGCCGCCACGTTGCTCGGGCACATCGCTGCCCACCACACCCAGGCGCTCCTGTCCGCGGACGGCGTACGGCCCACCACTCTCGGCTCCTGTTCCCAATCGCCCCTGATATCAGTCGGGGACACCGGCGGAGCCGTTCATCTCTGGTCCCTGACTGCCTACTCGCCCACACCCCGGAGCTACCGCCTTCACACCGTTCCGGTCACAGCGGTCACCTGTCTGCAACTCGACGACGACGGCCCCACCCTGGTGTTCAGTGCCGCCTTCGACGGGTCCATCCGGATGTGTGAGACGAGCCAGGAACCGATGGAAGCCCCCGTCGACCAACGGCCCGCAATTGCCACAGCTTTGGCCGCAGCCGATACCCCCGTCGGCCCGGTGCTCGCCGCCGCGTGGAACGACGGCGAAGCTCACATCTGGCATCTGAGGAGCGGGACAGTCAGGACCGTGCCCCTGCTCTACCGCTGTCATGCGCTATCCCTCACATCGAGTGGACATCTCACCGTCAGCGGCCCTGACGGCTACCACACCATCCGTCTCAGCCTGGATCGGCTTTGGCCCTGAGCTTGTTCTTCAAGGCGTTGGGGATGGATCGTTCCGGAGGGGTTGTGGGAGATCGGATGGCCGTTTTTGCCGCCGCCTCGTGTGCGGCAACAGGACGGTGGAGTCGGGTAAAACACGGTGGACCGGTACGGCCACCTCACGCTCGACGGCACCGATGGGTGCTGTGCTCGACGGGGGCGCTGAGCGGACGGGGCCCCGGTTCGGTGTCCTGGCGAGTGGGGCGCCGGACCGGGGCGCCCCATCCCCCTGTCAGCCCGTGTGGACCTTCAACGCCGTCCGGACGGCGGATTCGAGGGCGCCTTCGATCCAGGCGGGCTTGATGGACGTGTGGTCCCCCGCGAAATGCAGCGGCCCTTCGGACACGGGGACGTCGGGGAACAGTTCCGTGTGCTGGCCGGGGAAGAGCACGGAAGCCTCACCATAGGCGTAGTGGTCGCGCATCCACGACTGGGTCCGGCACTTGTTGGTGAAGAAGACTTCGCACCGGCGGCCGAAGACGGCCTGCACTCCGGCGAGCGCGCGCAGATACCGCTCCTCGTCGGCGAAGGCGTCCCATTTGAGGGCGTCGTCGGACCAACTGTAGGAGGCGAGCATGATGCCTCCGTCGCTGCCCTCCAGAGGGTGCGCGTGCTCGAAGTACATGAAGCGGTTGGCGTTGTCGCTCACGGTGCCGCCGCCACGGACATGAGCGGCATCCGGTTCGCCGCTCATGACGGGCCGGAAGACGGCGAAGCACTTCTTGAGTTCGTCGGGGATCGTCACCCCCAGGTCCTTCACGGACTTGTGCGCGCCGAGGTACCTGCCGTGCTTGACCCCGCCCGCCTTGTACTTTTCGTAGAGCTTGTCCTCGATGGAGTTCAGCGCCTCCTTCCACTGCGCCTCGGTGAACTCCCACCAACGGTGGGAGAACTCCAGCAGCACCTTGGTCGCGGCGTCGTAGTGCAGTTCCGTGATGGCCCGGCGCTTGCCGTAGGCGAGCGGAGGGTCGAAGGTCACGTGGCGCAGTCCGGAGAAGGGGACGGTGATGATTGCCTCATCACCCTCGAAGACCTCCGTGACACCCCCCTCGCCGGTCTGGCAGTCCTCGGAAACGGTGTGCACCCTGACCTTGCCGCCGTTGCGTTCGATGCGTAAGGCGCGCCTGTCGAGCCTTACCTTCCCCTTCACCGGCGCGTACAGCGCGTCGGCGAGCAGTGCGGTGCCGCCCTTGATCTCCCAGAACCTGGTCTTGGGGTCGATCAGCGCGGCGGACAGGAAGCTGTGCGTGAAGGAGAGGTGCAGTCGGGAGGTCAGGTTCTGGATGGTGCCGATGAGGTCGATGGTCCTGGTGTCGAGCCTGGCGACTTCCGTGAGATACCGGTACATGGACCAGTGGCCGTACTTCTTGAGAATCTTGACCCATCCGTTGACGAGGGCCGTCCCCTCCTTGCCCCGGATGAGCCGGTGTGCGGGTTCGAGGGCGTGCGCGAGGATGGCAGCGGCGGTCTTCGTGCGGTTGGGGCCCGTGACACCGAAGGTGTCGTTGATCTTCTGGGGGTTCTTCTCGTAGTCGGCACGGCGCAGGTGGATGCTATTGACTTGGATCCAGGTGCGGTTGGCCTGCTTCGTCGGGTTGTCGACCTCCACGTCCACCAGGTAAAACTCCTGGAGCGCGAGGTCGAGCTTCTTGATCAGTGCCATGAGGAGCGGGTGGCTGCCGGGCAGCCGCATGGCCCCGGCTTCGGCGTACTGTCTGGGGTCGGCGAAGGGCTGCTCCCCGTTCTCGTGGCCGCCCTTGCGGAACGTCTTGATGCGGCCGCCGACGCGGTTGCCGTTGGCCTCGATCACGACGACATCGTGGCCTGACCGGTTGAGCAGGTTGGCGGCGAGCAGGCCGGCCGGTCCGGCCCCGACGATCAGGACCCGTTTCGTTGCCTTCGCCCGGCTGGCGGGCAAGCCGTTCTCGATGGCCTTCAGGTAGGCCGGCACGAGGGATTTGTCGTGCTCGTCGTAGACGGTGATGGCGCGGGCGACCGTGGTGTACGCCTTGGGATCGACGCCGGGCAGCACCGCGGCCGGCGCTGTCGGGGGTGCGGTGGCAGGGCTCAGCGCGGTCGCGGGCTCGACGGAGACGGCGGTGAGCCCGGCAGCGAGCGCCGAGGCACCGGTCGCCGTGACCACGGAGCGCCGTGAGGGCAGCGCGCCGGGCGACCGAGGCGAGGGGTGCGAGGCGCGTGAAGCATCCGACGCGAGTTGCTCCTCGCTTGATGCGACGGTGTTCCTCGTGCTCGGATTGCTCACGTCTGGAGTGCTCATGTCTTGTGTACTCATCGGGCATCACACTTGGCATACGAGCGACGCAGAGCCAGTGCATTCACACGGACGAGGACCGTAAACCACTCGAACCGCTACATGACGCGGCTCCCCTGTCAACAACCGTCACCGCGGGATGGCGACGATCTCGACCGCGGCGTTCATCGCCCGCAGGCGTCGGACCGACTGGAGCAGGGACATCTGGGCGAAGGCGGACAGGGAGTCCACCGTGATGTCCTGTCCCACCTTGAGGAGGATGGCGAAGACCACCCGCACTGTGCCGAAGTCGTCGAGCAGTCGGTGGCCAGCAGCTGTTTCGGTCAGTCGGCGCGGGGCCGCCACGCCAGGGCGCGTCGTGCAGCTGTGGAACCGCCCGCAGCTGTTGCAGCTGCGGCCAGGAGGCCCGTTGCTGTCAGGACGGCCGTGATGAGGCTCCATGACAGGGTTGCTCCGCTTTCTCCTCCGGTGACGGGCTGGACCAGCACGACGTGAACGAAGGCGCCGACGGCACCAGCGCCCAGAAGCGGGACCCCAAGGCACCAGAACGCCGTCGTGTGGAACACCTGACTGCGTCCGGTGAGCACGGTGAGTGGGGCCAGCGTTTGCGCGAATCGCAGAAATTCCGAGAGGGCGGCGAGTGCCATGGCGGTGAGCAGAACGAGCGTGCCAATGGTGCCGAGGAAGGGAATCCAGCGTGACTGATAGCCGACGGTGAAGGACTTGGCTCCGTCTTCCGCCACCGGCTCGGTGAGTGCCTTCACGCTCAGGTACAGGTGGGCGGCGCGTTTGACGGCCGGGATATCCATGGGCTCGTCGATGTCGGTGAAGACGACGGCCTGCAGACCTTCGGCACGGTTGATGGCACTGACGGGACCGGTGCGCACCGCAGCGGGGGTCTGACCGAAAGTCTGGTAGCCGGAGACTCTGAGGCGCTTGTCGAGTTCCCCGTACGCCACTTTGGCCTCTTGCCCAGCGGGAGGGCAGGGGAGCCGTAGGGCACGGAGCCCGCTGCACGGCGCTTGGAGGACACGGCTGGCGCTGGAACCGTCGGGCTGGACGTTCCCCGTGCCGATGGCGACCGTGTGCGCCCCTTCGGGAAGTGCGGCAGTGAAGGCGTCGGTGAGCCGCGTTGCCGACGTTTGCACGAGCGCCATGCTCCGGCCCTGCGCGGAGTTCAGCTGTTCCTCGTCTCCGGAGCGGGCGAACAGAAGACTGGTGATGATCTGGGTCTGGCCGATGACGCCGATGGCGATGATCATTGCGGCCACCAGACGGACCACCATGCCGGGTCGGGCCGCAGTGGTGCGGGCGGCGATCAGGCGCGCCGGGGCGCCACTGTGGTGAGGCGACTTCGAGGCCCGGGCGCTGATACGTGATGCGGCCCAGCCGATCACCCAGGGAAGCGTCACCCACACACCGACGACCGCGAACAGATAAGCCGCCGCGGAACGTTGCGCACCGAAGGACCTCGACGTCAGAGCCAGGGCAAGGAAGGCGGGACAGGACCCCAGGGCCAGAAGTCGCAGCAGACCGCTGCCTGCCGTACGAGGTCTTGTCGATGCCCCTTTACTCGCGGCGACAGGACGCAACAAGAGGATCAGTCCGAGCATCCCCACCGCTGAGGCGGCCACGGCAGCCGCCAGAATCACGCCCACGCGACGCAGGTCCATGGCGTACAGGGTGTAGTCGATCCACGGCAGTTGGACATCTACCAGCAGGAAAGGAACGGTGAACAGGGCTGCGAGCGCAGCCCCGATACAAACGGGCCGGACCGCGGCCCCGATGTCCATCCAGGCGCGCGCCGCCCGGCCGGCACCGAGAGTGTGCAGCAGAGCATCGCGACGATCCCGTCCCGCAGCGCCCATCCTGGCCGCCGCTGCCGCCAGCCCCAGAGCCGGAAGTCCCAGCAGCACGCCGATGATGGCCATCATGGACGACCGGGGGCCGACGATCCGCAGGTCGCCGAAGACCGGACCGGGGCCTCCGTACCCGGTGATCCCCTCCATCCGTGCTGTGCCCAGCATCGCCGTGGTGGGACGCACGTAAGCCAGCCGTTCGCCCGGTGAACCCAGCCCCTCCGGTGAGACGATACCGACGCTGGTGCCATACCGGTGGGTGAAATCCTCACTGGCGGGCCCCTTGGCCAGCGCCGGCGACAACACCACCTCACCGGGGGCCGGCCAGCGCGCGACGCCAGGCGGCAACGGCGCATCCTGGGTCAAGGGAGCGATGACGACCACGGTGAACTGGCGCCCTTGATAGCTGTCCCAGTACCGGCTCCACAGAGCCGAGGCCTGGTGCCCGTGATCCGCAAGGGTGGGTACGCGCGCCGCCCCGCGCTGCTCGCGCCCCTCCCACGTCGCAGCGGTCGCAACCAGCGAGCAGAGCATGACGGCGACGACCGCGGTGGCGGCCAACAGCGCCCAGAACCGGGCTCGGCCGCCTTCGGCGGTCCGCCCGGCTGCCCGGCCGATGCGGAGCATGTGGTCGATCCGACCACGCTTCATCGCGCACCTGCCAGGGCCCCTTGTTCCAGCTGCATGACCCGGTCGGCCCGGTTCGCCACAGCGGGGTCGTGGGTGACGACGAGCAGCCCGCACCCACGTGCGGCGGGCACGGCGAACAGCGTTTCGGCCACATGGTCGCGCGATGCCTCGTCAAGTGCACCGGTGGGCTCGTCCGCCAAGAGCAGTGCGGGGCTGCCGATCAGCGCCCGCGCCACGGCCACCCGTTGGCGCTCACCGCCGGACAGCTCACTGGTGGCGGTGTCGGTGACCGGCACACCAAGTTCCTCCAGAAGTTTACGGCCGTCGCCATAGGCACGGTCGCGGTCCGCGCCGTCCAGCAGGGCGGCTAACGCCACATTCTCCACCGGAGAGAGTTCGGGCAGCAATTCCCCGAATTGGAAGACCATTCCCACGTGCTTCCTGCGATGCTCTGCCAGGCGGCGGCCTCGCAAGGTGACGACATCGCGTCCAGCGACCATGACTGATCCGACATCAGGGCGAACGAGCGCCAGAAGGATGGAAAGGAGCGTGCTTTTCCCGGACCCTGAAGGGCCCATGACAGCGACGGACTCGCCTGCACTCACGGCAAGTTCGAGCCCGTCGAGCAGACGTCGGCCCCCGACCTCGTACCCCAGCTCGCGGACTTCAAGGGGCAACGCATCCGACACGCCATCTGCCTTTCAGAAGAAGAGAATCAGCAAAGCGCTGCCCGGGCGAAGAGCGTCCCGGGCAGCGCAATATCACAGCGGGCCGTGATGACCTAGTGGTCGTCGCTCCACCAGTTGGAACAGTCGTCCGGCCACTTGTCGATTTCGGTGCAGACTCGCATGTCCCACACCTTCCACCCTGATTGCTGTACACCTTGGTGCCCTGCCCGCTGTGATTCCACAGTGTGTACAACTCAGTGCTCGGACTGTTGCGGTTGTACTCAGCCTTTACGGAGTTGCCGTCTCCCTTGGTGTCCTGCAGGCCGACCTGAGACCCGCCCGCCGTACGCCACGAATACGCACCAGACGTGTACCGGTCCATGTCCGCGAAGGCTGTGGTGGACCCTGCTGCTATGGCAACCCCCGCGACCACCACAGCTGCCCGTGACGCTAATCTGCCGGCTCTCTTCATGGAACGCCTCCCGTTGTCGTGCAGACACCCGCCGACAGAGGCCGACGGGCGATGAACGCTGACGATCTTTACAGTCGGCAAAGGTAGTACAAAGTCACATTCTGGCCATTGCGTTTACGGAGTGGCCGTTCCGGTCTGGATTCGCAGGCGTTCCTGCGTAGACCTCGAAGCGGAATTACGCACTCCCGCGCCGACATCCACACCGGCCGTCCTGAGCCGCCCCGCGCAAGGGGCGAACCGCCATTCCCGCGACCTCCGACGAGCTTCGCCGCCCCGTACGCCGCAAGGGGCCCCGATCCTTCGTGGAACGCACGCCATTACCTGAAGCAATCATTCCGTTCATCTGCCGCTCCCGGCAGGCCCCGAAACATTTGGCCAGATCTCAGCCTTGGCCAAAGAGATTGGTCCACGCCTGCAGCCTGCCGTGTGGCTCACGGCGTGCTGCGGACTGCGGACTGCCTATCGGAGAGTCGCTGGGAGTTTTTCCAGAGGACATCTTCGACGGCACATTGCGTTGCCGGCGGCAGGTTGTGCGTATCAAGAATTCCTCAGGTAAGTGCGTTGCCCTCTACGCTCCCTTGAAGCATCGGAAAGAGGGCGAATGGCGCGATATACCGGCGCCCGCCGCCCTGGAACCTTCCGGTGCACATACTCAGCGGACTCCCAGCTCCGCGAGTACCCGGCGCTGAGTGGGTGCCGGCCTGGCCGGGAAGTAGAGGTAGCAGACCCCTCCGGAACCGCTGACGACCTTGCCGTCGGCGTTCTTCCGCTTGGTCCGCAGCCAGATGTTCTCGAACTGGGATGCGGTTCCTTAGCAGACGTTTGACTCGCTGGCAAACATGCAGGTCAACGGCTTGGGCTCGTTCGCCGCGAACGAGCCCAAGCCAGGCCGTGCTGACTTCCACTGCCGTCCGTTCCGGTCCGGTCGGGGGCGTTGTGCTGGATCGGTGCTGACTTCTGGCGATGCCACGTGGAAGCGCGGACAGACCAGAGCCGCGACTCGCTCACTCTTCACTGTGCGTCACCTCGGCCCCACGTCGTCTCCCTCGTGGAAGCCAGCCACAACGGGCCAAGAATGGTCCGGTGGCGTTGCATGGGGCCACTTGGTTCGGCCGCGCCGGTGGCAGCGTCGACGAGCACAAAGCAGCCGAGCAGATCCGGGCGTAGAACCATGGAGCCGGGGCCGACCTGGGCGGCATCGAGGCCCTGGTCCTCGACTTCGGCGGAACCCTCGCCGACACGACGCCCAGCCACGAGCAGGCGCTGCGAGCGGCACTGCGGCCGCACGGCCTCGACCTGGACCACAACTGGTATCGCCAACACGTCGGCCTGTCCATCCACGACCTGCTGGCCGCGCTACCAGGCGGACGGCAGCTGCCCCACGACGAGATCATCCGCCACAGCTGCACCCACCTGCGGTCCACCGTGCACAGCATCACCCCCGTCCCGTGCGTCGCGGCGCTCCTGCACACCGCACGCCGTGCTGGACCGCCCTGCGTCGTGGCGTCGGGCGCCAGCCGCCTTCTCGTAATTCTCGGGATCGAGGCTCTAGGCCCGTCTAGGGGTCTGATTAGGGGTGTGCCGGAACGACCCGACTGCATAGCTTCAAAAGGCAGGATCGACCTTTCCCACAGTCCTCCGAAATTTCCAGTTCCGTGTTCTCGACCCAAGTGCGGTACGCGACCGAGAAGGGAGCAACTGTCACATGACGGACCTTGCCCACGATGACCGGGCGGGAACCGAGCCGCGTTCCTTCCCGCTGGCGCAGAAATGCCCGTTCCAGCACACCCCCGAATACGCCCGGCTGCGGGCCGAAGAGCCGGTCTCCAAGGTGCGGCTCGAGACCTCCGACCAGGAGGCATGGGCGGTTGCCTCCCACGACCTCGTCAAGCAGGTGCTGAGTTCCCCGCACATGAGCTCCGATTGGCGGAAGCCCGGCTACCCACTCCAGGTCGCGCTCTCCCAGGAGATCCTTGACAACCTCGAACTGCCGTTGCTCGCACTCGACGCTCCGGACCACACCGTGCGCCGCCGACTGCTGCTACCCGAGTTCACGGTCAAGCGCATGCAGGCCCTGCGGCCCCGCATCCAGGAGATCGTGGACGAGTGCGTCGACCGGATGCTGGAAAAGGGCGGCCCGGTCGACCTCGTCCAGGAGCTGGCGGTGCCGGTGCCGACGCTGCTGTTCGCCGAGCTAATGGGGGCGCCCGCCGAGGACGTGACCGCTTTCCGCGATCACGCGGAGGGCACCATGACCCGCGGCGTGAAGGCGGCCGAACTCGACCGGATCCAGCTGGAGATGGAGGCCCACCTCGATGCGCTGGTCACCAAGAAAGAGAAGAACCCCACCGACGACCTGCTGAGCCGCATCATCCTCAAGAACAAGGAGGACGGGCAGCTTGAGCACCACGACATGGTCGCCATCGCCCGCATGCTCTTGTTCGGCGGCTTCGACACGGCAGCCAACATGATTTCGCTGGGCACCGTGACCTTGCTCCAGCACCCCGAGCAGTTCGCAGAGATCAAGCAGGACCCCACTCTCACCCCGAAGGCCATCGGCGAACTGCTGCGCTACCTCAGCATCAACGACTCGGCGAGCGGCCGGGTGGCCACCGCCGATGTGCAGCTCGGGGACGTCACCGTCCGCAAGGGCGAGGGCGTGGTACTGCTCTACGGCTCGGCGAACCGGGACGAGACCGTCTTCGAGGACGCCGACACCTTCGATATCCACCGGGACACCCACGGACACGTCTCCTTCGGCGGAGGCATTCACCAGTGCCTCGGCGCCAGCCTCGTCAAGGTCGAGCTGGAGATCGTCTTCAACACCCTCTTCCGGCGCATCCCCGGGCTGCGGCTCGCCGTGCCGTTCAAGGAGCTGTCCTTCAAGGACGACACGCTCATCTACGGGATGTACGAATGCCCGGTGACATGGTGAGCCGGATGCGCATCAGCGTGGACCGGGAGGCGTGCACGGGCACCAGGCTGTGTGTGTTGTTCGCCGCCCCAGACGTCTTCAGCCAGGACGCCGCCGACGGACGGATCGTCCTGCTCACGGACCGCCCCGACGCGGGCCGCGAGGACGAGGTGCATGGGGCGACCGATGCCTGTCCGGTGGTCGCCATCCGCCCGCACTGGGAATGACCGAGCGGAGAGCCCGATGACCAAAGCACTAGTGCTCGGCGGCGGTATGGCCGGCATGTTGGCAGCCGCCGCCCTGGCCCGGCACGCGGACACCGTCACGATCCTGGAGGGCGACCGGTTCCCGGACGTCCCGGCACCCCGGCGGGGCCTGCCACAGGGCCATCACAGCCACATGTTCATGGGCGGCGGCGCGCTCGCCCTGGACGAGCTGCTGCCCGGCACCGTCGACAAGCTGTGCGTGGCCGGTGCCCGGCGGTGCGAGATGCTCTGGAACACCCTGACTCTCTCGGCCGGAGGCTGGTTCCCCCGGCACCACGGCGACGCCTTCGTCATTGTGTGCAGCCGCGAGCTCACCGACCATGTGGTCCGGCAACAGGTGCTCGCGCACCAGAACGTCCAGGTCCTGGAGTCGGTCAAGACCGTCGGGCTGACGGGCGACGCGGACCGGGTGACGGGAGCCCGGGTGCAGCGCGGCGACGGAACGGAGGAGGTGTTCGTCGCCGACTTCGTGGTCGACGCCACCGGCCGTCGTTCCAAGGCCCACGAGTGGCTCGGGGTACTGGGGGCGTCCCGGGTCGAGGAGGAGTTCGTCGACCCCGGGCTCGCCTACTCGACCCGCCTCTACGAGGCGCCGGCCGGAATTCACGAGGACTTCCCGCTCGTGCTCATCCAGCCGCAGGCCGGGACCGGGCGGCCAGGCGCGGGCGCGACACTCTTTCCGATCGAGCAAGGCCGCTGGATCGCCACCATGATCGGCACCCGCGGCGGGCAGCCGCCCACGGACGAGGCCGGATTCGACGCCTTCGCCCGCGCCCAGCGGCACCCGCTGATCGCGGACCTGCTCAAGCGGGCCCGCCCGGTCAGCGAGGTCCGCCCCTACAAGGGCACCGTCAACCGGCGCCGGTTCTACGAGCGGCTGCCGATGCCCGAAGGCTTCGCCGTCATCGGCGACGCGGTCGCCGCACTGAACCCCGTCTACGCACACGGCATGTCCGTAGCTGCCTTCGCCGCCCTGGCACTGCGCACCGAGCTGGAGCGGGCCGGCGGGCTCAAGCCGGGGCTCGCCGCCGCCGTTCAGACAGGGGTCGCGGCCGCCGTCGAGACTCCCTGGTCGATGGCCAGCGAGCAGGACCTTGCCTTCCCCGAGGTGCGGACCAACCGCATGGAAACCGGCGGGCCGGACGCCGCGGAACAGGAGTTCCTGGCCCGCATGGCGGCGACCTCGCTGAGCGAACCCGTGGTCGCAAACGCCCTGTTCAGCGTCATCACCCTGATGTCCCCGGTCGCTGGGCTGGCGGCGCCGGCTCTACAGGAGCTCGTCCAGCGCGGCCCGCGCGGGCCGCAGTTGACCGCGGAACAGGCGATCGGGCAGTTCCCCGAACTCGGCGAGGTGCCCCCGGCCACGGCTGAATAGGGAGTTGCGGTGGCAAGGAATCTGGTGACCTGCCCGCTCTCTGGCAAGGGCGCCGCCACACTGCGCCGGATACTTGAGCACCGTGACCACCACGTGCTGGTCGTCGACATCGGGTGGCAACGGTTCGCCCCCGCCTACGCCCTCGCACGGCTCCGTCCGCTGCAGAACGCCCTGCCCGAGGTGCGCGCCTGGGAACTCGACCGCGTCGGGGGCGCCGTCCGGCTTCGTGCGCTGGTCGGCGGCCTGCCCGGAACTGGCCACGGCGGCGAGGCCGGCGAAAGCGCCTCCGTGGAGGACCGGCTCGAATCCGCCTCCGCCGATCAGGGTGCTGGACTTCGTCCATACCTGGCTCGGCCTCGAACTCAACGACACGATCCAGGAACAGGACAGCAGCGATGACCAATTCCCCAGCGGACCACGCCGATCAGAAGCTCATCGCCGCACTGCGCGCATCGCTGAAGGAGAACGAGCGCCTCAAGGCAGAGTGCCGCCGCCTCGACGAGGCGGCGCACGAGCCCATCGCCATCGTGGGCATGGCCTGCCGCTTTCCAGGCGGGGTGCGGTCCCCGGAGGACCTGTGGCGGTTGGTGGCCGATGGCGTCGATGCCGTCTCCGGACCCCCCGCCGACCGCGGCTGGGACCTGGAGCGTCTCCACGACCCGGACGGCGAGCGGCCCGGCACCGCCCGCACGCTCGAAGGCGGCTTCGTCCACGACGCCGCCGGCTTCGACGCGGGCTTCTTCGGCATCAGCCCGCGCGAGGCCCCGTTCATCGACCCGCAGCAGCGTCTGCTGCTGGAGGTCTCGTGGGAGGTCTTCGAACGCGCGGGCATCGACCCGGCGTCGCTCAAGGGCAGCGCCACGGGCGTGTTCGCCGGGATGATGTACCACGACTACCCGGCCAACGCGAACACCGGCTCTGTCCTGGCCGGCCGGGTGTCCTACACCTACGGGCTGGAGGGTCCGTCGGTGACGGTGGACACGGCGTGCTCGTCGTCGCTGGTTGCCCTGCACATGGCTGCGCAGGCGCTGCGCTCCGGAGAGTGTTCACTGGCCCTGGCCGGCGGCGCGACTGTGATGGCCACCCCCGATACCTTCGTCGAGTTCAGCCGCCAGCAGGGCCTGGCCCCGGACGGCCGCTGCAAGTCCTTCGGCGGCGCGGCCGACGGCACCGGCTGGAGCGAAGGCGCCGGCCTGCTGCTGCTGGAACGGCTGTCGGACGCGCAGCGCAACGGGCACCGAGTGCTCGGGGTCGTCCGCGGCTCGGCGATCAACCAGGACGGCGCCAGCAACGGGCTGACCGCCCCCAGCATCCCCGCACAACGGCGCGTCATCACCCAGGCGCTGGCAGCGGCACGGCTGTCCACCTCCGATGTGGACGCGGTGGAGGCGCATGGCACCGGTACGCGGTTGGGGGACCCGATCGAGGCCCGGGCGCTGCTGGCCACGTACGGACAAGGGCGCGAGGAGGGCCGGCCGTTGTGGCTCGGCTCGATCAAGTC
>NZ_JBSHAW010000048.1:0-69067 GCF_053611685.1 Streptomyces sp. NPDC054786 | reverse complement strand
CGCCGCCCTCCGCGCCCAGGGCGACGGCAACCTCGACCACTCCGCCCTCCTCCGCGGCGTCGAACGCCTCTCCGGACACCCCACCGAAAGCTGAGCCGGTGCCCGGGATCAGCCCGGGAGTGCCCGAAGGCGGGAAATACGCCCCCCGGGCACGGTTCAGCGGATTGCCGCGTACGCCCTGATCACCGGTCGAGGATCACCGGGAGACTTGCCAGACCGTGCGTCAGGCGCGTGCGCCGCCAGTCCAGCGCCTCCCAACTGTCCACCGCCGCCCGGATGTGGGGGAAACGCGTCAGCAACACCTCGAAGGCGATCCGGGCCTCGACGCGGGCCAACGGTGCACCGAGGCAGTGGTGCGGGCCGTGTCCGAAGGAGAGGTCTGCCCCCGGGCGATCGCGGCCCTCGGACTCCCGGGGATGCCGGGGGCCCTGGGGACAGTTCGGATGGCCGGGACCGTCCGGACGCCCCGCAGGGTGGTGACGGTCCAGCCGTACCTCGTCCGGCGCGACGAACTGCGCCGGGTCGCGATTGGCGGCTCCGGGGGACACCAGAACCACATCCCCCGCGCCGATCCGGGCGCCGCCGAGTGCGAACGGTTCGGTGGCGAAGCGGAAGGTCGCGAGGGTGATCGGAGCGTCGTAGCGCAGGAATTCCTCGACCGCGGCGGGGAGCAGGCCGGGATCGTCCCGGAGGCGGGAGCGGAGCGCATCGTCCTGGAGCAGGGCCAGCATGCCGTTGCCGATGAGGTGGGTGGTCGTCTCGTGGCCTGCGACCACCAACAGCACGGCCAGCGAGAGGAGTTCGGGCTCGGACAGCCGGTCCTCCTCATCACGGGCGGCGATCAGACCGCTGAGGACGTCGTCCCCGAGGTCCGCGCGCCGGTCCGCGATCAGCTGCGTCATGTAGTCGCTGAGGGCGTGCGACGCGCGGTCCACGGTGTCCGGGGCCGCCGCGGCGAACAGGTCGTGGGACCAGTGCCGTACCGCCGCACGGTCCCGCTCCGGCACCCCCAGCAGCTCGCTGATCACCGCGATCGGCAGCGGCACGGCGAACTCCTCGACAAGGTCCCCCGACCCGCGCGCGGCCAGCGCGTCGGCCAGTTCCTCAGCGATCGCGCGGATACGGGGCTCCAGTCGTGCGACGGCCGCCGGAGTGAACGCCGTCATCGCCAGCTTCCGCAGCCGGCCGTGGCGCGGCGGGTCGGTGGCGAGCATGGTGCGGCTGACGGCGGGGGCCAGATTGCGGTTGCTGGGCCGGTCGGCGAAGTAGCGGCCGGTGTCCTTCGACAGCCGCGGGTCCGCCAGCGCCGCCCGGGCTTCCGCCCATCCGGTCACGGCCCATGTCGTACGCCCGTTGCCCGTCCGTATCTGCTGCACGGGGCCGCGCGAGCGCAAGGCGGCGAGCAGCGGGTACGGGTTCCGGGAGAACTCGGCTGAGTCCATGGGGTTGTTCACGGTCGGCCTCATGATCTCGTCGCGGAGGTCGGTTCCATGGCGTTGCGGAGCGGCCGCCCGCTCCGTGCTCCCTGCCACCCGGCCAGCCTAGTGAATGGTTGCGGGGTCAAGGATTGATTGAGGCTCACGGCGGCTGTCGAAATGCGCGAGCGCGGAGCCCGGCGCACGCTGGATGCATGACCGAGCATCCGCCTGTCATCGTGCACCCGCCGACCCCCTCCGGTGGCCGACGGGTGACCGTGCGTGGGCAGATCGTCGGCCTGGCCCACGGCCGTGGCGATGTCGCCGAGTTCCTCCGCCGCGCGGGCATCGCCGGCCCGGCCGAGGACATCGCGCTGGACGACCCCCGGCTCGTCGAATGGCGGGGCGGCTCGCTGGACGACTGGCCGATGCCGCCGGCCTGACGGGGCGACCGCGCCGCTGGAACCAGTGGCAGGGATGCCGGAGGCAACGACGGACGGGGCGACGGCATACGCTGACCAACGGTGGCCCTGTGGCTGCCGGTTCGTGAGTTGCGGCAGCAGAGGCAGGAGCACGGCGTGAGTGACAGCGGGGACACCGGCTACGGCGACGACGGTTCCGACAGCGGCAGCTCATCGCTGAGCGGCCGGTCGTCGGGCCTCCCGAGCTGGAGTGTCCTGCGGCGGGCGATGCGCTGGGAGACACTCGTGCTGCTCCTGATCCTGGTGGTCCTGGCCGCGGCAGCGTCGTAACGCGCGTCCGGCCCGGCGCGCCCTCGCCGGACATCGCACCTGGCCTTCGATCAGCCCGCCCGGCCCCGAACGCGGCGTCCGAATTCCGCCAGCGTCGCCGCCTGACCTGCTGCACAGTGGACTCCGTGATGCATGAGGACAGCAGGTACGAGGCGGTGCGCAGCAGAGACGCCAGATTCGACGGCGCCTTCTTCTTCGCGGTGTCCACGACCGGGATCTACTGCCGGCCGAGCTGCCCCGCCACCACGCCCCGACGCCGGAACGTCGCCTTCTTCCCGACCGCCGCGGCCGCCCAGGGATCCGGCTTCCGCGCCTGCCGGCGCTGCCGCCCCGACGCGGTGCCCGGGTCCGCGGAGTGGAATGGCCGCGCCGATGTCGTCGGGCGGGCAATGCGGCTGATCAGCGATGGTGTGGTCGACCGGGAAGGGGTCTCCGGGCTGGCGGCCCGGCTCGGCTACAGCGCCCGGCAGGTGCAGCGTCAGCTGAACGCCGAACTGGGTGCCGGCCCCGTGGCACTGGCGCGGGCGCAGCGCGCCCACACCGCGCGGGTCCTGCTGCAGACCACCGGCCTGCAGGCGGCCGAGATCGCCTTCGCGGCCGGTTTCGCCAGCGTGCGGCAGTTCAACGACACCATCAAGGAGATCTACGCGCTCACCCCGCGCGAGCTGCGTGCCGCCCGCCCCGGAAAGGGGTCCCGATTCGGCCCGGTGGCGCCGCATGCCACGCCCGGGGTGCTGCCGCTGCGGCTGGCCTTCCGTGGCCCGTACGCGGCACGGCAGCTCTTCGATCACCTCCAGCGGCGCGCGATCCCCGGTATCGAGGACGTCAGCGGCGAGCCCGGCGCCCGCACCTACCGGCGCACCCTGCGGCTGCCGAACGGCACCGGAATCGCCGAGGTCGACGAGGCGACCGGAGACGGCTGGCTGGACTGCCGGCTGCGCCTCACCGAGCTGCGCGATCTCACCACCGCCGCACAGCGGGTGCGCCGCCTCTTCGATCTGGACGCGGATCCGTACGCCGTGGCCGAGCGCCTCCGCGCGGACCCCGTCCTGGCACGGCTGGTGGACCGGCATCCCGGACTGCGTTCCCCGGGCGCTGCCGCCCCGGACGAGCTCGCGGTCCGTGCGGTGCTCGGCCAGCAGGTCTCGGTCGCGGCCGGCCGCACTCTCGGCGGCGCTCTGGTCGCCGCGTACGGCGAGCCGCTGCCGCAGCCGTCCGGTGCGCTCACCCACCTCTTCCCCCGCGTCGATGACCTGGCGGGGGCCTCGCTCGCGGAACTCGGTATGCCCGAGTCGCGACGGACGACCCTGCGCACCCTCAGTTCCGCGCTCGCCGACGGCACGGTCACGCTGGACGCCGGAGCCGACCGGGACGAGGCCGAGCGTGCGCTTCTCGGCCTGCGCGGTATCGGCCCATGGACCGCCGGCTACATCCGGATGCGCGCCCTCGGGGATCCCGATGTGCTGCTGGCCGGCGATGTGGCCGTACTGGCCGGAATGCGCCGGGCCGGAGCTCCGACGGCCGGCCTGGCCGCGCAGGCGAACGGCTGGCACCCCTGGCGCTCGTACGCCATGCACCACTTCTGGAACGTGCCGGCCACCGAACCGGCGCGCACCCGCCCCTCCACCACGGAAAGCACCGGACCATGACGCTCTACACCACCCTCGACAGCCCGTTGGGCGAACTCCTGCTGGTGGGCGAGGAATCGGCCAACGCACCGGGCGGCACCGCGCTCGCCTCGCTGAGCCTGCCCGGCCAGAAGGGCGGTGCGACCGTCCAGGACGGCTGGACGTACGCCCCGGACGCCTTCGCCGAGATCACCCACCAGCTCCGTGCCTACTTCGACGGGAAGCTGACCCGCTTCGGCATCGAATACGCACCCACCCGGGGCACGGACTTCCAACAGCGCGTGTGGAAGGCCCTGGAGGCCGTTCCGTACGGCACCACGACCACGTACGGGGCCATCGCGGCCGGGATCGGCGCGGCGCGGGGAGCGGTGCGCGCCGTCGGCACGGCCATCGGCGCGAACCCGCTGCTCGTCGTCCGGCCCTGCCACCGTGTGATCGCCGCGGACGGGTCCCTGTCGGGTTACGCGGGCGGGCCCGTACGCAAGCGGCAACTCCTCGGTATCGAGGGTGTCGCGCCGGATGCCGGCTGAGCCCTCCGTACCGGACGCCCGCCGAACCCGCGCCGTCCCGACCCCCCGGTGAGCCCCCGCCCCGAATCCCTACTGGAGCACGCCATGACCACCACGACCACCAAGCGCCCAGCCCGTCCCGCCGCGCTCGCCGAGCGGGTAGCGTCCGCCGATTGGACGGCCCTGGCCGACGAACTCAACACCCTGGGCTGCGCGTTGACCCCACGACTGCTCAGCCCGGCCGACTGCCGCGCCCTCAGCGCACTGTACGACGAGACCTCCCGCTTCCGCTCGACCGTCGACATGGCACGGCACCGCTTCGGCTCGGGCCAGTACCGCTACTTCGCGGAACCGCTGCCCGAACCGGTCCAGGCCCTCCGCGAGGCGTTCTACCCGTACTTGCTGCGGACGGCCCGTGACTGGGCGGACAAGCTCGGCCGGCCGGCTCCCTGGCCGGACACCCTGGGGGAGTGGCTCACCCTGTGCCACGAAGCCGGGCAGGCCAAGTCCTCGCAGATCCTGCTGCGTTACGGGGCGGGCGACTGGAACGCGCTGCACCGGGACATCTTCGGGGAGATGGTCTTCCCCCTCCAGGTCGTCATCGGCCTGGACGAGCAGGGCACCGACTACACCGGCGGTGAATTCCTGCTCGTCGAGCAGCGGCCCCGCGCCCAGTCCCGGGGTACCACCACCGTCCTGCAGCAGGGCCACGGCCTGATCTTCACCACGCGCGATCGCCCCGTACGCTCCGCCCGCGGCTGGTCGGCCGGTCCCGTACGCCACGGGGTGAGCACCGTCCGTTCGGGCCACCGGCACTCCCTGGGCCTGGTCTTCCACGACGCCTGACGGTGCCTGACGACGCCGCGGCCGCGCGCCGGGCCCAGGGCTGTGCCCGACCGGTCAGAGCATCGAGCCGCCGGTGACATCGAAGCGCTGGCCGGTGATCCAACGGGAGTCGTCCGAGGCCAGGAACGCGGCGACGTCAGCGATGTCCGAGGGCCGGCCGATCCGGTTGAACACCGAATAGGCCGCCAGCGCGGCCCGCCCCTCGGGCGTCGCCCTTCGCGCCGCGGTCACATCGGTCTCGACCCAGCCGGGGGCGATGGCGTTCACCGTGATCCCGCGGTCACCGAGGTCCTTGGCGAGGGTGAGCGTGAGGGTGTCCACCGCACCCTTGGAGATGCTGTAGGCCATCTGTTGCGGGTGCGCGGTGCTCGTCACCGCTGACGAGATGTTGATGATGCGTCCGCCGTCCCGCATCCGGCGCAGGCCGTGCTGGATGACGAAGAGCGGGGCCCTGGTGTTGACCGCGATGGTGCGGTCGAAATCCTCGTAGGTCACCGCGTCTATGCGCGCGGGGAAGTTGAGCGCCGCGTTGTTGACGAGGATGTCGAGGCCGGGTTCCGCACCGCAGGCGGCGAGTTCGGTGTCGAAGGCAGTGAAGAGGGCTTCGGCATCACCGGGAAACCCCAGTTCGGCGCGGACGGGGAAGGCCCGGCCGCCCGCGCTCGTGATGCTTTCGACCGTTTCCTTGGCCGCGGCGTCATTACTGCCGTAGTGGACGGCGATCAGCGCACCGTCCTCGGCGAGGCGCTGGGCGATGCCCCGGCCGATGCCGCGGCTGGATCCCGTCACCAGTGCGGTCTTTCCGTTGAGGTCGCCCATGCTCGTCTTCTTGCCTTTCGGTTGCTTGCGGGAGGGAGGGGGCGTGCTGCCGCCGGTTACTGTCGATCGCTGTACGGTGGGGCGGCCGGGAGGCCCGTTGCCCATGCCTCAAGAGCCGCTGCCGCTCACTCCGTGCTCATGTCGCGCGGTCCGGTGGCTTGTCAGGTGGAGGGCCCATCGAGAAGTGCGTTGCTCCTCAGCCGCGCGCTCAGCGACGGGCGTCCAGTGCGGTCAGGGTGGAGACGAACACCGGCTCGCCCTCCTGGGAGCCGGTGACCTGGACCGTTGTGGTGGAGGGGAGCGCGGACGGGACGTGCTGGGCCACGATAGTGCAGGGAACGCCGTGTTCGGCATAGCGGTGGAATTCGGTGCCGAAGGCGTACGGCAC
This sequence comes from Streptomyces sp. NPDC054786, assembly GCF_053611685.1. NCBI lineage: Bacteria > Bacillati > Actinomycetota > Actinomycetes > Kitasatosporales > Streptomycetaceae > Streptomyces > Streptomyces sp. NPDC054786. Next base: position 62,710 of record NZ_JBSHAW010000048.1, on the reverse strand, counting down.
GAAGACTTGGGGCGCGGTCAGCGCTCGGGCGGCCTGCTGTGCGGCGTCGAGCAACAGCATTCCTGGAATGTGATCGTTCGCCGGATTCACCATCGCGGCATGGCCGGGCGCGATGCGCAGTTGCCACCGATCGGCCCGGTCGGTGGGGGAGAGCAGGACATCGCTGTCCTTGGCGCTTCCGGTCAGTTGGTGCGGGACGGGTGAGGGGAGCGGGCCCAGGGTACGGCGTGCGGCCAGCCGCTCGCCGCGGATCCGGCGGTAAACGGCAGGGGACGTGACGGTGACGTCGGAATAGCCCGTTGCGACGATCCGGCCCGCCTTGCGGATGGTCATGTTGAAGTGGCCGCCGGCCAGCGTGCCGGCCCGCAAGCGCATCCTGCTGCAGGTGACGTCGACCGTCAGCCGGGTGGGCCCGCTGCCAACGGCCAGCTGCTCGGGGTGGGTTGTGTACACCAGGTCGCCGAGGATGAAGTGGTGGCCGACCGGTACGCCGAGCTCGGTGTGGCACAGGAGCAGCCCTGCCTGGCGAATGGTCTCGCCGGTGAGAATGAGATGGTGGTGGCCGTGCACCGGAGTGAAGTACCCGTGATCGTGCGGCCACCGGGCGGTCAGCGAGAAACGGGAGTCGTCCAGTCGGCGCCATGAGGTGACCAGAATGTCGTCGACGAAGGGGCGGTGCACGAACTCCTGAGGGACGCCGGCATCGCCGTGATGCCCGGTGGCGGTGCGCTGGTTCCGATTCGACTGCGTCTGGTGTGGAGTCCTGGGTTGAACCGTGCCGCTGACCTGCATCGTGTCGCTCATGAGTGCCCCCAGGCGTCTCTACGGGATGAGGTACATCGCTGTTAAGATACGTACCATCCGGTTTTATTTTCAATGCCGGGCGGCGAATTGGAGTAAGTAGCTGGCCCCGAGGCGACTTGAGCGGTAGCTAACTGATGCGGAATGGAAAACACGAGAGACAGGAGGCGTCCTGTGGCACAACAGGACCGCGCGATCCGGACCCGGCGACTGATCTTGGAAGCAGCCGCCTCCGTTTTTGACGACCTCGGCTACGACCGCGCGACCATCGCCGAGGTCCTCGAGCGCGCCGGCGTCACGAAGGGTGCCTTGTATTTCCACTTCGCCTCCAAGGAACAGCTCGCGCTGGCGGTGCTCGATGAGCATGTGCTGGACATCGCCGTGCAGCCGCAGAAGATCAAGTTGCAGGAGTTCGTCGACGCGGGGCAGGTGCTGGCGTACCGCCTGCGCAGTGACCCGATTCAGCGCGGGGCGGCCCGGCTTGCGGTGGAGCAGGGCTCCAACCACCTTGACCGCAAGCAGTCGATGATTGCCTGGACCCGATTCGTCGAGAAGTTGCTGCATCAGGCGAGGGATCGCGGCGAGGTCCTGGAGAGTGTCGTCGTGACCGAGACCGCCGAGCTCTTCGTCGGAGCGTTCGCCGGTCTGCAGCTGATGTCGAACGCCCTGACCAACCAGGCCGACCTCAGTCACCGGCTGACCATCTTTTTCGAGCACACCCTCCCCAGCATCGCGGTGCCCGCCGTGCTCGCCAAGCTCAAGCTTGATCCGGAACGCGGCGCGGAGCTCGATGCCGCACTGCAGGGAAAGGCTCTGGCGGACGCAGGGGCCGATGTCGCGGCGAGTTGACCGAACCGGCCGGGCCGAGCCGGAGGGGCTCGGGCGGCCGGGGCCGGGCAAGCCGGATTATTCGCTGCGTTCAGGAGGCAAGAACATACCGCGCAGACGGTGTTCTCTGTTGAGGTGAGCGCGTCCAGGCCGGTGGTGTGTGCATGCCTCCCGAGAGGCGCCGCGGTGGGCCCGCGGCGCCGCTCGCTGTTGACGGGGGCAGTGGTGAGCGATACGCCGTGAGCGGTGGCAACGGTGCGCGGCGGTCGTTCCCGGACGGGATTGTCAGTGGCGTGCTGTTCACTGGATTCGGCGGGTTCAGCGGATTCCGCGTCGAAGGCGAGGCCGGGGGAGGCCCGATGAACGGGGCGAAGGGGAGCCAGGAGCAGGGCGGCGTGAGGCAGATCACGACCGCCGGTATGAGATGTCGGCCGGTGCGCCGGAATAGAGCCCCGGGATAAAACGTTCGGCATGCACGTATCAACGGCCTGATCGTGCCCATGCCCGGGTGACGCCCCACCCTTTGAACGCCTGCTGCTCGCCCCTGCTCCGCCACCCCTCACGACACACGCTCACCCTCGACGCCCACCGACGCCCACCTCTGCCGCCCTGGAGGCCGCACGCATGACCCAGACGACGACGGACCAGCTCCCCGGAAGGGCGGCGACCGCCGCTGCCGCGCCCCCGGTGCCCGACCCGGCCGTGGGCGGGCACCGCAGAGCCCGCGGTGGCATCGTCCCGGTTCTCGCCTTCTCCGGCATCGTCGTCGCGGTGATGCAGACGCTGCTGGTGCCGGTCATCAAGGACCTGCCGGTGTTGCTCAACACGGCACCCAGCAATGCCACGTGGGTGATGACGGCCACCCTCCTCGCGGGTGCCGTCTCGACGCCCATCATGGGACGCCTCGGCGACCTCTACGGCAAGCGGCGGATGCTGCTGACCAGCCTCGCGGTCATGGTCGTCGGCTCGCTGATCTGCGGATTCACCAGCGACCTGCTCACCATGATCGTCGGCCGGGCACTGCAGGGCTTCGCCATGGGCGCCATTCCGCTCGGCATCGGCATCATGCGCGACGAGCTGCCGCGCGAACGGCTCGGCTCCGCCATGGGCCTGATGAGCTCATCGATCGGTGTCGGCGGCGGACTCGCACTGCCGGCCGCGGCCCTGGTCGCCCAACACGCCGACTGGCACGCCCTGTTCTTCGGCGCCGCCGGTCTCGGTGTGCTGTCGATGCTGCTCACCTTCCTCGTCGTCCCGGAGAGCGCGGTACGCGCCCAGGGACGCTTCGACGTGGCGGGCGCCCTCGGGCTGTCGGCGGGGCTGGTCGCCCTGCTGCTGCCCATCACCAAGGGCAGCGACTGGGGCTGGGGCTCGCCCACCACCCTCGGTCTGTTCGGCGTCGCGGCCCTGATCCTGGTGCTGTGGGGCGTGATGGAGCTGCGCATGTCCCACCCCCTGGTTGATCTGCGGACCACCGCCCGCCGCGAGGTACTGCTGACCAACCTCGCTTCGATCACCGTCGGTGTGGCCTTCTACGCGATCTCCCTGGTGCTGCCGCAGCTGCTGCAGCTGCCCGAATCGACCGGCTACGGCCTCGGCCGGTCCATGGTGGTGGCCGGCCTGTGCGTGGCGCCGCTGGGCCTGACGATGATGTTCGTCGCCCCGCTGTACGCGCGGATCGCCGCTCGTCGCGGCCCCAAGGTCTCCCTGCTGCTCGGCATGCTGGTCATCGCGATCGGCTACGGCGCGGGCATCGGCCTGATGAACGCCCCCTGGCAGACCGTCATCATCGCGGTGGTCGTCGGCGCCGGCATCGGCCTGGCGTACTCCTCGCTGCCCGCGCTGATCATCGGTGCCGTCGACCCGTCCGAGACCGGTGCGGCCAACGGTCTGAACACCCTGATGCGCTCGATCGGCACCTCGGTGTCCAGCGCCGTGATCGGCATGGTGCTGGCCCATATGTCCCAGCGCGTGGGACCGGTCACGGTGCCCACGATGGCAGGTGTCCGGGTCTCCTTCCTGATCGCCACGGCCGCCGTCCTCGTCGGTGTCGCCCTGGCATCCTTCCTGCCCTCGCAGCGCACGGCATCCCGTCCGACCCTGGTCGCGCAGAGCACGGACGGTGGTGCCGAGGAGGCGCTCGATGCGGACGCCGGGGCCGAGGGTGCGGTCCAACCCGCCGACCCGGCGGCCCGGTTCGTGAAGCCTGCGCCGTCCTGGGCCCGGCCGGCCGTCGCACCGCAAGCCGTCCGCGTACCTTCCGCCCCCGCCGAGACGACCGTGAGCGATCCGGCCGAGGTCCGCTCCGGCTTCGTCGGCCGCGTCCTGGACACCTTCGGTACCCCGGTCCCGGGCGCGAGCATCACCCTGATCGACCGGCAGGGCCGCCAGGCCGGCGTCACCACGGCCGGTGCGGGCGGACGCTATGCGCTCGCCGCCCCCGCGGCGGGCACCTACGTCCTTACGGGCGCCGCGCCCGGTCACGCCCCGTACGCCGCCTCTGCCCTCTACCGCGGCGAGGGCGCCTCGGCCCAGGTCGATCTGATACTCGCGGGCACCGGCCGCCTGGGCGGCGTTCTGCTCGGGGGCCCGGAAGGCGCCCCGCTGTCCGGCGGGAGCATCGTCCTCACCGATGCCGGTGGCGAAGTGGTGACCCGTACCACCTCCGGCGCCGACGGGAGTTGGGACGTCGCCCCTCTGCCGCCCGGCCTGTACACCCTGGTGCTCAGCGCCCCCGGGCACCAGCCGCAGGCCCGCGCGCTGGAACTGTCCGGCGGCGAGCCGGAACGACAGGACATCCGCCTGCAGCCGACCGCAACCGTCCGCGGAACGATACGGGGCCCGCACGGCCGGCCGCTCGCCGATGCCGCCGTGACTCTCGTCGAGGACGGCACGGTCTCCGGGCACACCGTCACCGGACCGGACGGGGTCTTTGCCTTCTCCGACCTGAGTGGCCATCACTACACCCTCACGGCAGCCGGCTACCCGCCCCACGCCGTCCCGATATCCCTCGCCGACGGCGCCCACGAGAGCCTCGACCTGGACCTCGCCCAGCCGCCGGTGTCCGCTCGCTGACGCAGGCGCGGGCGCAGGCGTAGGTGTGTACGTGCACCTCGGACGTGTCCGGGCGATCATGTGACCGCCCTGTGGCCGGAGCGTTGACGCGGGCACGGTGCACGGCGATCCGACGGATGCGGGATGGGAGCGGCTCCGCGGCCCGGGCCGAGGTCCAAACTCATCGGCCGTGCCCTGGCTGATCGTGGCGCACCTCGGCCCCGCCACCCTCATCCCCACCCGAGGCGTGCCGTCATCCCTTGCGGCCGACGCGTTCACGCGCCGAACGGCGGACCGCCACCCCGTCCGCTACGAGTCCCCTCAGCCTTGATACTCCGTGAGATCAATGCTGTGCACCGTCAGCGCATGGCCGTACTCCGGATGCGTCGCCTCCCGCTCGAAGGCCATGCCGAGCTTGCGCAGGACGTTGTCCGAAGCCTCGTGGCCCAGGCGGTTGATGGCGATGACACGGTCGAGGCCGCGGTCCTGGAGGGCGAACTCCAGCACGGCCTGGGCGGCTTCGGACGCGTACCCCTGGCCCCAGTACTGGCGGCCGAAGCGCCAGCTGATCGCCACTTCGTGCCGTGCCTCCGGCAGGGACTCGGGCACGGACAGACCGGCGCATCCGGCCAGTTCGCCCGAGGCGAGCAGCTCGACGGCGAAGAGGCCGAAGCCCTCGTCGTCCCACTCCTCCTCCCAGCGTTCGATCTCCTCGGCGGTTTGCTCCAGGCCGAGAACGGAGCCGTCGCCGATCCAGCGCATGACGGTCGGGTCCGCATTGATGTCCGCCATGGGGGCGAGGTCGTCGTCGGTCCAGCGGCGGAGGATGAGGCGGGGGGTGCGGATCTCGGTCATGCCTCCCATCCTGTCGAATGCAGGGGCTCAGCGGTAATCGCTGCATCCGGCGGCCCGCCCCCCCGCCACCGGTGCCCTGTCGGAAGCGCCACGTGCTGGGGCGCGAGCCAGGACACTCCGTCCTGACGGCCCCGGTGCGGCCGGCTGATCCAGCTCACCGGCCCGCGGATGACCGAGCGGGTACGCAGCGAACAGGCGCGCCGCCCGAATCGCCGCGCCCCCCGGCCCGCCCCGGCCTGGCAAAGCCAACAACATTTTCGCCGGTGCCGCGGCGCTCTCTCCGCTCGCCGATCCGCACAACACCTACGACCCCAACCTCTACGCCCGCATTTCAGGGATTCCCGGTGGCGACGCCGGCGCGGTGCACGGCGATCCGCGTTTCGCCGCCCCCGGCGACGTGCGGCTGCGGACCGGCTCCCCGGCGCTGGGCGCGGGCGTCGCCGTCCCGGGCGGGGGCGACCGTGACTTCTACCGCCATCCGGTTCCCGACCCGCCGAACGTCGGCGCCTACCAGGGACACGGGGCGTAGCGGGTCCGGCGACCGGCAGGGTCACCGGGGCCGGTGGGACCGCCGGGGCAGGTGAGGCCGGTGATCTCGATCGACGGAACGGCCGAACCTGGCGGTGGCACATCCGCAACTCGGGAATTCTCTGCGATTCTGGGCGGCACACCCCGCATACTGGCTGGTCACACCGATTGCTGGGGTTACCGGCGTGCCGAGCGCCCCGGCTCGTTAGTGGTGTGTTAGTGCCTCGTTAGCGGACCGGCAGTGCCCACGGCCACGCTGGCAGGAGCACCGGACGGACCGTACACACCCACGACGAGAGCTCGCACCTACCAGACGAGGGGGACACTTATGTGGCTCACCATCAAGACACTCGGCCGCGGCCGTCGTGTCGCCGCGGGATCGCTGATCGCCGTCGCCGCGCTCGGGCTCACCGCCTGCCAGGGCGGGCCCGACGCCGCATCGCGCCCCTCGTCGGCCGCCGCACCCGTCACCTCCCACGACACGGAGAGCGGTAGCGGCTCGCAGTCGTCCGGCGGCCGTGCACAGCCGTCCGGCGTGCAGCCGCAGTCCTCCGCCCACGGTCAGCGGCCGTCGGCGTCGGCGAAGGCGACACCCCCAGGCGCCAAGCCGACGGGCAAGGCCTCCAGCGCCGCACAGTCCCAGGCCTCCGGCATGACGGCCTCGGACCGCTGCACCGCCGCCAATATGTCGCTGCGCCTGGGCGCCTCCGACATCGGTGCGGGCAACATCCGCTACCCCCTCGTCTTCACGAACAAGGGCAAGAAGGCCTGCTCGCTGCGCGGCTTCCCCGGGGTGTCGCTGATCAAGCGGGACGGCTCGGCCGTCGGCAAGCCCGCCACTCGCGAGGGCGGCTCCGGCGGCGTCGTCCGGCTGCAGCCGGGGCAGAGCGCACACGCCCTGCTGCACACCCTCAACGACGGCGTCTCGGACACCCCGTGCTGGGACCACTCGCAGATCGTCTTCGCCTACCCGCCCGGCTCCAAGGAGTCGATGACCACCGGCAGCGCAGGGCTGCGGGTGTGCGGTGGACGGTTCGGTGTGACGGCGCTGGAGTCCGGTTCCCTGGGCTGACCCGCCGTACGACGACCCGGGAGCCGGGCGACCGCGAAGGTGGTCGCCCGGCTTCCGGCGTTGTCCGGCGGGGCGGTGTCCCCCCGGGTCGGACCGAGCACTCGGGTGGGTGTGTCACCGCAACGGCCCCTTGTGACCGCCCCGCGGCTTCGGATCGGTGTTACCAAGGTGGATGGAAGTCTTGAATTGAGCACTTTCGTTGCATATCTGCCTAGGAGACATCCCCATGTCTGCAGCTTCGAGCGTGGCCGCCCAGGCCGCTGCGAACGGAAAGCCGTCCGCTGAGGACGAGTCCCCGATCCACATCCTCTGGATCAACGCCGGCCTGAGTTGCGATGGCGACTCCGTGTCGCTGACCGCCGCGACCCAGCCGAGCATTGAGGAGATCGCGCTCAGTGTGCTGCCGGGGTTGCCCAAGGTCGCCGTCCACTGGCCACTGATCGATTTCGAATGCGGCCCGGTCCAGGGCGCGGACAATTTCATCGAGTGGTTCTTCAAGGGCGAACGCGGTGAAATCGACCCGTTCGTGCTGGTCATCGAGGGGTCCATCCCCAACGAGTCCATCAAGCCGGAAGGCTACTGGTGCGGTTTCGGTGACGACCCCGAGACCGGCCAGCCGATCACCACCAGTGAGTGGATCGACCGCCTCGCGCCCAATGCACTGGCGGTCGTCGCGATCGGCACCTGCGCCACCTACGGCGGTATCCATGCGATGGCGGGCAACCCGACCGGAGCCATGGGCGTGCCCGACTACCTGGGCTGGGACTGGACGTCCAAGGCCGGGATCCCGATCGTGTGTGTGCCCGGCTGCCCGATCCAGCCGGACAACTTCTCGGAGACGCTGGTCTATCTGCTCTACCAGGCGGTGGGCTCGGCCCCGATGATCCCGCTGGACGACCAACTGCGTCCCACCTGGCTCTTCGGGGCGACCGTGCACGAGGGCTGCGACCGGGCCGGCTACTACGAACAGGGCCAGTTCGCCACCACGTACGACTCGCCCAAGTGCCTGGTGAAGCTCGGATGCTGGGGTCCCGTGGTCAAATGCAACGTGCCCAAGCGGGGCTGGATGGACGGCATCGGTGGCTGCCCGAACGTCGGCGGTATCTGTATCGCCTGCACCATGCCCGGCTTCCCCGACAAGTTCATGCCGTTCATGGACGAGCCGCCCGGCGGCAAGCTCTCCAGCACCGCGAGCGCCGCGTACGGCAGCGTCATCCGCCGGCTGCGGGACATCACCGCCAAAACCGTCGACCACGAGCCCAAGTGGCGCCACCGTGGCGACCAATTGACCACCGGCTACCGGAAACCGTGGTGAGCGCACCTCGCCCGTAGCCGTCCGGTACCTCCGGACCTCCGTCCGACCTCACCTCCGCGCGCAAAAGAAGGGCACGGCACTCACGATGGCACCGAAGACAAAGGCGGCCGGTGACGGCAGCGGTCTGACGGAGATGTCCTGGGATCCGATCACCCGGATCGTGGGCAGCCTCGGTATCCACACGAAGATCGACTTCAAGCAGAAGCGGGTGGCGGAGTGCTACAGCACCTCCTCGGTCTTCCGCGGCTACAGCGTCTTCATGCGGGGCAAGGACCCGCGTGACGCGCACTTCATCACCAGCCGGATCTGCGGCATCTGCGGTGACAACCACGCCACCTGCTCGGTGTACACGCAGAACATGGCCTACGGGGTGAAGCCCCCGCACCTGGGGGAGTGGATCATCAACCTCGGCGAGTCCGCCGAGTACATGTTCGACCACAACATCTTCCAGGAGAACCTGGTCGGGGTCGACTACTGCGAGAAAATGGTCCGCGAGACCAACCCCGGCGTCTGGGAACTCGCCCAGCGCACCGAGGCCCCGCATGCGGCCGACCACGGCTACCGCACCATCGCCGACATCATGAGCTCCCTCAACCCCCTCGAAGGCGAGTTCTACCGCGAGGCGCTCCAGGTCAGCCGCTACACCCGGGAGATGTTCTGCCTCATGGAGGGCCGCCATGTGCACCCCTCCACGCTCTACCCGGGCGGCGTCGGCACCATCGCCAGCGTCCAGCTGTTCACCGACTACCTCAGCCGGCTGATGCGCTACGTGGAGTTCATGAAGCGTGTCGTCCCGCTCCACGACGACCTGTTCGACTTCTTCTACGAGGCGCTGCCCGGATACGAGGAAGTCGGCCGGCGGCGGGTGCTGCTCGGCTGCTGGGGTGCGCTCAACGACCCCGACCACTGCGACTTCACCTATCGCAACATGACGGACTGGGGGCGGAAGATGTTCGTCACCCCCGGCATCATCGTCGACGGCAAGCTGGTCACCAACGACCTCACCGAGATCAACCTCGGCATCCGCATCCTGCTGGGCAGCTCCTACTACCAGGACTGGGAAGGCCAGGAGCTGTTCGTCACCCACGACCCGCTCGGCAACCCCGTCGACCCGCGCCACCCGTGGAACCAGCACACCATCCCCGCCCCGCAGAAGCGGGACTTCAACGACAAGTACAGCTGGGTGATGTCCCCGCGCTGGTTCGACGGCAAGGAGCACCTGGCGCTGGACACCGGCGGCGGCCCGATCGCCCGGCTGTGGTCCACCGCGCTGTCCGGGCTCGTGGACACCCCGTACGTCAAGTCCACCGGCCAGAGCGTCGTCATCGACCTGCCGCGCAGCATGACCAAGCCCGAGGCGCGCTTCGAGTGGAAGATCCCCAAGTGGAGCAACGCGCTGGAGCGTAACCGCGCCCGCACCTACTTCCAGGCGTACACGGCCGCCATGGCACTGCACTTCGCCGAAAAGGGCCTGGAGGAGGTCCGGGCCGGACGCACCCAGACCTGGGAGAAGTTCGAGGTTCCCGACGAGTCCATCGGCTGCGGCTTCACCGAGGCGGTACGCGGCGTCCTCTCGCACCACATGGTCATCCGGGACGGGAAGATCGCCAACTATCACCCGTACCCGCCCACCCCGTGGAACGCCAGCACCCGCGACAGCTACGGCACCCCCGGGCCGTACGAGGACGCCGTGCAGAACACCCCGATCTTCGAGGAGAACACTCCGGAGAACTTCAAGGGCATCGACATCATGCGCACGGTGCGCAGCTTCGACCCGTGTCTGCCCTGCGGCGTCCACATGTACGTCGGCAACGGCAAGACCGTACAGAAGATGCATGTGCCCACCGGCCTGAGCGGGCTGTCGGGATGAGCGCCCGGACCACGACGGCACAGGCCGCCGCACCCCAGGCCGGCGCTCCCCAGGGCGCCGCGGCGCACGGCACCGTGCCGAACGCCGAGGCGACCGGACGGCGCATCGAAGAGGCGCTGGACCGCCTCGCCCAGCGCGACCGCGAGGCGAGCGCCGCCGCCGAGGAACTCGTCCGTGTCCTGATGGACTTCTACGGAGCGGGACTCGCCCGGATCATGCACCTGACGGGCAGCGGCACGGACGACGACGGCCCCCGGTCGGCGCTGCTCCGCGATGAGCTGGTGACCAGCCTGCTCGTGCTGCACGATCTGCACCCCGAGGACACCGCGGCACGCATCGACCGCGCCCTGGACAGCGTCCGCCGTCAACACCCCGCCGAGGTCGGGGAGTTCGACGCGGACAGCGGTGCGCTGCGACTGCGCGCCGGTGACTCCGGAGGCTGTGGCTGCCCGAGCACGAACCAGCAGGCCCAACAGGCCGTCGAGGCCGCCGTGTCCTGCTTCGCGCCCGAGGTGACCTCGGTGCAGTGGGAGGCGGCCGGGGACAGGACCGAACCGACGCTGCTGCAGATCTCCCCTCGCCCGCCGACCGCCACCACCGCCTCGTGAGCGGCCGGCAGACGGCGCCCCCGCGGCTCGGACCGTCGGCCGCCCACCGCGGCCTGCGCCGCTTCCGCGCACCGGTACCCCCCGCCCCCGAACGCTGCGAACTGTGCGGCGTGGTGCTCGCCGAGCACAACCACCGCCACCTGGTCAACACCGAACGCCGCGCACTGGCCTGCGCCTGCACCGCCTGTGCGCTGCTCTTCGACCGGGACGGTGCCGGCGGCGGACAGTTCCGTACCGTCCCCGACCGCTATCTCGTCGACCCCGGCCACACCCTCGACGACGCGGCCTGGAACCTCCTCCAGATCCCCGTCGGCGTCGTCTTCTTCCTGCGCCACGCCGACCTCGACCGGCTGGTCGCGCTCTACCCCAGCCCGGCCGGCGCCACCGAGAGCGAACTCGACCCCTCGACCTGGCAGACCGTGCTCGACGCCAGCCGGCTGGCCGGCCTCCTCCGGCCCGACGTGGAGGCGCTGCTGCTGCGCCGCTTCGAGGGCCGGATCGACTGCTATCTGGTGCCCGTCGACATCTGCTACGAACTCGTCGGCCGGATGCGCCTGTTGTGGCAGGGCTTCGACGGCGGGGCCGAGGCACGCGCCGCGCTCAACGACTTCTTCACCAAGGTCGCCCGCCGGGCCCGCAAGCCGAAGGAGGACGACCGGCCGTGACCGAGCTGTCCTTCGTCTGCACCGGTGTCCGTGCCGAGCGCTACGCCGCCGCCCCCACCCTGCTCTTCCGGCTGCGCATCACCGCCGCCGAAGCGGCCCGGGTGCACGCCATCGCGCTGCGCTGCCAGATCCGCATCGAACCGGCCCGGCGCGGCTACCGCCCCGACGAGGCCGAGGCGCTCTCCGATCTCTTCGGCGAGCGGTCCCGCTGGGGCAGCACCCTGCAGCCCCTGCAGTTCGCCCAGGTCTCCCTGGTCGTCCCCGGCTTCACCGGTGAGACCGAGGTGGAACTCCCGGTCCCGTGCAGCTACGACCTGGACGTCGCGGCCGGCCGCTACTTCCATGCGCTGCGCGACGGCGAGGTCCCGCTGCTGCTGCTGTTCTCCGGCACGGTATTCGCCGGCGCCGGCGGCTTCCACGTCGAGCCGGTGCCCTGGGACAAGGAAGCCTCGGTGCGGATGCCGGTGGCCGTCTGGCAGGAGATGACCGAGGCGCACTTCCCCGGCTCCGGCTGGCTCCGGCTGCCGCGCGAATCCCTCGACGCGCTGCTCGCCTACCGCTCACGGCACGCCCTGCCCTCCTGGCAGGCGACCGTCGAGGCGCTGCTGGCCATCGCCGACGGCACCGAGCCGCCCGCACCGCGCGCCCTGCTCTTCCCCGGCGCCGCAGCGCGCCCCGTCACCGAAAGGACCGCGCCGTGACGACCAGCGTCCTGCCCGACGAGACGGCGGACCGCTTCGCCACCGCCCGCCAGGTGGCGGACGCCGTGCTGTTCGAGGGCTATGTGCTCTACCCGTACCGCGCCTCCGCCGCCAAGAACAAACTCCGCTGGCAGTTCGGCGTCCTCGTACCACCCCACTGGGGCGCCGGGAGCGCGGAACACTCCTTCCAGCGCACCGAGTGCCTGATGGAACCCAGGTCCGGTGCCCGGCTCTCGGCCGAGCTGCGGTTTCTGCACGCACAGCGGCGGACCGTCCAACGCCTGGGCCCAGGAGGTGAGTTCGAGACCGTCGAGGAACTCGAACTGCCCGACCGGGTGCTGGTCCCCTGGGACGAGGGCGCCGAGGAGCGCGTCACGCTCGTGGCCGACATCTCCCAGCTGACCGGCGAGGGCGTCACCGTCCCGTTCAACCGCCCCGCGTGCGAGGAGACCGAGCCGGTGCACGACGCCGACGGGCAGCTCGTCGGCCGGCTGGTGCGCCGCCGCGCGGAGCTCCACGGACGCGTGCGGCTGACCGCGAGCGCGCTCGACGGCCCGTACGCGTCGCTGCGGCTGACCGCGACCGTCGAGAACACCAGCGGCTGGCAACCGGAGGACACCGGCGACGGTCGTGATGCGGCGCTGCCCCACTCGCTGGTCGGTGTCCATCTCTTCCTCGGCCTGAGCGCGGGCTCGTTCGTGTCCATGACCGACCCGCCGGAGTGGGCCGGCGGCGCGGTCTCGGCCTGCCGCAACGAGCACACCTGGCCCGTGCTGGCCGGCGCCGACGGCCGCGCCGATGTGGTCCTGTCCTCCCCGATCATCCTGGAGGACCACCCGGCCATCGCCCCCGAGAGCCCCGGCGCGCTCTACGACGCCCTGGAGATCGACGAAATCCTCGCCCTGCGCACCGCGGCCCTCACCGACCAGGAGAAGCGCGAGGCCCGCGGCACCGACCCCCGCGCCGCCGAGGTCATCGAACTCGCCGACACCATGCCGCCCGAGGTGCTGGAGCGACTGCACGGCGCCGTACGGGCACTGCGCGAGGTCACCGGACCCGGCCCGGCCGCACCCGATGACCTGACCCCCGACCTGCCGGGCCTGCGCCCGGACACTCCCTGGTGGGACCCGGAGAGCGATCGCAGCGTCGATCCCGTCCGCGACCGGATCATGGTCGACGGGCGGTCGGTCGGCGCCGGCAGCCGGGTGCTGCTGCGGCCCGGTCTGCGTCGCACCGACGCCCAGGACCTCTTCCTCCAGGGCCGCACCGCCCATGTCGAGGCCGTACTGCACGACGTCGACGGCGGGGTGCACCTCGCGGTGACCGTGGAGGGCGACCCGGGTGTCGACATCCGGCGCGAACAGGGCCGGTTCCTGTACTTCCAACCCGACGAAATCGCTCCCCTGGAGGACGCGTGAACGCCGAAGCACCCGTCGCCGGGCCGCCCGCGAAGACCCTGATCGCCGGCGTCGGCAACATCTTCCTCGGCGATGACGGGTTCGGCGTCGAGGTCGTGCGCCGACTGGGCGAGCACCGGCTACCTGACGGGGCCGAGGTCGTCGACATCGGCGTACGCGGTGTTCATCTGGCCTATCAGATGCTGGACGGCTACCACACGGTGCTCCTCGTGGACGCCTCCGCACGCGGCGGCGAACCCGGCACCGTCTACCTCCTCGACGCCACCACTCCGGCCGGTGACCGCCCCCAGGACACCGCGCTCGACGGCCACCACATGACCCCCGACACCGTGCTCGCGCTGCTCGACACGCTCAGCGCGGGCACCAACAGCCGGCGCCCGGAGCGCGTCCTGGTCGTCGGCTGCGAACCCGCCGATGTCGCCGAAGGCATCGGGCTCAGCGAACCGGTCGACGCCGCGGTCGACGAGGCCGTGGGGCTGATCCTGCGGCTGGTCGGCGCGGCGGAGCCGACAGTGTCAGCCGCCGGACCGCACACCAGTGAGAGGAACACGACACCATGCTGAAGCTCGCCCTGGGCGGGGCACTCGCCGCCGCGCTCGCCGTCGCCATCAAGGCCGTACTCCCCGACATCCGGCGCTACATGCGGATCCGGTCCATGTGACCGGGTGGCGCTGCACCGAACGGTGTACGCCACCGCGCCGCCCCGGCGAGGCACCGCAGCCGCCCTCCGGACCCGCCGTCTAATGAACCGGGCGGCACCCGGTCGTGCCCGCACCAGAGAGGGACCGATGCACGAGATGTCCATCGCGCTTGCGGTCGTGGAGCAGGTCGAAAGCGCGGACCGGCCCGCCGGGGCCACCACCGTCAACAGCGTCCGGCTGCAGGTCGGCGAACTGGCCGGGGTGGTCCCGGACGCGCTGGCCTTCTCCTTCGAACTCGCCTGCACCGGAACGGTGTTGGAGGGGGCGGAGCTCATCACCGAACCTGTCCCGGCCCGCGCCCGCTGCGGCCCCTGCGCGGACACCTGGCCGGTGGGTATGCCGCCACAGCTCAGCTGTCCCGGATGCGGCGGGGCGACGGCCGAGCTGCTGTCCGGCCGTGAACTGCAGATCGTCCGTGTGTGCTGGAACGACGCCCCGGTACACGTCCCGATTCATGAGGAGCGCTGAACCATGTGCCGTGTCGTCGATCTGCAGCAGGCGGTCCTGGCCAAGAACGACGCCTGCGCCCACACCCTGCGCGAGGATCTCGCCGCCCGGGGCACCGCGGTCGTCAACCTGCTCTCCAGCCCCGGCAGCGGCAAGACCGCCCTCCTGGAGCGGGAACTCACCCTCGCCCACAGCCGGGGCATCCCGGTCGCTGCGCTCACCGCCGACCTCGCCACCGAGAACGACGCCGTACGGCTGGCCCGCTCCCGAGTGCCCGTCAAGCAGGTGCTCACCGACGGGCTCTGCCACCTCGAGGCCGAGATGCTGGGCGGGCACCTCCACGGCTGGCTCCCCGCCGACACCCGGCTGCTGTTCATCGAGAACGTCGGCAATCTGGTCTGCCCGGCCTCCTACGACCTGGGGGAGACGCTGCGCATCGTGCTGGCGTCGGTGACCGAGGGCGAGGACAAGCCGCTGAAGTACCCCACCGCCTTCGGACTTGCCCATCTGGTCGTGGTCACCAAGACCGATATCGCCGAGGCGGTCTCCTTCGACGAGGCGGAGTTCCGCGCCAACGTCGAACGCATCAACCCCGGCGTCGAGGTCGTCCTCACCTCGGCGCGCCGCGGGGAAGGGGACGGTGTGCTGGTGGACCGGGCACTGGCCGCACGCGACGGAGCGCCGGTGCACATCCCGGTCATGACCCGCAAGTCCCATCACGTCCATGACGCCGAGGACGGCCAGCCGCACGACGAGAGCCACACCCACGACGAGAACCACACCCATGGCGACGGCCACACCCACGACCGGGAACACGCTCACGCCCCGCGGGCACACGACCGCGGCCATGCGCACACGACCGACCCCGACACCGTGGCGTCGAGCCGCTCATGACCACCGGGCAGGTCGACGGGGTCACCGCGACGGCCCCCACTACAGCCGCCGTACGCCGGCGGATCACCGTGCGCGGCGTCGTCCAGGGCGTCGGCTTCCGCCCGTTCGTCCACGCCCTCGCCACGGAACTGGGCCTGACGGGCCATGTGACCAACACCGGCGAGGGCGTTGTCGCCGAGGTCGAGGGCGCCGCCGCCGCGCTCGCCCGGTTCGGCCGGCGGATCAGCGCCGATGCGCCACCGCTGGCCGTGGTCGAGACCGTCGATGCCGAGGACGTCGCGGTGACCGGCGACACCGGATTCCGCATCCTCCCCTCGCGTACCGACGGCCTCTCCCGCACCCTGGTCTCCCCGGACGCCGCCACCTGCGACGCCTGCCTCGCCGAGCTGACCGACCCGGCCGACCGCCGCTACCGGCACCCCTTCCTCACCTGCACACATTGCGGGCCGCGCTTCACCATCGTCACCGCGGTCCCCTACGACCGTGCGCTGACGACCATGGACCGCTTCCCGATGTGCCCCCGCTGCGCACGGGAGTACGCGGACCCGGCCGACCGGCGCTTCCACGCCCAGCCCATCTCCTGCCACGACTGCGGCCCCCGACTGCGTCTGCTCACCGCGGACCCGGACGACCGCACCCGCCCACCGCGCCCGGCGCCCGGCGCCGACCCGGTCGCCGGCACCCGCCGGCTGCTCGCCGACGGCGCGATCGTGGCGGTCAAGGGCCTCGGCGGCTACCATCTCGTCTGCGACGCCGCCGACGACACTGCCGTCACCCTGCTGCGTCGGCGAAAGGCCCGCGGTGACAAGCCCTTCGCCCTGATGGCCCGTCATATCGCCGATATCGAGCACGCGGTACACGTACGAGCCGAGGAGCGCGCCCTGCTCACCGGGCCCGCACACCCCATCGTCCTGCTGCGCCGCCGCCAGGATCCGGCGCCGGCCCCGAACGCGCCGGTGCTGTCCGGGGCCGTCGCCCCCGGCAGCCCCGACCTGGGCGTCATGTTGCCGTACACCCCGCTGCACCATCTGCTGCTCGGTCTGCCCGGCGATCCGCCGGGCCCCCGGCTGCTCGTCATGACCAGCGGCAATGTCGCCGGCGAACCGATCGTCACCGACGACGAGGAAGCCGTACGGCGCCTGGCACATCTGGCGGACGCCTGGCTCACCCACGACCGGCCGATCCGGATCCCGTGCGACGACTCCGTGGTCCGCATCAGCGACGGGGAGCCGCTGTTCGTCCGCCGCTCGCGCGGCCACGCGCCGCTCCCCGTCCGGCTCCCGGTGCCGGTACGGCCCGCCCTGGCGGCCGGCGGCGACCTCAAGAACGTGCTCTGTCTCGCCGAAGGCCACCGCGCCTGGCTGTCCGCGCACATCGGCGACATGGACGATCTGGCGACCCAGCTCGCGTTCGAGGAGGCCGAGGCGCATCTGGAGACGGTCACCGGGGTGCGCCCGCAACTCCTCGCCGCCGACCGGCACCCCGGCTACCGCTCCGGGCAGTGGGCACAGCGCCACACCGACGGCCGGCCGCTGGTACGCGTCCAGCACCACCATGCCCATGTCGCCGCGGCCATGGCCGAACACGGCCTCCGCGACGGCCACCCCGTCATCGGTGTCGCCTTCGACGGCACCGGCTACGGCGACGACCACGCCGTCTGGGGCGGCGAGATCCTGCTCGCCGACTACGACGGCTACCGCCGCTTCGGGCAGCTCGCCTACGTCCCGCTGCCCGGCGGCGACACCACCGTACGGCGCCCCTACCGGATGGCCCTGGCCCATCTGCGGGCCGCCGGCATCGACTGGGACGTGGACCTGCCCCCGGTGGCGGCCTGCCCGCAGGAGGAGCGGCGGCTGCTGGCGCGGCAGCTCGAACGCCACCTCAACTGTGTGCCCACCTCCAGCATGGGCCGCCTCTTCGACGCCGTCTCCTCGCTGGCCGGGATCTGCCACCACGCCGGTTACGAGGCCCAGGCCGCCGTCGCCCTCGAAGCCGCGGCCCTGACCGCGGGCGAGGACCGCGGACCCGGCTATGCGTTCGCGCTGCGCTCCGCGCCGTCGGGCGGGACGGGTGCCGACACCGTCGCCGATCCGGCGCCGGTGCTCACCTCCGTCGTCGCGGACCTCCGCGCGGGCACCGCCCCGGCGCTGATCGCGGCCCGCTTCCACACCGCGGTCGCCGACCTCGTCCGGCGCGGCTGCGCGCTGGCCAGGGAGCGCGCGGGCCTGACGACCGTGGCACTCACCGGCGGCGTCTTCGCCAACACCCTGCTGGCCGAGGCCACCGCCCGCCTCCTGCGGCAGGACGGCTTCACCGTTCTGCGCCACCGCCACGTCCCGCCCAACGACGGGGGACTGGCGCTCGGCCAGATCGTCGTGGCGGCGCGCACCGCAGGAGCTGCCGCGCGCTGAGCGGCGCCCACGGCGCGGCGGACGCAATGTACTCACGACGAGGAGAGGCCCATGTGCCTGGCGGTACCCGGCAAAGTATTGGACATCGAGGAACGGGACGGCACCCGTATGGCCACCGTCGACTTCGGCGGTGTGGTCAAGGAGGTGTGCCTGGAGTACGTCCCCGACCTGCAGGTCGGCGAGTACGCCATCGTCCACGTCGGCTTCGCGCTGCAGCGGCTGGACGAGGAATCCGCCCGGCAGACCCTGGCCCTGTTCGAGGAACTGGGCCTGCTGCAGGAGGAGTTCGGCGACCCCTGGGAGGCGGCTGCCGCGCCCCCGGGATGGGATGAGGCGGCCACCGGGGCGGGCGCCGCACCGGCGGCCGCGGCCGGCGACGGAGCGCGGGAGGCGGGCCGGTGAAGTACCTCGAAGAATTCCAGAACCCCGAGCTCGCCCACCGGCTGCTCGACGAGATCCGGTCCACGGCGACCCGGCCGTGGGCCCTGATGGAAGTCTGCGGCGGTCAGACCCACACCATCATCCGCCACGGGATCGACCAACTGCTGCCCGATCAGGTCGAGTTGATCCACGGGCCGGGCTGCCCGGTCTGTGTGACGCCGCTGGAGGTCATCGACAAGGCCCTGGAGATCGCCGCCCGCCCCGACGTGATCTTCTGTTCCTTCGGTGACATGCTCCGCGTCCCCGGCAGCGACCGGGATCTGTTCCAGGTGCGCAGTCAGGGCGGCGATGTGCGGGTCGTGTACTCCCCGCTCGACGCGCTGAAGATCGCCCAGCAGAACCCGCACCGTGAGGTGGTGTTCTTCGGTATCGGCTTCGAAACCACCGCACCACCGAATGCCATGACGGTCCATCAGGCCCGCAAGCTCGGCATCGCCAACTTCAGCATGCTGGTCTCGCACGTCCGGGTACCGCCCGCGATCGAGGCCATCATGACGTCGCCCGGCTGCCGGGTCCAGGCGTTCCTCGCCGCCGGTCACGTATGCAGTGTGATGGGGATGGGGGAGTACCCCGAACTGGCCGCACGCTTCCGGGTGCCGATCGTGGTCACCGGCTTCGAACCGCTGGACATCCTGGAGGGCATCCGTCGCACCGTCCGCCAGCTGGAGCGCGGCGAACACACCGTGGACAACGCCTACCCGCGCGCCGTACGCAGCGAGGGCAACCCGGCGGCCCAGGCCATGCTCGCGGATGTCTTCGAGGTCACCGACCGCGCCTGGCGCGGCATCGGCACCATCCCCGCCAGCGGCTGGCGGCTGTCGGAGCGCTACCGCGACTACGACGCCGAGCACCGCTTCTCCGTCAGTGGCATCACCACCAAGGAACCCGCCGCCTGCCGCAGCGGGGAAGTCCTCCAAGGGTTCATCAAGCCGCACGAGTGCGAGGCCTTCGGCACGCTGTGCACCCCGCGCACTCCGCTCGGCGCCACGATGGTCTCCAGCGAGGGCGCCTGCGCCGCCTACTACCTCTACCGCCGACTCGGCACCACGCCCACCCCACAGGAGGCGAGCCCCGTTGTCTGACACCATCCATCCCACCCCCGGAGGCCCCACCCCCGGAAGCCCCACCCCCCACGGCGGACCCACCCCCGGTGGTCCCACTCGCGGCGGTCCCACCCCGGCCGACCGCGGCCTGCCCACCGTCGACATCTCCGGCTGGACCTGCCCCACCCCGCTCCGCGACCAGCCCCGCGTCGTCATGGGGCACGGCGGGGGCGGCGCACTGTCCGCCGAACTCGTCCAGCAGATCTTCGCCCCCGCCTTCGGCGGCGAGATCCTCGCCCAGCTCGGTGACTCCGCTGCGGTGTCCCTCGGCGGCGTACGCCTGGCGTTTTCCACCGACTCCTATGTCGTCCGGCCGCTCTTCTTCCCGGGCGGCTGCATCGGCGACCTCGCCGTCAACGGCACCGTCAACGACCTTGCCATGAGCGGCGCCAGGGCCGCTTACCTCTCCTGTGGCTTCATCCTGGAGGAAGGCGTGGAGATGCCGGTGGTGGCCGGTGTCGCCGACGCCATGGGCGCGGCCGCGCGGGCCGCCGGTGTCGAGGTGGTCACCGGCGACACCAAGGTCGTCGAGGCGGGCCACGGTGACGGCGTCTACCTCAACACCGCCGGGATCGGGCTGATCCCGGCGGGCGTCGATCTGCGCCCACAGCGCGTCACCCCCGGCGATGTGGTGATCGTCAGCGGCGACATCGGCCTGCACGGCGTGGCGATCATGAGCGTGCGCGAAGGCCTGGAATTCGGGGTCGAGATCGAGAGCGACTGCGCGCCCCTCGGCGGCCTCGTCGAGACCATGCTCGCCGTCACCCCCGACCTGCATGTGCTGCGCGACCCCACCCGCGGCGGCCTGGCCGCCGCGTTGTGCGAGATCGCCACCGCCTCCTGCACCGGCATCGTCATCCAGGAACGTGCCGTCCCCGTCCCGCCGGCCGTCGCCAATGCCTGCGCGATCCTCGGCCTGGACCCGATGTACGTCGCCAACGAGGGCAAGCTGGTGGCATTCGTCCCCCGCGAACACGCCGACGCCGTGCTGGACGCCATGCGCGCGCACCCTCTGGGCGCCGGCGCCGCGATCATCGGCGAGGCCGTCGCCACCCACCCCGGCATGGTGGTGGCCGGCACTCCGCTGGGCGGCACCCGGGTGGTCGATCTGCCGTTGGGCGAGCAGTTGCCGCGGATCTGCTGAGCGGGTCTCCCGGGGTACGGCGGAGGGCGGCGCCCGTTTCGGCGCCGCCCTCGGTCCGGGTGTCCGGTCCCGCTCAGGTCTTCTTCAGCAGCCGGGACCCGAACCAGTCGTCGGAGTCCTGTACCCCGGGCAGGATGAAGAAGTAGCCGCCGCCGAGGGGGGTGATGAACTGGGACAGCGGCTCGTGCCGCAGACGCCGCTGTACGGTGGCGAACTGCCGCTCAGGGTTCTGCTGGTAGCCGCAGAAGACCAGCCCCAGGTCCATCCGTCCGGAGTGGTCGAAGCCCTGGTCGTAGTTGTAACTCCGGCGCAGGAAACGGGACTTGTCGGTCTTCTCGGTGCGCGGGTTGGCCAGTCGGATATGCGAGTTGAGCGGGATCTTCCTGCCGTGCGGGTCCTCGCGGTACCTCGGCGGGTCCGTCTCGTGCTCGCTGTCCAGCGGTGCACCGGTCGCCTTGCGCCGGCCGAAGATCTTCTCCTGCCGGGCCACCGGCACCTTGTCCCACTTCTCGATGTGGAAGCGGATCAGACGCAGCACCTGATAGCTGCCGCCCAGGGCCCAGTCCGGCTCCCCGCAGGGCGGGGTCACCCACATCAGCCGGTTCATCTCCCGGGCCGACCCGGTGTCCGGATTGACGATCCCGTCCTTGAAGCCGACGAAGGTGCGCGGCGAGCCCGAGGGCCGCGACGGATTGAGGAAGGCGTCCGCGCGCCAACGGGGCCGCAGCAGGCCGTCCGTCTCCCGCGCCAGATCGCGCAGCACATGGACGATGGCGTCCGGATGCTGGGCGCAGATCTGCAGTGACAGGTCACCGTGGCAGCGGGACGGCTCCAGCCGGTCGTCGGGGAACGCCGGCATGGCCTTGAGGTGCCGGGGCTTGTGTCCCGAGAGCCCGAACCGGTCGTCGAAGAGGGAGGCACCCACGCCGAGCGTGATGGTGAGTGAGTCGGGGGTGGGCCGCTCCGAGGCGACCTGCTCGTCCAGCGGCTTGACCCCGCCCGCCAGCACCCGCGAGCGCGTGGTGAGCTTCTGGAACAGATCAGTCAGGCCCGCACGGTCCTCGGCCAGCACATCGAAGCCGACGAACCCGGCGAAGAGCTGCTGGGGGGTCACGATGCCGGCCTGATGGCGCCCATGGAAGGGCACCTTGTCGGGCAGCCGCGCCCCGCTGTCGCGGAGCCCGCTCGCGGACCGGTCCGCCGCAGCGGCGGCTGCCTCCCGGCCGAGTCCCGTCGCGGCCGCCACGCCGGCGAGCCCCGCTGCACACTTGAGAAAGCCCCGGCGCCCGTCCTCGCGCACAGGGGCACGTTCGTCGCCGGCCTGATCACATCTCATCGTCCCGCCCATCCTGACTGCGTCGTCCGGCAGCCGCGTGCCTGCACAAACCTGTGCGCGATGCTCGTCGCCCCCGACGCGACGGCCGGGAGCAACACGGTGTCCGCGCCCGATATCACGCCTTGGCCACGGGCCGGTCGTCCGAATGGCGCAGCCAGAGGGCCCCCCGCGCGACACGGCCCCGGAGCGCTTCTAGCGTCGGCCCTGTGACCTGCCCGGACTCGGCACAGCGCGACGCCGTGGCCGCCCGTCACATACAGCGCACCGCCACCGATCCGACGGACCCCACATGAGCACATCCACCGACGCGAGCACAGTCATCGGCGAGGCCAGACCCGCCGGTGACGGCACCTCCACCGAGGCGAGCACCGCCCTCGGCGAGTGCACCTCCACCGATGAGGGCACAGCCGTCGGCGAGGAAGCAGCCGTCGGCGAGGACGCACCCGTCGGTGCGGACACCTGTACCGAGGAGCGCACGGCCACCGGCGAGAGCGCAGGGGCCGGGGATGTCTCACCCGAGGGCACGGCCGCCGGGGAGTGTACGGCCGTCGATGACGCCGCGCCCGCCGATGCGGGCGCGCCGCTCGATGGCCCGCCCGCATCCTGGCTGCGTATCGAGAAGGGCCATGCCGAGCCCGAGGAAATCGCCGCGATCAGCGTCGTGCTGTGGGCCCAACTCGCCGGTATGCGCGCCGTCGCCGAGCGCGGCCAGGCCGAGGAGCGGCCCGTCGCCCGGCGGCACCACGCCCGCCACACCGCATGCTGGTCGGGCTGCTGGACCTGCGGCTGAACCCTCCGGGCGCGCACCGTCGGCCGACGGTCCCCGCCAGGCCGCTGCGTTCTCCGGACCAGCCGCGCTCGCCCGGCCGGTCCGACGGACGGTCAGCCGAAGAGGGCCAGCAGGACCGATACCACGGCGACCACGAGTGCGCCGACGGCGAAGGTGAAGGTCACTTTCCGCTGCCAGGGCGCCATGTCGCCACCGCGCAGCGCGCTCCCCATCCGGCCGTACTGTTCGATCCGCCCCATGGGCGTCAGCGGCTCCGTCGGCCCCTGCGGCATGCCCTGTGTCCAGTCCGGACCCGGCTGCGGGTACCGGCGCCGCCAGCTCTCGTCCTCGCGCCACGGCAGTGTCATCGGCTCGCTCCTTGCCTCGATGGTCACGTACGGCAGAGCCGACATCCCCGTATGCCGATGCGGCTTCCCCGGCTGTCTCCTACCCCGCCTCGGCAAAGAATGCCGCGGAAACGCCAACCTGGTGAGGGGTGTTGCTGCGCGCCGGGCGGCAGCGCCGCGTCCGGGTCCGGGCGGCCCTTACGCATGCCGGGCCGGGCGGTCTCGCCGCGTCCGCTTCCGCCGGGTCCGGTCGCCTGCCCAGCCGGTGCCCGGGATGCAGCGTGCGGAGAGGGCCGCCGCGGCGAGGAATCCCGCGGCGCCGATGCTCACCGCGGTGTGCAGACCCGTCACGAGACCGGTCGCGACCAGCGTGCCGAAGAGCGCGACGCCGAGGGCGCTGCCCGTCTGCCGTGCGGCGTTGAACACCGCCGCCGCGACGCCGCTGTGCTCGCCCGGGGCGGCCTCCATCACGGCCGCGGTGGAGGCCGGCATGGTCAGTGCGGTGCCGAAGCCGGCGCAGGCCATGGGCGCCACCAGCGCGAGATACGGCGTGTCAGGGCCGGCCACGAGCCATCCGGACAGTCCGGCCGCGCCGACGAGCAGGCCCGCCATCATGGGCAGCCGCGGCCCGGTGCGGGCCGTGACCCGCCCGGCCAGCGTGGAGCCGACGGCCACCACACCGACCGCGGGCAGCAGCGCGGCTCCGGTGTGCAGGGCGCTGTAGTGGTGCACCCGCTGGAAGTACAGCGGGGCGAGGAACAGCAGCCCGTAGAAGCCGGTGTTGAGCAGCACGCCGATGACCGCGGAGGCCGAGAAGGCGCGGGAGTGGAAGAGGGTGAGCGGCAGCATCGGCGCGGGCGAGCGCCGCTCCAGTACCAGGAACGCGACGAGTCCGACGAGGCAGCCCGCGAAGCCGCCGAGAACGGCCGGATGCGTCCAGCCCAGCGCCCCGGCCTCGATACATCCGGTGACCAGCCCGGCCAGACACACCGCCGCGGCGGTCTGGGCCGGGATGTCCAGGCCGGGGCGGGTGCGGTCGGCGGGGGAGTGCGGGACGTGACGGGTGGTGAGGACCAGTGCGGCGAGGCCGACGGGGAGATTGAGGAAGAACACCGACCGCCAGCCGAGCCCGGCGACCAGGACGCCGCCCAGGACGGGACCGGCCCCGGCGGCCAGGCCCGCGACGGTGCCCCAGAGTCCGAAGGCGCGGGCCCGTGCCGCCCGGTCGGGGTACGCCGTCCGCAGCAGTGCCAGCGAGGCCGGCACCATCAGCGCCGCCCCCAGCCCCTGCACCAGCCGGGCCAGGACCAGCACCGTGCCGGTGGGGGCCAGCGCGCACCCGGCGGAGGCGAGGGTGAACACCAGCAGGCCGCCCAGGAACACCGGCTTGCCGCCCAGCCGGTCACCGAGTCCGCCGCAGAAGAGCAGCAGCCCCGCGAACACCAGGGTGTAGCCGTCCACCACCCATTGGAGTCCGGTCACCCCGGTGTGCAGGGCGGTGCCGACCGCCGGGAGAGCCACCGTGACGACGGTGACGTCCAGGATGACCATGAAGTACCCCAGGCACACGGCAACGAGCGGCAGCGGCGACCGCCGGTCCGCGGTCCGTTGCGCCGTGGTGGGGGAGCAGAGCGTTGGCATACGGCCAGTGTTCTGCCGGATCCGTACGGCAGGCGCCGAAACGTTCTCGCCGTACGGGGCCGAAGCGGGAGAACGTTTCGCCATCTGCCGAAGCGTGAACGGCGTACCGTCGTGGACATGGATGCCCGGACCGAGACCGACGTGGCCCATGTCGCGGCGGCGATCGGTGACCCCTCGCGTGCCAAGGTGCTGCTGGCCCTCGCCGGGGGCGGCGTGCTGCCGGCCAGCGCCCTCGCCGCCGAGGCCGGGGTCAGCAACTCCACCATCAGCGGCCATCTGGCCAAGCTCCTCGATGCCCGGCTGCTGACCGTCGAGCTCGACGGCCGCCACCGCTACTACCGGCTCGCCACCACGGACGTCGCCCGCGCTCTCGAACAGCTCGCCCTGATCGCCCGTCCCCTGCCGGTGCGGTCCCTGAACGCGGACACCCGAGCCAAGGCCCTGTTGCGCGCCCGCCTCTGCTACGACCACCTGGCGGGCCGGCTCGGCGTCGCCGTGATGAGCGCCCTCCAGGAGCGCGAGATCCTCGCCGCCGAGCGGACGGGGCGGGGTGGCGGCGCCACGGACCCCGGCGCCGCTGCCACCGACGTCGCCTACGCCCTCACTCCCCACGGCCGCGAGGAACTGACCGCATTCGGCGTCGGGACGGACCGCCTCCCTCGCCGCCGGGCGTCCGTCCGCTACTGCGTCGACTGGGCCGAGCAGCGCCACCACCTGGCCGGTGCGCTCGGCGCAGCGCTCACCGCCCGGCTGTTCGCCCTGGAGTGGATCCGCCACGGGAAGTACCGCCGCGTCGTCCATCTCACCGACGCCGGGCGGGACGGCCTGGCGACGACCTTCGGCGTCCGGGTCGACCAGGTCGTGTGAGGCCCGCCGCCCTCGTCCGTGACGTCGTCCGTCGCGTGGCCGGGTGCCGCGCGCCTCGTCGGCGCCGGCTCGGGGCCGACCGGTTCAAGGCCGTTGTCAGTGGTGCCTCTTACCCTTCTGATCATGAGTGGACGGCTGACGGACCATGCATGGGCGGCCGGCGGACGGGGCGGGGCTGCACCCTTGGGCGCCGCGACACTGCGCTGAGTGCTTGATCCATGCGCTGTGTGCAGGAAGTGTCCGCTGGTGGAGCGGGAAATTCCTCTTCGGCGATCGTCGAGTAGGGTCCGGCGAGCCGGAACAGTGAATCAAGGAGGCCGTTTCCGTGACGGAGCGTCAGGTATCAGGTGGGGGCGACGGGGCCGGCGCGCCGGAAGTGCTGGCGCAGGAGCGCCGATTGCGCCGTGACCTGGGGTTCTGGGGTCTGACGGGCATCGGTTTCTCCAACATCGTCGGTTCCGGCTGGCTGTTCGCCGCCATGTACGCGGCCCAGACGGCCGGCCCTGCGGCGCTGCTGTCCTGGGTCGGGGCCGGTCTGCTGTGCGGCCTGGTCGCCCTGGTCATGATCGAACTCGGTGCGTCCCGGCCGGAGGGCGGCGGCACGGTCCGCTGGCCGCTGTTCGCCAGCGGCCGGCTCGTCGGCACCCTCATCGGCTGGTCGACGCTGCTGTCGGTGGGCGGAACCGCCGCCGAGATCAGCGCGATCATGCAGTACGCCGCGCACTACGTGCCGGGCATCTACAACGGCCACACCCTCACCCTCTCCGGGCTGGCCCTGGCCACCGGACTCAGCGTCCTGCTGACGGTGCTGAACTGGTTCGCGGTGCGGATGTTCGCCCAACTCAACAACCTGATCTCGGTGTTCAAGATCGTCGTCCCGGTGGTCACCGTGATCGCGCTGATCGCCTCCGGCTGGCACTCCGGCCGCCTGACGGACCACGGCGGCTTCGCGCCGTACGGCTATGTCGCCTGCCTGACGGCGCTGGCCGGCGGCGGCATCGTCTACTCCGTCAACGGCTTCCAGGCGCCGCTGGACTTCTCGGGCGAGACCCGCAACCCCCGCCGGACCATCCCCGCCGCGGTCCTCACCGGCATCGGCCTCGCCCTGCTCATGTACCTGGCGCTGCAGCTGGCGTTCCTCTTCACCGTCCCCGAGCATCTGCTCGGCCACGGCTGGCACGGAGTCTCCTTCGACTCACCGTTCGGCCAGCTCGCGCTGATCCTCAATCTGCACTGGCTGGCCAGCCTGCTCTACGCGGACGCGGTGATCTCGCCCGGCGGTTCGGCGTATGTGGGCGTGGCGATCGACGCGCGGCACACCTACGCGCTCGCCAAGAACGGCACCATCCCCCGGTACTTCATGAAGGTCAACGAGCGGTTCGGCATCCCGCGCCGGGCCCTGGCGATCAACCTCCTCGTCATTGTGATCTTTCTGCTGCCGTTCGGCGGCTGGCAGGACATCGTGAGCGTCATGGGCGATATGTATCTGCTGATCTATGCCGCCTCCGCGGTGGCCGTCGCGGTGTTCCGCGCCGAGCCGGGCGGCCACACCGCCGGCTGGGTCCCCGGGCTGCGCTGGATCGCGCCGCTCAGCTTCGTGGTGGCCAGCGAGTTCGTCTACTGGTCGGGCTGGCAGGACCTGCGCCTCGCACTGCCGCTCGTGCTCGGCGGGCTGCTGATCTTCCTGGCCATGCGCCGCCCCGGCGTGCGCGCCGAGGACGACGGGGCCGGCCCGAGCCGCCCGCTCGGCGCCGAACTCCGCACCGGCGCCTGGCTGGTGGTCTACCTCGTCGCCCTGACCGTGATCTCCTGGCTGGGCACGTTCGAGGGCTCCGGCCGGCTCCCGGCACCGTACGACTCGATCACCGTGGCCGTCATGGCGTTCGCGGTCTTCTTCTGGGCCGTCCGGTCCGGCGTCGGGCATCTGGCGGTGTCCCGCCCCGCGGGCGCCTGAGCCCGGCCGCGGAGAGCGAAGGGGCGAGTCGGTGGCAGGGCCCGGCCGGGTTCCGGGCAGCCCCGGCGGGGGAGCGCTTCGCACGCCCGGCCGGCTGCGGAGGGTGCGGGGCCGGGATCATGGTGGGTGGGTCGGGCGTCCTACGCCCCGCGGGGTGCGTCGACGACCAGCAGTCGCCTGACGGCCGCGGGGCCGCAGGCCACCCGGCCGCCAAGCGGAAGTCGCACCGCCGAAATAAGATGAATCGGGAAAGGCGGGCTCCACAAGAGCCCCATCAGGCCAGGTCAGGCGGCCACCGTGGACTGCCGTACGGAGCGCGCTCCCTGGCTGTTCACCGATGCACCTTGGAGCGGTCCATGCTTCGGCGTCGTCCCCCGCGGTCGGCGAGCGCTGACGACCTGCTGACCACGCTCGGACGGCTGACCGCTCAGGCACGGGAAGGCGCCGAGAAGCAGCGGGCCCGGGTGGAGCTGGCCGAGGCCCTGCAGCGCGAGATGCTGCCGGCCGCGCTGCCGGGGGTCCCGGGGCTGCGCGCCGCCGCCACCTACGCACCCGCCCGGCACGGACTGGACATCGGAGGCGACTGGTACGACGGCTTCTCCCTGCCCGACGGGTCGCTCGCCTTCTGCATCGGCGACGTCCAGGGGCACGACGTCGAGGCGGCCGCCTTCATGGGGCAGATCCGCTTCGGACTGCGCGCCGTCGCCGGCCATGCCGCAGACCCGGGGGAGGTACTGAGCCGGGCCAACGACCTACTGCTCTCGGTCGACTGCGGGCTCTTCGCGACCTGCACCTTCGTCCGCTTCGACCCGGTTGCCTGGGAGCTGTCCAGCGCCCGGGCCGGTCACGTACCGGGCATCTGGGCCACCACCGACGGCCGGTCCGGCCTCGCCGAAGACCCCGGGGGCCTGCCGCTCGGCATCGTGCAGGGCGAAAGATATCCGGTGACCCACCGCCGGTTCGCCACAGCGGGAGCGTATGTGCTGCTCACCGACGGGGTGGTCGAGGGACCGTCCTTCCCGATAGAGGCGGGGCTGACGCAGGTGACCCGACTGGTCAGCGCCAACGCCGGCGGAGATCCGGCCACGGTGGCCGACGTGGCGATGAGCGTGGCCGAGTTCACCGGGCACACCGATGACTCGGCGGTGATCGTGCTGCGCTTCGACGCGGCCCCGCCCAGAGCCGGGTGAAGCGCGGCGGGGGCGTGCGTGTCGCGGCCGGTGCCCGGCCGGCGGCGTTGTCTGATGGCTGCTGTGGTGCGCACCGAGGAACTCCGCCGTCTCGCACCGGCAGCCCTGACGATCCTCGGCCTCGCCGGCGTCTACTACGCGTCCGCCCGGATCGGACTGCTGGAGCAGGTGGTCATCGCGGGAGCCGTGGTCACGCCGTTGTGGCCGCCGACGGGCATCTCCCTGAGCTGTCTGCTCCTCCTGGGCCTGCGGACCTGGCCGGGCATCGCTCTCGGCACCCTCCTGGTCGTCGCCACGATCAGCCCGCTCGAAGTCTCGGTGCTCGGGATCATGGCGGGCAACACCCTGGCCCCGGTGTGCTCCTACCTGATGCTCCGCCGGGTGGGTTTCCGGGTCGAACTCGACCGGCTGCGCGACGGGGTGGCGCTGGTCGCTCTCGGCGCCTTCGCCGGGATGGTGATCAGCGCGACGCTGGGCACCGGGATGCTCTTCCTCAAAGGCGCTCTGCCGGCCGGCGGCCTCTGGCGGACATGGGTGGCGTGGTGGGTGGGCGACGCGATGGGCATCCTCGTCATCACCCCGCTCCTCCTCGCCTGCCGTACGATCCGGCGGCCCCGGGGCATCCCCGGTTACCGGTGGGCCGAGGCGGCAGCCCTGCTGGTCGTCACGGTCGTGGTGTCGCTCGTGGTGACCCGGAGCGAGCTGTCGCTGCTCTTCCTGGTCTTCCCGCTGATCATCTGGGCGGCGCTGCGCTTCCAGCTGGCGGGGGCCGCGCCCTGTGTGCTGGTGGTGTCCGTCCTGGTCATCACCGCGGCGACGGCCCGGAACGGACCGTTCGAGGGCCAGAGTCTGCTGGAGGCGATGATCAATCTGCAGGCCCTCAACGCGTCCGCGGCGCTCACCGCGCTGCTGCTGTCGGCGATCGTCAGCGAGCAGAACAGCATCCGTCGCAAGATCGAGCAGGCCTGCAGCGAACTGGCCGAGGTGGTGGACCGGCTGGCCCCGGGGGAGAGCCGGCGCCGGTGGCCGCCGGACGGTGGCCAAGGGTGACCTGACGCCCGGTGGTCGTCAGCGAGCCGTTCCGCCCGGTCGGCCCGGCAGCAGCTGCCCCAGGTCGTAGCCCACCGGCTCCTCCAGCTGGGCGTAGGTGCAGCTCTCCGGCGTCCGGTCGGGACGCCAGTGGCGGAACTGGACGGTATGACGGAATCTGCTGCCCTCCATGTGGTCGTAGGCGACCTCGCACACCCGCTCCGGGCGCAGCGGCACCCACGACAGATCCTTGCCGCCGCTCCACCGGCTGGGACCGCCGGGCATCCGCCGCGAGGCATGGGCCGTCTCGTCGGTCCACGCGCCCCACGGATGGCCCGAGACGTCGTCCATCCGCAGCGGTTCCAACTCCTCGACCAGTGCGCGCCGCCGGGCCATCGGGAACGAGGCGCACACCCCGACGTGCTGCAACTGCCCGTCGCCGTCGTGCAGACCGAGCAGCAGGGAGCCGACCACCGGCCCGCTCTTGTGCAGCCGGTAGCCCGCGACCACACAGTCGGCGGTGCGGGCATGCTTGATCTTGAACATGGCACGGTCGCCGGGCCGGTACGGCAGATCGAGCGGCTTGGCGACCACCCCGTCCAGACCCGCCCCCTCGAACTGGGTGAACCAGTTGCGCGCCAGCTCCTGATCCCGCGTCGCGGGCGCGGTGTACACCGGCGCCCCGGCCGGGCGCAGCGCCTCGACCAAGGCATCCCGGCGCGCCGACTGCGGCTCGTGCAGCAGCGCTTCGGAGCCGAGCGCCAGCAGGTCGAAGGCGATCAGCGAGGCGGGCGTCCGTTCGGCGAGCGTGCGGACCCGGGAGTCCGCCGGGTGGATGCGCTCCAGCAGCTCCTCGAAGTGCAGCCGGCCGTCATGGGCGATGACGATCTCGCCGTCGATGACGCAGCGCGGCGGCAGCTCGGCCCGCGCCGCGGCGACCACTTCGGGGAAGTAGCGGGTGAGCGATTTCGTCGTACGGCTGGCGATCTCGATGTCCTCGCCGTCCCGGAAGACGATGACGCGGAAGCCGTCCCACTTGGCCTCGTACTGCATGCCGGCGGGAATGCCGGTCACCGGCTTCGCGAGCATGGGGGAGACCGGGGGCATGACGGGCAGGTCCATGGTCCCGATCCTGAGGGCTGGGGCCGGTTCCCGCGCGCCGGGAAGGCGCCCTCGCGTGCCGCCGGTCCCGCCGCTCCCGGCGCGCGGCGGGAGCGCCCGGAATCTAGCGTGGAGTCATGGCCGGAGCCGGAGCTGTCGAGCTGGACGTCGCGGGGCGCACCATACGTCTGTCGCACCCCGACAAGACGTATTACCCGGAGCGCGGATTCACCAAGCTGGACGTCGCGCAGTACTACCTCGCCGTCGCCGAGGGGGTGCTGCGGGGGCTGCGTGACCGGCCCACCACCATGCAGCGCTTCCCCGACGGCGTGGAGGGCGAGTTCTTCTACCAGAAGCGGGCGCCCAAGGGGCTGCCGGACTGGCTGCCCACCGCCCGTATCGCCTTCCCCAGCGGACGCTTCGCCGACGAGATGTGTCCCACCGAGCCCGCGGCAGTCCTCTGGGCGGCCAATCTGGGGTGTCTGACGTTCCATCCATGGCCCGTCCGCCGCGGTGACACCGAGCACCCCGACGAACTGCGGATCGACCTCGACCCCCAGCCCGGCACCGACTTCGCGGACGCCGTCCGGGTCGCCGGCCTCCTGCGCGAGCTGCTGGCGGAGCACGGGCTGCGCGGCTGGCCCAAGACGTCGGGCGGACGGGGGGTGCACGTCTATGTACCGATCCAGCCCCACTGGACGTTCACCGAGGTCAGACGGGCCGCGATCACTCTGGCCCGGGCGCTGGAGCGCCGGATGCCGGACCTGGTGACCTCGGCATGGTGGAAGGAGGAGCGCGGCGCGAAGGTCTTCGTCGACTACAACCAGATGGCCCGGGACCGGACCATCGCCTCCGCCTACTCGCTGCGTGCCCGGCCCCGGGCGACCGTCTCCACCCCGCTGCGCTGGGACGAGCTGTCCGACGCCGTGCCCGAGGACTTCGATCTGCTGACGGTTCCGCCGCGGTTCGCCGAACTCGGCGATGTGCACGCGGACATGGTGGACCACGCCTACGGCCTGGAATCCGTTCTGGAACTCGCGGACCGTCAGGCGGCGGACGAAGGACTGGGTGACATGCCGTATCCGCCCGACCATCCGAAGATGCCGGGGGAGCCGTCCAGGGTCCAGCCGAGCCGGGCCCGTAAGCGCTGAGGCCGCGAGCCCCGGGGCCTCGGTGAACGGTGGCCCCGGACCCCCCCGTCACCCCGCTGCGTCCCGCACCGGGCGTGGACGCGCGCGCCGCCCAGGCGAGCAGCATCATCGCCGGTGCCGACGGCATGGCGCAGGACACCAGGGCGGCTACGGGACCTCCCGGCGACGACGGTCACTCCGGTGCGCCGAGCCGTCCGCCGGCCCGGCATCGCCCGGCCCGGCATCGCCCGGCCCGGTGTCGGCGCCGTCCGCCCGGCCCGCGCCGATGGATGCCGTGGCCACGGCGGCGATGCCCAGACACTGCACCGGGCCGAGACGCTGACCGAGCAGCAGCAGCCCGACCACGGCGCCGACTGCCGGTTCAAGACTGGTCAGGATCCCGAAGACGCGCGGCGGGATCCGGCGCAGCGCCTCGAGGTTGCAGGAGTACGGCACAACGCTGGAGAGCACCGCCACGGCCGCCGCGAGCAGCAGCACCCGCGGGTCGAGCAGTCGGCTGCCGCCCTGGGCGATGCCGTAGGGGAGGCTGAGCAGCGCGCCCCAGGCGACGGCCAGGGCGAGGCCGCCACCGCCGCTGACCCGTCGGGCGAGCCGGGCCGAGACCAGGATGTACCCGGCCCAGCAGGCGGCGGCGAGCGCGGCCAGCCCGATGCCCAGCAGGCTGAGCGGGGTGCCGCCCTCGCCCAGCAGCAGCACACCGGCCGCGGCCAGCAGCGACCACCACAGATCGGCCGGCCGCCGGGAGGTGGCCAGCGCGATGGCGAACGGGCCGATGAACTCGATGGTGGTGGCCGCGCCCAACGGGATCCGGCCCACGGCCTCGTAGTACGCGAGATGGTGCACGGTGAGGAGGGTCCCGGCGGCGACGATGACGCCGAGGCTGCTGCGCGGCTGACGGTGCCACCGGGGTCGCCACAGCGCGCCCAGGATCACCGCGGCGATCACCAGCCGCAGCATCACCACCCCGGCGGGCCCGACGGCCGGATAGAGGCGCACCGAGAGCGCGGCCCCTGCTTGGAGGCCGACGATTCCGCCGCACACCAGCCCCGGGGCCGGCGCCTTCCCCAGGACGCGCCCCACCGCGGCGGCCGCTGTCCGCTCCGGGGCCGTCCCCCCGGGCGCATCGAGCCCGCTGATCCGTCTCTCCGTCTCTCCCGCCCCCGCAGGACGCCCTTCGCCTACGGCACGTCGTGATCGCGTACCGCGTCGAGCCGTTCCTGGACCCAGGACTCCACATCACTGACGTGACGGGTCGCCGCGGTGAACGCGCCGAGGCTGTCGTGTGCGCGCAGTGCCTGGTAGATGTCCATGTGCTGTTGATGCGTCCAGGCCAGCACATCGCTCTTGACCAGGGCCCGCCAGATACGGGCCCGGGCCGTCAGACGGCTGACCGAGGACGCCAGCGACAACAGGGTGCGGTTCCCCGTCGCCGCGATGATGTCCGCGTGGAAGGCGAGGTCCTCCCGGACCAGTTCCTCGGGGTCCTGCAGGGTGCGCATCCGCTCGATCCGCGCGAGCAGGCCGTCCAGTGCCGCCTCGTCGATACGGGTGGCCGCCAGCGCGGTCGCGCTCGGCTCCAGCATCTTGCGGCACTCGAACATCTCGCCCAGGCCGGTGTCCTGGGCGAGTTCGAGGAAGCTGCCGATGGCGTCGAGCAGGCGGTCCGGCCGCAGATCGGTGACGAACGTGCCGTCGCCGCGCCGCACTTCGAGGACCCCGGCCATGACGAGCGCGCGCACCGCCTCCCGCAGGGACGGGCGGGACAGCTGCAGCTCGGCGGCGAGCCGGCTCTCCGGAGGCAGCCGCTGGCCGGGTGCGAACTCCCCGGTCTCGATACGGTGCTTGAGCCGGCCGATCGCCTCGTCGACGACGCTCCCGACGCCGTCGCCCCCGTCTCTTCTGGTCGCCATGGCCTCAGGATGTCATCCCGGTCCACACCGCACCGTCGGGGTAGCGGTAGGCCTCCAGGGTCTCCCTGCGGATCTGCGCGCTGTAGCCGGGGGCCTCGGGCACCAGATAGCGCGAGCCGCGAATGCGCACCGGGTCGTGGAAGTGCTCGTGCAGATGGTCGACGTACTCGATGACCCGGTCGTCCATGGAGCCGCTGACGGCGATGTAGTCGAACACCGAGAGATGCTGGACCAGTTCGCACAGGCCGACCCCGCCCGCGTGCGGGCAGACCGGCACCCCGTGCGCGGCGGCCAGCAGCAGTGCGGCCACCGCCTCGTTGACGCCGCCCAGCCGGCAGGCGTCGATCTGGCAGATGCCGAGCGCCTCGGCCTGCAGGAACTGCTTGAACATCACGGCGTTGTGCGCGTGTTCGCCGGTCGCCACATGGGTGGGCGCGATCCGCCGGGCGATCGCCGCATGGCCGAGGACATCGTCGGGGCTGGTGGGCTCCTCGAACCACCAGATGTCGTACTCGGCCAGCGCGTCCATCCAGGCGATCGCCTCGTCGACCCCCAGTGTCTGATTGGCGTCGATCATCAGCCGGCGGCCGGGCCCGATGATCTTCCGGGCGATACGGCAGCGGCGCACATCGTCGTCGAGGTCCGCCCCCACCTTGAGTTTCACGGCGTCCCAGCCCTGCTCGACGGCCTCCTGGCAGAGCCGGGTCAGTTTGGCGTCGTCATAGCCGAGCCACCCGGCACTCGTGGTGTAGGCGGGGTAGCCCTCCCGCCGCACACGGGCCTCCCGTCCGGCCCGGCCGGGCAGTCGCTCCGTCAGCATCTCCAGGGCGGCATCGGGTGTGAGCGCGTCCTTGAGATAGCGCCAGTCGACCAGATCGACGAGCTGTTGCGGGGAGAGGTCGGCGAGCAGCTTCCACACCGGCTTGCCGGCCAGCTTGGCGGCCAGGTCCCAGGCCGCGTTGAGGACCGCGGCGGTGCCGAGGTGGATGGCGCCCTTGTCCGGGCCCAGCCAGCGCAGTTGGCTGTCGCCCAGCAGATGCCGGGAGAAGCCGCCCAGATCGCTGACGATCTCGGTCACCGACATCCCGACGGCGCGCTCCCCGATGGCCCGGGCGGCCTGCACCGCGAGCTCGTTGCCCCGGCCGATGGTGAAGGTGAAGCCATGCCCCGCGCCGATGTCCGCGGTGCTCTTGCCGCCGCCTGCGACATGCAGCACCACATATGCCGCCGAATAGTCCGGCGCCTGGTTCATCGCGTCCGAACCGTCGAGGTCGCGGGAGGTCGGGAAGCGGATGTCGAGGGTCTCGACGTCGACGATACGGGCGGTCATCGGCACTCTCCTAGGACGACGAAGTGGCCAACATGTCAGATGTCTTGAGGGAGCGCCAGATATGACACCGAGGAAAAAGGCTGGTCACTTTCCCCTTGTTCGGTCTGTAGGTGGGAGCTACGGTGCGGCGGTCAGATGTCTCGGGCTTCTGGAGGATCGATGACCACAGCCGCCATCACCGCGGAGAGTGTGCGACGGAAGGTGTCCCGGCGCCTGCTGCCCCCGCTGTTCGTCATGTTCGTGCTGAGCTTCCTGGACCGGACGAACGTCGCTCTGGTCAAGACCCATCTCGCCACCGACGTGGGGGTCTCCGCGGCGTCCTACGGCTTCGGCGCCGGAATCTTCTTCGTCGGCTACGCCCTGCTCGGTATCCCGTCGAACCTGGTGCTGCACCGCGTCGGCGCCCGTCGCTGGCTCTCGCTGATGATGCTGGTCTGGGGCGCGCTCTCCTGCGCGATGGCCCTGGTCAGCAGCCCCACCAGCTTCTACGTCCTGCGGTTTCTGCTCGGCTCGGCCGAAGCCGGCTTCTTCCCCGGCGTCATCCTGTACCTCACGTACTGGTTCCCCGGCGCCGACCGCGGGAAAGCCACCGGCGCCTTCCAGTCGGCGGTGGCCGTCGCCAGCATCATCGGCAACCCGGTCGGCGGCTACCTCATCTCCCTGCACGGGCTCGGCGGACTCGCCGGCTGGCAGTGGATGTTCCTGATCGAAGGCGCGCCCACCGTCCTGCTCGCGCTGGCCATCCCGTGGTTGCTCACCGACCGTCCGGAACAGGCGAGTTGGCTGACATCCGAGGAGCGGCACCTGCTCGCCGACCGGATCGCGGCGGACCGGCCGGCGGCCGGTGCACGGCCGCCCCGCGCCCTGCGCGAGATCGTCTCCGACAGTCGCGTACTGCGCCTGATGTTCGTCTACTTCGCCATCCAGATCGGCGTCTACGGCGTCACCTTCTGGCTGCCGGCGCTGGTCGGGCGGATCGACGGCCTCTCCGACGTCGGTATCGGCCTTCTCTCCGCGCTGCCCTGGGTGTGCGCGCTGTGCGGCGTACTGCTGCTGCCCTGGCTCTCCGACCGTACGGGGGACCGGCGCGGGCCGCTGCGGCTTGCGCTGGTGCTCACCGTCGTCGGGCTGATCGGCGCGGTGATCCTGCCACCGGTCGCCGCGATCGGTGCGCTCGGCCTCGCGGCCTTCGGATTCCTCGGAGCCCAGCCGGTCTTCTGGACGGTGCCGCCCACGATCCTCAGCGGCGCCCGGATGGCCGGAACCATCGCACTGATCTCGGGCTTCGGGAACCTCGGCGGATTCCTCGGGCCGTTTGTGATGGGCCTGGTCGAGACCGGCACCGGCTCGGGCGCGGCCGGACTGTATGTCATCGGCGCAGTGGTCGCCGCGGGCGCCGTGGTCGTCACCGGCTTCCGCTGGGTGGGCCGCGACGCCCGGCGGTCGGCACAGGTCCCGCGCATCTCGCAGTGAGCTTCCGCCGCCCACCGGTCACCGACAGGGAAGGCCCATGAAAGGGGAGTCCATGACCCGCATCGTGCGCTTCATCGACGACACCGCAAGCGCCCCGGCCGTACAGACCGGAATCACCGACGACCAGGGGAAAATCCGGGCCTTCCCGGAGGGGACACATATCGCCGATCTGCTCCGGCTGCGCGCCGCCGCGTTGCGCGAGCTGGCCGAGGCCACCGCGGCCGGCCGGGCCACCCACACCGAGCACGAGGTGCTGCTGCTGCCGCCGCTGGACGGGCGGATGGAACTGTGGGCGGCCGGTGTCACCTATGAGCGGTCCCGCGCCGCGAGGGTTGCCGAGAGCACCGAGCAGACGGTGTACGAGCGGATCTACGACGCCGAGCGGCCGGAGCTGTTCTTCAAGGCCGTGCCCTGGCGGATCGTCACGGACGGCGAGCCGGTCGCCCTCCGTGCGGACTCCCCGCTCAATGTGCCCGAGCCGGAACTCGGACTGGTCGTCAACCGGCACGGGGAGACCGTCGGCTGTCTCATCGTCGACGATGTCAGCTCCCGCTCCATCGAAGGCGAGAACCCGCTCTACCTCCCGCAGGCCAAGATCTACGCCGGCAGCTGTGCGGTCTCCGCCGCCCTCGTCCCCGCATGGGAGATCAGCGACCCCGGCGCGCTGGAGATCGCCCTCGTGGTGCGCCGGGGCGGTGACATCGCGTTCGAGGGCACGACCTCCACCGCCGCCTTCCACCGGACACCGCACGAGCTCGTCGGTCATCTGCGGCGCGGCCAGCCCTTCCCCGACGGCGTGGTGCTCTCGACCGGCACCGGCATCGTGCCCGAGCTGGACTTCACCCTGGCCGCCGGAGACCTCGTGGAGATCACCATCGAGGGCCTCGGCACCCTCACCAACACCGTCACCGACGAGCTCGCCGACCTGGACTGGCTGGTCGAGGCGGCCGACCGTCCGGAGGTCCGGCGCGCCCACCGCCGACCGCGCGGGGACGACTGACCCGAACGGGGGTATCCGCCGCGGCGGCCACCGGGCGGGACCGGCCTCGTCGTTCGCGTGCCGACGGGGCGTACGGACTCCGTTCCCGCCATGCGCGCGCCCGGTCCGGACGGGAACATTCCGCACGTGGCGTACGACAGGAACGCACCGGAGGCGAACCGCCCGCACGCACCGGGAGCACAGCGGGACGCCGGGACGGGAGCGGCGAAGGCGACGCTCTCGCCGGCGGCCGTGCGCGTCACGGCGTGGACGGTCTTCATCGACCCGATGTTCCCGGCCGCGCTCACGCCCCTGCCTCCCGGGACCGGGGTCCCCTCGCCGGATGCAGGCAGCACGTGAGCGCGTTCCTGGTCGACTATGCGGCGGTCTTCCAGGCGCTGCCGGGCGGAGTGCTGCTGCTCACCCCGCAGTTCGTGATCGCCGACGTCAACGAGGCCCTGCTGCGGCGGTCCGGGCGCGAGCGCCATCAGCTGGTCGGCCACCTGCTCTTCGAGGTGTTCCCCGACAACCCCGACGACCCGGACGCAACCGGTATGCGTAATCTCCGGGCGTCCCTGGAACGTGTCGTGGCCACCTGCGCGAGCGACACCATGGCGCTGCAGCGTTACGACGTCGAGGCCCGGGGGCGGTCGGGGGTGTTCGAGGAGCGCTACTGGAGCCCGGTCAATGCGCCCGTGCTCGACGCCGAGGGGCGGGTCCAGCTGATCGTGCACCGGGTCGAGGAGGTCACCGAGATCGTCCTGGCCGGCGCCGGCGCCCGCGCCCGTGCCCGCCGCGGCGACCGGGAGCGGATGGAGGCCGAGCTGTTCACCCGTGCCCAGGATCTCCAGGAGGTCAACGACCGGCTCCGGCAGTCCCATGCACGGGAGCGGGAGGTGGTGCTGGCCCTCCAGGAGGCGATGCTGCCCGCGCCCCGGCCCGTGGAGCATCACCGGGCCGCCGTGCGCTACCGGCCCGCGATCGGCGCGCTCAATGTCTGCGGCGACTGGTACGACCTGGCCGATCTGCCCGGGGGCCGGATGGCGGTGGCTGTCGGCGATGTCGTCGGCCACGGTCTGGCCGCCGCCTGCGTCATGGGCCAGCTCCGCAGCGCGCTGAGTGCCGCCACCAGGGTCGCCGACAGCCCCGCCAGGGCGCTGGAGGTACTGGGCATCTACGCCCGCTCGGTGGACGGCGCGGAATCCACCACCGCGGTGCAGGCCATCATCGACTGGACCACCCACACCATCGCCTACAGCAGCGCCGGCCATCCACCGCCGGCGCTGCTGCACCCGGACGGCACCGTGGTGCTGCTGGACGAGGCGACCGACCCGCCCTTGGGGGCGCGGCCCGAGCATGTGGACCGCCCGGAGGCGTCTGTCCACTTCACCGAAGACGCCGTGCTGGTCCTGTACACGGACGGTCTGATCGAGCGCCGCCATGAGGACATCGACGTCGGACTGGCGCGGCTGACCGACACGCTGACGCGGCACCAGGGTGCCGGCGCCGAGGCACTCGCCGACGCGCTACTGGCGGATCTGCTGCCGCCCGGCGGCGCCACCGACGATGCGGCCCTGGTCGTCATCCGGCTCTGAGCTCGGTGTTCACCAGGTGGTTTTGCCGATCCATTACCGCGAGTGGAGCAATTCTTGGGGCCGTTGGAGTGGCTGTCCGTCGTGTCTGCAGGGTTTCCGGCGGGACGCGGTACTCATCGAATGTCAGATTTCCTGCCAAACAGGAGAAACGCAATGCGCAAGTTCATAGGCCGCTCCGTGGCCGCTGCGGCGATTGCCGCCGCCACCGTCGTCCCGCTCGCCGGCATGGCTTCGGCCGCCCCTCAGGCTCCGGCCGCATCGTCCCAGGGTGACCACCACGGTCGTCACCACCACAGGCACCACTGCCACCACCACGGCGGCTTCGACCGTTTCGACAATGGCCGCTTCGGCGGCTTCGGCGGCTTCGGCGGCTTCGGCCGCTTCGGGGGCTTCGGGGGCTTCCCCTTCGGCCTGCTGGGCATCCTCTGACCTGCAGTAGCACTGACGAGCCGCCGCAGCCCTCAGCTGCGGCGGCTCGTCGCTGTCATC
This sequence comes from Streptomyces sp. NPDC054786, assembly GCF_053611685.1. Taxonomy (NCBI): domain Bacteria; kingdom Bacillati; phylum Actinomycetota; class Actinomycetes; order Kitasatosporales; family Streptomycetaceae; genus Streptomyces; species Streptomyces sp. NPDC054786. Next base: position 22,693 of record NZ_JBSHAW010000048.1, on the reverse strand, counting down.
CCGCGGTGCCGGCCTCCTGCTCGGCCCGCCGGCGCAGCTCCTTCTTGTCGGGCTTTCCGGCATCGGTCAGCGGCAGCGCCTCGACAAAGGTGATCCGGGCCGGTTCGTACATCGCACCGCGTTCCGCGCAGACCGTCTCGCGCAGCTGCTGCCCGTCGACGGTGCTGCCGGGCGCCCGCACCACCGCGGCGTGCACCCGCTCCATGCGGTCGGCGTCACGGACACCGAACACGGCGCTCTGCAGTACCTGCGGGTGCGAGTTCAGCAGGTCCTCCAGTTCCGTGGTGTACACATGGCCACCGACCACGACGATCATGTCCTTGAGCCGGTCGACGATGGTCAAGTACCCCTCGTCGTCGAGGAATCCGACGTCCCCCGTGTGCAGCCAGCCGTCCCGCAGCACCTCGGCGGTCAGCGCGGGCTGCTTCCAGTACCCCTTCATGATCATGGCGGAGCGGACGCAGATCTCGCCGTGCTCGCCGGCCGGCAGATCGCGACCCGACTCGTCGCGGATCGCCACCTCGACATCGGGCAGCACCTTCCCCGCCGAACGCAGCCGCTCGGGGCGCTGCGGGTCGTGGTCCTCCTGGCTGAGCATGCTGATGCCGCCGGCCTCGTTCTGCCCGTAACCCTGCATCAGCACCGGGCCGAAGGCCCGTACGGCGTCCGCTATCCGGGCCGGGGATGCCTGGCAGCCGCCGTAGGTCAGCATCTGCAGGCTGGAGGTGTCGGTGTGCCGGGCGTCCGGGTGGTCCATCAACTGGTAGAGCAGCGGCGGCAGCAGGAACATCTCGGTGATGCGCTCGCGTTCGATGGCGGCGAGCGCGGTGCTCGGGTCGAAGTCGTCGAGCAGGACGACCGTGCCGCCCGCGTGCAGCGTTCTGTCGGCCATCAGGCCGGCGGCGTGCGCCAGGGTGGTGCAGACCAGCTGCCGGCGCTCGGACTCCGGCCGCTGGAGCACCCCGTGGAACCAGCGTGCCTGCTCGAAGGTGGTGCAGATGCCCTTCGGGTGGCCGGTGGTGCCGCCGGTGTGGCGGATGGTGCAGACATCGTCGGGCCGGGCCCGGCTCGCGAACGGTTCGTCGGACTGGCCGGCCGCCAGCTCCAGCAGATCCGTGCCCACCTTGGCGGGACCGAGGACGAGGATGTCCGGAACCGGTGCCAACTCGGTGACCTCGGCGGCACGTTCGGCATGGCGCGGGTCGACGATCAGGGCGCGGGTCTCGACATCGCGGACGATGTCGGCCTGGGATTCGGCGGACAGCTTGTTGTAGAGGTGGTTGACCCGGGCGCCGATCAGGTTGGCCGCGTAACGGGCGGCGATGATCTCCGGGAGGTTGCCGCTCAGTAGCGTGACGGTCGTTCCGCGGTCGACACCCTGGGCGCACAGCGCCCGTGCCATGCGGTGCACCAGTGCGCGGAACTCACCTGCTGTGACGCGGCGGCCTTGGTGCACCAGGGCCTCGCGCGCCGGGTCGGCGCTAAGTACATCGAGGTTCTCCTCTACATAGGTACGGAATGTCCGGGCGGCGATGGGCATGGGGGGAGGCTTCCTCCTGACGTCGGCGGGCCCGGTCGGCCACGCCGGATGCGGTATACATGTATTTAGTTGCTAGAGGCAACTAACGCCAGGGTAATCGCTGTCGATCAACATCTCCAAGTCGGACGGTGACGTACGGAGGGCCCCCGGCTGCCGCGCGGCGGAGCCGGCCTTGCGGTCTCAGGCCACCGCCCCGCAGGCCCGTCCCGCACGCGCGTCCGGAATCGTCGCCCCGAATATCGCCAACAAGGTCGCCGACCTGGGAACAGCGACGGATAATGCTCGCTCGCGCACGGGGCGCCGATGCCCTGCGGATCTCGCTCTCCCTGCGGGTCCGTCCCGTGTCGAGAGATGATGGAAAGCAACGGAAGCACAGCGAGAACCGGCCGATGTACGGAGAGCGCCACGGCTGTCGGTCTGCGGTGACCGGCGGAAGGAGTGCCTGGATGGGTGCGACCGACGCGTTCCCCGAGGGTGCCGCCCCGGTCGGGGCCACACCGGGGCAGCCCGGCGGCCTGCTCGATGTACTGGGCGTGGCCGCCGTGATGCTGGACGCGGAGGGGCGGATCACCCTGTGGAGCCCCCAGGCGGAGCAACTCTTCGGCTGGAGCGCGGAGGAGGCGCTCGGCCGGCCCGCGGCGCAGCTGCTGGTCGGACCGGAACACTTCGATCTGGTGCTGAGTCTCTTCTCCCAGGTCATGGCGGGCGGCGAGAGCTGGGCGGGGGTCTTCCCGGTCCAGCACAAGGACGGCAGCACCCGGCTCGTCGAATTCCGCAATATGCGGCTGCTGGACGAGCGCGGTGAGTCCTACGCCCTGGGCATCGCCACCGACCAGGCCGTGCTGCGGCGGGTCGAGCGAGATCTGGCGCTGTCCGTACGCCTCGTCGCCCAGTCACCGATCGGCCTGGCGGTCCTCGACACATCGCTGCGCTTCGTCATGGTCAATCCGGCGCTGGAACGCATCAACGAGCTGCCCGCCGACCAGCACCTCGGTCACGATGTCCGGGAAGCGCTGTCCTTCCTGGACGCCGACGCCATCGTCGCCGGCATGCGCGAGGTTCTCGACACCGGAACCCCGCTGCTCGACCAGTTCACCCTCGGCCGCACCGCTTCCGATCCGCACGCCGACCGCGCCTGGTCGGTGTCGTACTACCGGCTGGAGGACGCCCACGGCCGGGTGCTGGGGCTGGCCACGTCGGTCGTGGACATCACCGAGCAGCACCGCGCCGCCACCGAGGCCGCCCGCGCCCGCAGGCGGCTGGCCGTCATCGCCGACGCCTCCGCAACCGTCGGTACCACCCTCGACGTCGACCAGACCGCCCATGAACTGGCCGACGTCATCGTGCCCGAACTGGCGGACCTGGCCGCGGTCGACGTCCTCGATGCCGTGCTCGACGGCCGGCGCCCGACCTCGCTCTCCCGCGGCGGCCCGGCCCGCTTCCGGGCGCTCGCCGTGTCCACGGCCTACTCCACCGAGGCCGTCCGCGCCGCCGACCCCACCGGCCAGATCGCCTCCTATGAAGCAGACCGGCTGATCACTCGCTGTGTGACCGAAGCCCGTCCGGTGCGTATCCCTCACGTGGGCCCGGACGATCTGGAGCACATCGCCGCGGACCCGCAGGGCGCCGCTCTCCTGGGAAAGGCCGGGCTGCACTCCTATCTGGCCGTCCCGCTCATCGCCCGCGGCGAGGTCCTCGGCGCGCTGTCGCTGTACCGCGTCCGCAACCCGGAGCCGTTCGACGAGGACGATGCGGTGCTCGCGGTCGAGCTGGCCGCGCGGGCAGCGGTCTGCATCGACAACGCCCGCTCCTACCAGAGCGAACGCCGCACCGCGCTCACCCTCCAGCGCCATCTGATGAACCACCGGCCGCCGCAGCCCACGGCCATGGAGATCGCCTACCGCTACCAGCCCGCCCAGGCGGCCAGTGAGGTCGGCGGAGACTGGTTCGATGCCATCCCGGTGACCGGCGACAAGACCGCCCTGGTGGTCGGCGACGTCATGGGCAGCGGCATCAACGCCGCCGCCACCATGGGCCAGTTGCGCACCACCACCCGCGCGCTGGCCGACCTCGACCTCGACCCGGCCGAGGTGCTGCGCCACCTCGATCACATCGCCGTCGGTCTCGATCCGGCCTTCGCCACCTGCCTGTACGCCGTGTACGACCCGCACCGCGCCCTGTGCCGGGTCGCCGTCGCCGGGCATCTGCCCCCCATCGTTGTACGCCCGGACCGCGCGCCCGAGCTGCTCGATCTGCCCACCGGCGCACCGCTCGGCGTCGGGGGCGTCCCCTTCGAGCAGACCACGGTTCCGCTCCGCGACGGCGATCTGCTGGTGCTCTACACCGACGGTCTGATCGAAACCCGGGACCAGCCCATCGACGCCCGCCTGGACGACCTCCTGGAGCTGCTGAGGGAGCCCGAGCAGGATCTGGAGGACCTCTGCGACCGCCTCCTGGGCGCGCTGCGCGATGAGCACGACCACGACGATGTCGCGCTGCTCATCGCCCGTGTGCACGCGCACGAGGACTGACCGCACCGGCAGCGGGTTTCGGCGGAACCGCAACGGATTCGGCGGTGTCCCTGTCGGATGCCGCATCGCCCTTCCGGCCGCGAAATCCGCTACTCATCCGCGATTTTGTCGCGGATAAGCGTTCCAGTGGCCCGATATCGCTACGGATTTCGTTGTCTCAGGGCCTTAACGAGACCTTGACGTGGGTCGCCGGCAGGGGTTTTATTCGGTCACCAAAGCGGGACCTGCGGATGTCCGGGTTCAGAGCGCTTTGCGGCGTTCCTCCTCCAGGGCGCCGCCCCCTCCTGCCGCCAGCACCGATGGGATACGGATACCGATATGCCCTACACGCCTGTTGCCTCCGCAGCTCCTGAGCGGGACACCCGCAGTGCGACGGAGGGGGATGCCCCCGGCGCCCCCAAACTCACCAGGTCGATCGGTGTGGTCGGCGGCACCCTGCTCACGCTGTCCTGCCTGACCCCGGCGTCCTCGCTCTTCGTGATCGTGCCGGACTCGTTCGCCAGCCTGGGCACGGGCACCGCGCTGACCATCGCCGTCGCGGCACTGCTGTGTATCGGGGTGGCCTTCACCTACTCCGAGCTCGGCACGCTGATACCGAGCTCCGGTGGCGAGTACGCCATGGTCGGCACGCTCATGGGGCGCCTCGCCGGGTGGCTGGTGTTCATCCTCTCGCTGATCGTCGTCATGATCGTGCCGCCCATCATCGCCCTGGGCACGGCCGACTATCTGGCCCCGATCGTGCATCTGGATCCGCAGTGGACCGCCGCCGGTGTGATGCTGCTGGCCACCGCCATGGGCCTGCTCGATCTGCGCGCCAACGCCTGGATCACCGGCATCTTCCTGGTGCTGGAGGTCGTGGCCTGCGCGGTCGTCGCTTTCCTCGGCTTCACCCACACCCAGCGGTCCGCGTCCGTCCTCGTCCACCCCGTCATCGACGCCGGGCACGGCCACAGCACCGCGGTCACCGCGGGACTCATCGTGGCCGGACTGGCCACCGCGCTCTTCATCCTGCAGGGCTTCTCCACTGCCGTGTACCTCGCCGAGGAGATGGAGAACCCCCGCCGCAACGTCTCCCGTACGGTGCTGTGGACCCTCGGCATCGGCGCGGCGGTCGTCCTGATCCCGGTGGTCGCGATCACCCTCGGCGCCCCCGACCTGAAGACCCTCGGTGCCGGTGATGTCGCCGGCATGGTGCGGGACTGGAGCAACTCGGGTGTCGGCGCGTTCGTCAGCCTGTGTATCGCTCTGGCGATCATCAACGCGGCGATCGTGATGGTGATCCAGAACTCCCGTGTGGTGTTCTCCTCGGCGCGTGACGCGGCCTGGCCGACGGCGGTCAACCGCGTCTTCTCGCACGTCGGCCGGCGCTTCGGCTCCCCCTGGGCGGCCACCCTCGCGGTGGGTGTCCCCGGGGCGGCCCTGTGCTTCGTCAACCTCGACACCCTGAGCGAGGTCACCGGCGTGGCCGTCGCCGCGATGTATGTCTTCGTCGCCCTGGGCGCCCTGGTCTCGCGCCGTGGCGAGCACAAGCACCGGCTGGCCTGGCGGATGCCGCTGTGGCCGGCCGTCCCGGCGCTGCTGATCGTGGTGCTGGCCTGGGTGCTCTACCAGCAGAGCACGACGAGTCTGGTCGTCACCGGCGTCATCGTGGCCGTCGCCGCGCTGTACTGGGTGTGCTATCTCCGCCCGCGCCAGGAGACGCACTGGGTGATCTCGGTTCCCGAGGATGAGCAGGCTCCCGTCGAGGCGCCGTCCGCGGCCTCGCTGCCTGCGTAGGGCCCTGAAGGCCCCAGAACCGCCCGCCCGGGCCTGTTACTCGGGCGGGCTTTCTGCTTTTACTGACCGGCGAGCCGGGAGAGCGCGAGCGCGTCCAGCAGAAGGCAAACGTGGTCGACGGCGTCCCGCCCGGCCGGGCCCTCGGCCACCGGCGCGTCGTCGAGCAGCCCGGCGGTCGCCTGCAGCAGCTTCAGCAGCCGCTCGTTCGCGTCGGCCGCCGTTTCCGCGTGCGCCAGGACGGACCGGAGCTGCTCGCCCGTGAGCGGCTGACCGGTTTCGAGGAAGCGGAACAGCGCGACGGCGGCTCGGCGGTCGGCGTCGTTCGGCTTCCACAGTCCGAGCGCGTGGTGGTCGATCAGCGCGGCCGCCTCGGCTCGGATCTCCTCGGGAACATGCATGCCCACGAACGTCTCATACCGTTGCGCCGGGCCGAATCACGGCATAGGGGACCGCGGGACAGCCCGCGGGCCGGCTCCGGGCCCCGGCGAGACCGGCTGACCAGGCATGTTGTGTCGGCGTCGGGCTCACCCGACCGGCACAGGCCCGTCAGGCAAGCGGCCGGGCCTGTGGGAAGAGTTACATGCACCCTTCCCGCCTTGGGCGATTTGTTCCCGGTGACGTGGCGCGATGTGGCCGCCGGGTATGTCCCCTTCGTTAAAGAGGTTCGCATATGCGTAGCAGTAAAACCTTACCCGGAGGTCTTCCCGCCCTCTGGCGCCCGGCCGCCGATCACGGGACGATCCTCGGACAGCCCGTGGAATCGCCCGGCGCAGCGCGGGCCCTGACTGCTGCTGCGCTCCGCATCGCGCGGCTCGCCCACCGTATGCGGGAGGTGTAGAAAGAGGACATGGCCGGACGCTACGGCCGCCCGCGTTCGGTTCTCAGGATGCGAACTGTCGCAGGTCAGGTCTTTCTCCTGCAGGTGGCGATCGTGGTGTTGCTCGTCGCCGCCGCCATCGCGGCGCTCGTGCTGCAGTCCAGGGCCGACGGAGACCGCGAAGCCCGCAACAGGTCCGTCGCCGTGGCGGAGGCCTTCGCAAATGCGCCGGGCATCGATACGGCCCTGAAGAGCGCCCATCCGACCTTGGTGCTGCAGCCGCTGACGGAGGCCGCCCGTAAGCGCTCCGAGGTCGACTTCATCGTCGTGATGAACACCCAGGGCATCCGCTACACCCACCCGATCCCCAACCGGATCGGCAAGAAGTTCGTCGGCACCCTGCAGCCGGCGCTGGCCGGCCATGTGGTCACCGAGAAGATCACCGGCACCATCGGGCCGCTCGTCCAGGCCGTGGTGCCGGTCTTCGGCCATAGCGGCAAGGACAAGGGAAAGGTCATCGGGCTGGTCTCGGCCGGTATCACCGTCAACCGGGTGAGCGGTGTCGTCGACGACCAGTTCCCGCTGCTGTTCGGCGCCGCCGCCGGCGTCCTCCTCCTCACCACCAGCGGTACGGCGCTGGTGAGCCGGCGTCTGCGGCGCCAGACCCACGGTCTGGGCCCCGCCGAGATGACCCGGATGTACGAGCACCACGACGCGGTGCTGCACGCGGTACGCGAGGGCGTGATCATCGTGGGCGGCGACGGCTGTCTGCTGCTCGCCAATGACGAGGCGCGCCGGCTGCTCGACCTGCCGCCGGACGTCGAGGGACGCGCGGTCGCCGAGCTCGGACTCGACCCCGCCACCGCCCACCTGCTGGCCTCCGGCCGGGTCGTCACCGACGAGGTCCACCCGGTCGGCGAGCGGCTGCTGGCCATCAACCAGCGCTCCACCGACCAGGCCGGCGGACCGCCCGGCAGCGTCACGACGCTGCGCGACACCACCGAGCTCCGGGCACTCACCGGCCGGGCCGATGTGGCCCGCGGCCGTCTGAAGCTGCTCTACGACGCCGGTACCGAGATCGGCACCACTCTCGATGTCGTGCGCACCTGCGAGGAGCTCGCGGAGTTCGGCGCGACCCGTTTCGCCGACATCGTCACCGTCGACGTGGCCGAGGACGTGCTGATCGGCGAGGAACCGACGGCCCCCACGGGCGCGGCCATCGAGATGCGGCGGACGGCCACCAGCGGCGCCCCGGCGGACAGCGGCCTCTACCCCGTCGGCAAGCTGATCCGCTTCGAACCGGCCACCACCCTCGGCGCCAGCCTCAGCAGCGGCAAGGCGGCCCTCGAAGCGGATCTGGCGGCGTTCTCCGGGTGGCATCTGCAGAGTCCCGGCCGGGCCAGGAAGATCGTCGCGCACGGCATCCATTCGAGGATCGCGGTGCCGCTGCGCGCCCGCGGCGTCATCCTGGGTGTGGCGATCTTCTGGCGCTCCCACAAGCCGGAGCCGTTCGAGGACGAGGAACTCTCTCTCGCCGAGGAACTGGTCGCCCGTGCCGCGGTGAGCATCGACAACGCCCGCCGCTACACCCGCGAGCACACCATGGCGGTCACCCTGCAACGCAGCCTGCTGCCGCGCGGCCTGCCGGAGCACAACGCCGTGGAGGCCGCCTACCGCTATCTGCCCGCGCAGGCCGGTCTCGGCGGTCTCGGCGGCGTCGGCGGTGACTGGTTCGACATCATCCCGCTGCCCGGCGCCCGGGTGGCGCTCGTCGTCGGCGACGTCGTGGGGCACGGTCTGCATGCGGCCGCCACCATGGGCCGGCTGCGCACCGCCGTCCACAACTTCGCCAACCTGGACCTGCCGCCCGACGAGATCCTCTGGCACCTCGACGAACTCGTCACCCGCATCGACCAGGACGAGGGCGCCGAGGAGGCCGAAGGCTCGGTCACCGGAGCCACCTGCCTCTACGCGATCTACGACCCGGCGTCAGGGAACTGCACCATGGCGCGCGCCGGGCACGTCCAGCCCATGCTGCTGCTGCCGGACGGCACCGCCGAGGTCGCCGATGTGCCCGGCGGCCCGCCCCTCGGCCTGGGCGGCTTGCCGTTCGAGACCTGGCAGCGGCAACTGCCCGAGGAGACCCGTCTGGTGCTCTTCACCGACGGGCTCGTCGAGGACCGGAACCGGGACCTCGACGAGGGCATGGCGCTGCTGAGCCGTACGCTGTCCGACCACCCCGGCCGGACACCGGACGAGACCTGCGAGGCGGTGCTCGGGGCGCTGTTGCCGGAGCGCCCCAGTGATGACATCGCGCTGCTCGTTGCGCGCACCCGGGTGCTGGACACCGCGCATGTCGCCGACTGGGACGTGCCGCCCGATCCCTCGGCCGTGGGCCAGATACGGGCCGCGGCGGTCCACAAGCTGATCGAATGGGGCCTGGCGGAGGAAGCGTTCACCGCCGAACTGATCCTCAGCGAGCTGGTCACCAACTCCATCCGGTACGCCGCGGGACCCATCCGCGTACGGCTGATCCGTGACACCACCCTGATCTGCGAGGTCTCCGACCGCAGCAGCACCTCGCCGCATCTGCGGCAGGCCGCCACGACGGACGAGGGCGGCCGCGGCCTCTTCCTGGTAGCCCAGCTCGCCGAACGCTGGGGGACCCGCTACACGGCCAGTGGCAAGGTCATCTGGACGGAGCAGGCGCTCACCGGGACCGATCTGGTCGCGGAGGAGACCGACGGAGAAGATGCTTGAGGGACGGAATGAGGCCGGGGGCCCCGTGTCACGAGGAGGCCGTGATGGATTACCCGCTGCTCAACGCATTCACGGAAGAGGAGTTCCAGAAGGCCAAGGCGAAGATTCTCGCCTGACCGCGGAGACCACCACGCGTGGCCGCCGCTGCTGCTGCCTCGACTGCTAACCTCGAATTGCGCGAAACGCGCAACTTGCCGGGCATTCCTCGTGGACGCCCGGCAGGTGACGGCAGACAGAGGCGGGCAGTGAAGTGACCAGTGGGGAACGCTCGGCCACCCGGCGCCGACGGGAGCGGATGGTGGAGCTGCTCGGCGCCGGCGACATCAGCGTGCACGATCTCGCCGCCGAGTTCGACGTCTCGCTGTCCACCGTCCGCCGAGACCTCGCCACCCTGGCGGCGCTCGGCCGGATCACCCGCACCTACGGCGGCGCGGTCGACCACCGGGCGGTGGAGCGCTCCTGGCACGACAAGGAACGCGAACAGCGGGGCGAGAAGGACGCCATCGCCCGCACCGCCGCCGCGCTGGTCCTTAGCGGCGATGTCGTGCTCCTCGACGCGGGCACCACCGTCGCCCGGCTGGCACACGAGCTGCGGGACCGTGGCGACGTCACGGTCGTCACCAACGGCCTGTCCACGCTCGTCGAGCTGGCGGACGCGGAGGTGGAGGTCGTGGTGCTCGGCGGCCGGCTGCGGCGCCCCAACGAGTCGCTGCTGGGCACCCGGACCGAACAGGCGCTGCGCCGGCTCACCCCGGACATCGCCTTCCTCGGCGTCGACGGTCTCGACCCCCGCCGTGGCATCAACTGCCCCGACCCCGAACAGGCCGCGCTGAAGGAGACGATGGCCGAGTGCGCCCGTGCCGCCTGGGTGCTCGCCGACCACTCCAAGCTCGGCGGGGGAGGGGGCTTCCCCTACTGGGCGGCGATGCCGGCGGGTACGGGCCTGATCTCCGGGGGCGACGAGCGGGAGCTGGCCGCGTTCGCGGATGCGGGGTGGTCGGTGCACCCCGCCGTGGACGGTGTCCCGGCTCCTGTCGAGAGCGCCTGATGGCACACCTCTTGACAGCCCGTTCGGCGAGTGGCCACTCTGAATTGCGTGAACCGCGCAATCAATAATGCGTGGTCCGGTCACTTCGGGGTCAACGGCGGCACCGGAGCCGACAGGAGGAGACCTCGTGGCCCAGGTGCTCGTCATCGCCGACGACCTCACCGGCAGCAATGCCACCGGCGCGCTCTACGCGCGACTGGGCCTGCGGGCCGTCACCGTCGGCGCGCTCGCCCAAGTGGAGCGCTACGCGGACCGGGTGGACGTCCTCGTCGTGAACACCGCGTCACGCCACTGGCCCCCGGCCCGCGCTTACGCGGCCGTCCGGGACGCCGCCGGGACCGCGGGCGACGCGCCCCTGATCGTCAAGCGCGTCGACACCACTCTGCGCGGCAACCCGGGCAGCGAACTCGACGCGCTGGTGGATGTCCTGGCCGCCCGTGAGCCCTCGGCCAGGATCCGGACGCTGGCCGTCCCCGCCTTCCCCGACGCCGGCCGGAGCACGGTCGGCGGACTGCATCTCGTCGACGGCGTCCCGCTGACCCGTACGGCCGTGGCAAACGACCCGTTCGACCCCGTCCGGCACTCCCGGGTCGCGGCCGTGCTCGGCGCACAGAGCAGGCGCAGCACGGACGAACTCGCCCTGGACGTGGTGGAGCGGGGCCCCGACGCGGTGGCCGCTGCGCTGCGGGAGAGCCCGGCCGAGATCGTGGTCTGCGACGCCACCGAGAACGCACATCTGCGGACGGTCGCGGTGGCCGCCGCCCGCCTCGCCGTCGCGGACGGGATCCGCTGGGTCGCGCTCGACTCGGGCCCGTTCGGCGCCGCCCTCGCCGACGAGCTGGGCCTGCGGCCCGCAGGCGGCCCACCCGCCCGCATCCTGGCGGTCGTCGGCAGCGTCACCGACCGCACCCGCACGCAGCTCACCCGCACGGAAACCGCCCTCGGCGCCCGCTGGGCCGACCTCGACCCCGCCGCGCCCGACCCCGCCGCGGTGCTGGCGGAGTTGCGCGCGGCGGCGGAGGAGGGCGCCACGGTGCTCGGCGTCCGGGTGGCCCCCGAACCGCCGGCCACCGCCACCGGATCCGCTCCCGTGCCCGCTCCCGACGCCGCCGCCCGCATCCTGCGCGCACTCGCCGAGATCGCCCGCCGCGCGGTCATCGAGCTGTGCCCCGGGGGCCTGTACGCCTCGGGCGGCGATGTCGCCGCCGCGGTCACCTCGGCACTGGGAGCCGACGGCTTCGCCATCGAGACCGAGGTGCTGCCGCTCGCCATCGCCGGACATCTGGTCGGCGGTCCCCACGACGGACTGCTCTTCGCCACGAAGGGCGGCCTGATCGGCGGCCCCGACGCCGCCCGCGACTGCCTGGAACACCTGCGGGCGGCCTGCACCCGGCACACCCTCGGCCCCACCCTGAGCACGACCTGAGCACGACCTGAACACCGCACCCCGAAAGGCGATCCCATGACCCACCCTCAGCAGGCGACCGGCCACCGGACGGCCTCCGACGGCCCGCTGCCGCTCCTCGCCGTCACGCTCGGCGATCCCGTCGGAATCGGTCCCGAGATCACCGCCCGCACCCTCGCCGACCCGGCGACCACCGCCCTCGGCCGTGGACTCGCCGTCGGCGACGCCGCCGTACTGCGCCGCGCGGTCGCCGTCTGCGGTCTGGATGTCGAGGTCAACGCGGTCGGCACGCCCGGTGAGGCACGCTTCGAGCCCGGCACCATCGACGTGCTCGACCTCGGGATCGCCCCCGCAGACCTCCCCTGGGGCACGGTCGACGCGGTGGCGGGCCGTTCCGCCGTGGCCGCGATCGAGGCCGCCACCCGCGCCGCGTTGGCCGGCGAGGTCGACGGCATCGTCACCTCGCCGATCAACAAGGAGGCGATCTGGGCGGCCGGTTCGCAGCACCTGGGCCACACCGAGATGCTCGGCGAACTCACCGGCGCCGCACACTTCGACACCATGTTCGTGGTCCGCGGCCTCAAGATCTTCTTCACCACCCGCCATGTCTCCCTGCGCAAGGCGCTCGACCAGATCACCGAGGAGCGGGTCGCATCGAGCATCCGGCACGCCGCCACCGCACTGCGCGTCTTCGGCCATGACGAGCCCCGGCTGGCCGTCGCCGCGATCAATCCGCACGGCGGCGAGGGCGGCCACTTCGGCGACGAGGAGATCACCGTGCTGCGTCCGGCAGTCGAGAAGGCGGCCGCCGAGGGCCTCGGGGCCGTCGGACCGATCCCCGCCGACTCGGTCTTCCACCAGGGCCTCGAAGGCCGCTTCGACGGAGTGCTGTCCCACTTCCACGACCAGGGCCATATCCCGGCCAAGACCGTCGACTTCGACGGCACCGTGTCCGTCACGGTGGGCCTGCCGATCCTGCGCACCTCCGTCGACCACGGCACCGCGTTCGACATCGCCGGCAGCGGCCGCGCCTCACACGGCACGATGGCCGCGGCCTTCCGTGCCGCCGCGGGCTTCAGCCGCTTCACCGACCGGATCCGGGCCGCGTACGGAACGGCGGTCGCCCAGTGACGGACACCGGCCCGCAGCCGATCCCGCAGTCGCCGCCCGCGAACCCCGCCAAGCGCTGGGCGTATGTCATCCCGGTCGCCGCGATCATGTACATGCTGGCGTATCTCGACCGGAACAACGTCTCCGTCATCCTCCCCTACATGCACGGCGATCTGGAGCTGTCCAACGCCGACAAGGGGCTGGTCGGCGGCGTCTTCTTCCTCGGCTATGTCTTCCTGCAGATCCCGGCCGCGATCCTCGCCCAGCGCTGGAGCGCCCGTAAGACCGTGCTCCTCCTGATGGTGGCGTGGGGGGTGGCCGCGTCGCTCTCCGGCCTCGTGCACACCAAGTCGCAGTTCTACGTGGCCCGTTTCGTGCTGGGCCTCTTCGAGGGCGGTGTCTGGCCCGCCGTACTCATCCTGCTCGCGTCGTGGTTCCCGCTGCGTGAGCGGGCCCGGGCCAACGCCCTGTGGATGGCCTGTCTGCCGCTCTCCTCGGTGCTGATGGCGCCGCTGTCGGGGTGGATGCTCGACCACGGGAGCTGGCGCTGGGTACTGGTGCTGCAGGGCGTCCCGCCTCTGCTGTGGGCGGTGGTCTGGTGGTTCGCGGTCGCCGACCGGCCCGCGCAGGCCCGGTGGATATCCCGCGCCGAAGCCGACCACGTGGAGCGCGCGATCGCCGCCGACGAAGCCGCCAAACCGTCGGCGGGCAGCGGCTCGTACCTCGACGCGGTCAAGCAGAAGCCGGTACTCGTCCTCATCGGCGTCTACTTCTTCTGGATCACCGGCTTCTACGGCTTCAACCTGTGGCTGCCGTCGGTCATCAAGGAGCTGACACACAACGGATCGTCCACCGAGGTCGGACTGCTCACCGCGATCCCGTTCACCGTCGCACTGGCCGTGATGATCGCCAACGCCGCCTGGTCCGACCGCACCGGCAGACGACGCCAAGCGGTGGCCGTCCCGCTCGTGGTGGGCATCGCCGCACTGCTGCTGGGACAGGCCGTGGACGGCGCCCTGCCCCGGATGCTGCTGCTGTGTGTGACGGCCGCCGCGGTCTACGCACCGTACGGACCGTTCTGGGCGATCCCCGGCCAGCTGCTGCGCTTCGAGGTGGTGGCCGTCGCCATGGGGCTGATCAACGCCCTCGGAAACCTCGGCGGCTTCGCCGGCCCCTACCTGGTCGGCTGGCTGACCGACGCCACCGGATCCAGCGTGACCGGCTTCGCGGTGCTGTCCGCCTTCCTCGCCGTGGCCGTGGCACTGGTGACCCTGGGCCTGCGCCCGAGCGTGCGCCCCGTACGCCAGGTGGCCGGACAGGTTCCGGAGAAAGCCTGAGCGACTGTCTATTGACGCTCCATCAATTCGGGCCGTGGCCCGGCCCGTCGCGGACGACGCCCCCACGCCGAGAGCATCGGCGTGGGGGCGGTCGGGCCGAGCCGACCGGTGGCGACATGCGGCCCCGGTCGCCGCTTTTGACGCTCGGTCATATTGGTATGACTATTCCCGCCGACGGCCCTCACCTCGAACGGACGACACCTGTACGGCAATTCTCGGAAGTCCGGTCCGCGCCGGGGTCGGCGCCCGCTCCTCCCGGTGCCGGGCGTCCGAGCCGACGGTGAACCAGCCGCCCGCGCCCGGGCGTTGGGCGTGACGGAGGTCGCGCCGGAAGGGCCGCTCGATGCTGTGGTGGCCGGGTGTGTTCTTCGCGCAAACCTGGTGGCCGGTTACTCCGACTCGCGCAATTAACGATGAGTCAGGTTTTGGGAGGTTCTGTGAAGGTGATTCCTGAAAAGGTCGATATACCCCCTTGATCCTCCTGAGGAGCAGACATGCGCATCCGCGCCGCGATCGCAGCTACCGCCCTTGCCACCACTATCGTCATGGGCGGTGCGAGCGCCGCCCTGGCTCACGGTAAGGACCACAAGGACCGCCACCACCACGGCCACTACGGCTCCTGCTGGCTCTCCGCGGGTGTCCTCGACCACGTCGGCCCGGTCTTCAACGAGGGCTGCGAGAACGGCAGCTGGGGCGGCGGCCACCGGAGGTAATCCAGACAGCTCTCCAGCCGGTGCCGGCCGATACGACCACAGGTCCGTTCGGCCGGCACCGGCTGTGTGTGCGGAGCGCCCGGGATCCGGCCTCGGCCGGCCGTTCCCGGGGCTCTCCGTCAGCTGTTGAGGAAGGCCAGCAGGTCGGCGTTGAAGTCTTCCTTGTACTTGCCGACCGCCGAGAGGCCGTGCGGCGCACCCGGGTAGACCTTGAGTGTGGCGTCCTTCACCAAGGTCACCGACTTCTGGCCGGCGGCCACGAGGGGCACGATCTGGTCGTCGTCGCCGTGGATGATGAGGGTGGGGACATCGAACCGCTTGAGGTCCTCGGTGAAATCGGTCTCCGAGAACTGCTTGATGCAGTCGTACGCCCCCTTGAGCCCCATCTGCATGCTCCAGAGCCAGAACGCGTCGCGGACCCCCTGGGAGACGGTGGAACCGGGCCGGTTGGCACCGTAGAAGCTGGCGCTGAGGTCCTTGTAGAACTGCGAGCGGTCGGCGGCGACACCGGCGCGAATCTCGTCGAAGACCTCGATGGGCAGCCCCTCCGGGTTGGCCCCGGTCTTGAGCATCAGCGGCGGGACGGCGCCGAGCAGGACCGCCTTGGCCACCCGGTCGGTGCCATGACGGCCGATGTAGCGGGCCACTTCACCGCCACCCGTGGAGTGCCCGACCAGCACCGCGTCCCGCAGGTCCAGGGTCTCCATCAGCTGTGCCAGGTCGTCCGCGTAGGTGTCCATGTCGTTGCCGTGCCACGGCTGGCTGGAGCGGCCGTGTCCGCGGCGGTCGTGCGCGACCGCCCGGAACCCGTGGGAGGCAACCAAGAACAGCTGGTCGTCCCAGGCGTCGGCGCTCAGCGGCCAGCCGTGGCTGAACACGACGGGTTGGCCGGTTCCCCAGTCCTTGTAGTAGATCTCCGTGTCGTCGGTCGTGGTGATGGTGCCCATGATGTGGTCGGTCCTTTCCTGTCGTTCACCGGCGTACGAGACGTGGCCGCGGGGGCCGGGAGGGGCCGTCCCGGGGCGGTCAGCAGCGGTCCGCCGGCCGGCCGGCGCCCCGACGCCTGCGGGCACTCGCGACGAGCCCTGCGCCGGCGAGCACGGTCAGACCGGCCATCGTGCCGAAGCCCATGAACACCAGAGGCTTGGTTCCCGTCGCGGCCAGGGCGGGTGTCGCGGCCGACCGGGCGGTGGCGGCGTCCAGGATGAGATCGGTGACCGCGCCCGGATGGGAGATCATGGCGACATGCGAGGAGTCGACCTCGACGGTGTGGGCGCCGGCGCGGCGGGCCTCGAAGCGCTCCAGGTCCGGGGCGATGGATCTGTCCTCGGTGGCGACCAGCGCCCATGAGGGGATGGTCCTCCAGGCGGCCGCCGTGGCTTTGTCGGTGAACGCCGAGGCGGAGAGGGGGCGTTGGGCGGCGGCCATCACCCGTGTCGTGGCGACGGGGAGGTCCGCGGCGAATACCCGGTGGAACCGGGCGGGCTGCAGATACAGATCGGTCCCGCCGCTGCCGTCGGCATTCCGGAACGGCACGCGCCGGAGAGCGGAGTCGAGTTCGCTGCCCCGGAACCTGGCCGCCAGCCCGCCGAGCGCCTCACCCTTGTCCGGCATGAACGCGGAGATGTACACCAGCGACTTCACCTGCGGATTGCCGGCCGCGGCGCGGCTGATCACGGCACCTCCGTAGGAGTGGCCGGCCAGCACGACCGGACCTCGGATGCTCTGGAGGACGCTGGATATATAGGCGGAGTCCTGCGGCAGACCACGGAGCGGATTGGCCGGCGCGACGACGGTGTACCCGGAGCGCTGCAGCCGCTCGGCCACCTGGTTCCAGCCGGAGGCGTCGGCGAACGCACCATGCACCAGCACCACGGTGGGCTTGGTTCCGGTCCGTTCGCCCGGCCCGGGGGCACCGCCGTCGGCGACGGCCGGCGCGGCGGCGGCGAACACCGCGGTGAGCAGGACGGTGACGAGGTACCCACCACAAAGGCGGCTCATTAGGCCCGGGGCGGACGGTGCGGCCATGCGACTCTCACTTCTCCGCCTCGACGGGAGGCTGCTGGATCGGGGATTGCTGGGTCTCAGCGTTCCCGGCCTCGGCCGGAAGAGCGTGTCGTGAGAGGCAGCGGAGTGAAGGCGGGCGGCCATCCGAGTGGTGAGCGGCTCCGCGGTGCATCCCGGCCGCTTCGCGCACGCACCGTCGCGCCGGGCCGGGCAGCGCGGACCGGCACCGTCCACGAGGCCACGTCCCCCGGCACGGTGCTCCGTGCACGGGGCGACCGCAGCAACGGCCCGCCTGCCGCTCAACGAGGCGCTCTGGACGGGCACGACGCGGTGCCTTAGCGTCACAAACCGGCCGTGCACCACCGTCCGAGCCCGATTCCGCCCAGGGAAGCCGAGGACGCGTTGTGACCACTCTCCCTCAGCCGCCCGACATCCTGTCACCGGAGTTCGCGGCGGACCCATACCCCGCGTACCGCATCCTGCGTGAGCACTACCCGCTGTTCCACGACAAGGGCACCGACAGCTATCTGCTCTCGCGGTACGAGGACGTGGCACGGGCCTTCCGCGAGCCGGTGTTCACCACCGACAACTACGAGTGGCAGCTCGAACCGGCGCACGGCGGCCGCACCCTCCCCCAGATGAGCGGCCGCGATCACTCCGTACGCCGCGCCCTGGTGGCCCCCGCCTTCCGTGGCCGGGAGCTGCGGGAGAAGTTCCTGCCGGTCATCGAGCACAACGCGAGGGAGCTGATCGACGCCTTCCGCGACGATGCCGAAGCCGATCTGGTGGGGCAGTTCGCCACCCGCTTCCCCATCAACGTGATCGTCGACATGCTCGGCCTGGACCGGGCCGACCACGACCGCTTCCACGGCTGGTACGAATCCGTCGTCGGATTCCTGTCCAACCTGGCCCAGGACCCCGAGGTCGCGGCCGCCGGCCGGCGCGCCGGTGAAGAGCTCTCCGCCTACCTGCTGCCGATCCTGGCCGCACGGCGTGCCGCGCCCGGCGACGACCTGCTCTCCACCCTCTGCACCGCGGAGGTCGAGGGCACCCGGATGAACGATCAGGACGTCACCTCGTTCGTCAGCCTGCTGTTGGCCGCCGGTGGTGAAACCACGGACAAGGCCCTCGCCACCCTGTTCCGCAACCTGCTGGCCCACCCCGACCAGTTCGCCGCCGTACGCGCGGACCGGTCGCTGATTCCCGCGGCCTTCGCCGAGACCCTGCGCTACACCCCGCCGGTCCAGATGATCATGCGCCAGCCCGATGCCGAGGTCACCCTCAGCGGCGGCACGGTCCCCGCGGGCGCCACGGTCACCTGTCTCATCGGCTCCGCGAACCGCGATGAGCGCCAGTACGCCCGGCCCGACGCCTTCAATGTCTTCCGCACCGACCTCACCTCCACCACCGCCTTCAGCGCCGCCGCCGACCATGTGGCCTTCGCCCTGGGCCGGCACTTCTGCGTAGGCGCACTCCTGGCCAAGACCGAGATAGAGGTCGGCGCCAACCAACTGCTCGACGCATTCCCCGCCATGCGCTTCGCGGACGATACGGCGCCCGCCGACGCGGGAGTGTTCACCCGGGGGCCGGCGCGCCTGCGGGTGCGGCTCAGGCCCTGGATGTGCTGTCCGCAGAGTCCCGCCCGGCCTGTCGGCGAATGACGGGACGTTGCGGCTCACTACCTCATGACGGCACGGCCCGGCGGTACTGCCTGAGGCGGGAGGTGCCTCGGGGGACCGGGCGGCATGCGGGCCCGGTCAGTCGGTGGTTGTCGGCGGCCGGCGCAGCACGTAGAGGCCGACGGTGACGGCGAGCACGATGTCGCAGGCGGCGAAGGTCAGGCCCGCGCCGCGCAGTCCGAGCGCCAGCGTGAGCGCTCCGACGCCCACGACCGGCAGGGAAATGCCCAGATAGGCAACGAGGAAGAAGGCCGAGATGGTGCCGCCCCGGTGCTCGGGTGGCGCCGCGCGGCTCACGGCGGTCAGGCCGGCGCGGAATGCCAGGCCCTGGCCGATACCGCCGCACACCGCACCGATGACCAGCACCGGCAGTGAGGTCACGGCCAGCGAGACGGCGACGAGTACGAGGCCCACCACCAGCACCAGACAGCCGCCCGGCAGGGCTTTGCGCACCCCGATCCGTTCGGTCAAGGACTGTCCGGCGGTCGACCCCAGAAACACCGTGAAGACGATGAGCCCGGCCACGGCCAGATTGCGCACGGCCAGGGTCTGGCCGACGAAGCTCGGGGCGACCGCGGTGAACAGTCCCAGGAGGGAGAATCCGGCGAACGCGGCGACGGCCGAGGGGGTGAAGACGCCCCGTACCTCGGGCGGCAGCCGAAGGCCCTGGGGCCGCAGTGTGTGCGGGCGGTGTGGATGCTCGACGGTCTCCGGCAGGAACCACGTCGCCACGGCCGCCAGGGCCACCAGCACGAGGTGCACCAGGAACGGCAGGGTCAACGGCCATGGCGCGTACTGGGCCAGCAGGCCCGACAGCAACGGGCCGCAGCCGAGACCGCCCATGTTCGCCGCGGTGGCGGCGAATCCCGCATGCGCTTCCTGCCCCGGCTTCGCGAGCTCCAGCACGGTCGCCGTGGCGGCGCCGCTGAACAACCCGGCGGCAAACCCGGACAACACCCGCCCCAGCAGGAGCATCGGCAGCCCGCCCTCGAAGATGAAGCACAGCGCGCTCGCCGCCGACAGCCCCAGCGCGCAGAACAACACCGGGCGCCGGCCCACCTCGTCGGAGACATTGCCGGCGAGGAGGAGAACCGTGATGACGCCGAGGGCGTACGCGGCGAACACCACGGTCACCATGAGCTCGGAGAATCCGAGCTGCTGCCGGTAGAGCCCGTACAGCGGGGTGGGGAGTGTCGTCCCGGCCATGCCGATCGCGAACACGCCCGCCGCCACCGGATAGCCGAGTCGCCGAGTGCCGCCCGTGCGATCGCTGATCATGGTCACAACGTAGGCTCCCGTCGGCCACGCCGTCGAGAACCACGAGTGGGACCCGCGGGCCGGGCCGTGGACCGGACGACATGGTGCCCCCGCGAGCGGCGGGGGCACCATGCTGCGCCTGGTCCGGGCGGATCAGTGCTTGGCGGTGGGCGCGTTGGCCGCCGTCACGTTCACGGCGGACCAGGCCTTGTCCACCGTCTTGTACTCGGTGCTCCCGGCGCCGTACAGGTCCTTCGCCGCATGCAGGGTCGCGGTCCGGGCGTCATGGAAGTCGGTCGTGGAGACCATGTACCGGGTGAGCGCCCGGTAGAAGATCGCCATCGCCTTGCTCCGGCCGATGCCGGTCACCTTCGAGCCCTTGTACGTGGGGGAGTCGTAGGCGACGCCACCGATCGTCTTCTTGCCGCTGCCCTCGGCGAGAAGGTAGTAGGCGTGCGAGGAGACACCGGAACCGGCGTGCACCTCGGCGTCGTAGGACGCCTTCGACCAGTAGTCGACCGTGCCTTCGAGCTTGTCGAGGGACGGCTTGTCCAGCCGGCGCAGGAACTTCTGGTCGAGGCCGAGCTTCTCGCCCATCAGGTAGTTCGGCGGGTTCTTCGGGTTGTTGGTCGAGAATTCGACCGAGCTGCCGAAGATGTCCGCCAGCGACTCGTTGAGGGAGCCGGGCTCGCCGAACTGGTTCCCCTCGGCGTCGACGCGGGTGGGCTGGAGATTGGCCGTCGCGTCGACGACGCCGTGGGTGAGCTCATGGCCGGTGACGTCCAGTACGACCAGAGGCTTGGCGAACGTCTTGCCGTCGCCGTCGCCGTAGAGCATGCAGCCGCAGTCCGAGGACCAGTAGGCGTTGCCGACCTTCTTGCCGAAGTGCACCAGGGCGTGTGCCCCGCGGCCGTCGTTCTTGATGCCCTTGCGGCCGAAGGTCTTCTTGTAGAAGTCCAGGGTGCTGGATATGCCGTACTGGGCGTCGACGGCGGCGGTCGCCCGGTTGCTCGTGGTGCCGTTGCCCCAGCGGTTGGTGGTGCTGGTGAATGCCTTGCCGGAGGTGAACTTCTCCAGCTCCTTGTCGCCGGCGTCCCGGGTCTCGGTGTTCCCGCGGGTGGAGTCCTTGAGGGTGTAGGACTTCTGCGCGGTCCGGGTGGTGGACAGCGGCACGCTGCCGACGAAGAAGGATGCGCCGGAGCCGGTGGCCGCGGACGGGAAGCCGGCGGCCCCGGCCGCCTTGTCCGCGGCGGGCGCGGCCGGAGTGACCAGGCCGGTCGCGGGGTTGAGCCGCTCGCCCCGGGCCCGCAGCTTGGCCTGGAGGGTGGGCGAGAGGAACGAGTCGTCGACCGGTGCGTTGCTGAGCACCGCTCCGGAGCCCGCGTCGATGACGACGGTACGGGCGCCGCCGGCCTCGGCGGTACGGCTGTCGGCCACCTGCACCCGGTAGGCCAGTGTGGTCCGGTTCTCGCGGGCGTCCACGACCAGTTCGGCCTCGCCGGCGTGGCCCTTCGCCACGGTGGCGGCCTTCGTCCGGGCCTCTCCGGCCGACAGCTTCGGGTCCGTGTCGGAAAGGTCGACCTGGTGACGGTAGGCCCGGGTCACGCTCTCGTACGCCGACTTGGCGGTCAGGTGGACGACGAGGTCACCGCCGAGCACCGGCAGTCCGCGGTGGGTGCGGAGGAAACGGACATGCTGACGGCCGTCCGGGTCGACGAGCGCGTCCGTGGCCTTGAGGGTGTCTTTCTTGCCGACTCCGGTGGCCGAAGCGTGGGCATACGCGGCGGCGCGGGCCGCGTCCACGGCCTTCTGGGGAGCGGAAGTTGAGGAGGAGGGTGCAGCGACCGGCGAGGCCGCGGAGCTGGCGGAGGCGCTGCCCGCCACCCCCGCAGTGAAGGTCGCGGCGGTCGTCACGGCTACGGCGATGGCCAGGCGGTGCCTGCGTATGTGGGGTCTACGCACTGCTGTGGGTCCTTAGCGCTGCGGGGGCGGTCGGCTGGCCAACCGCCCATACGCGCGGTGCTGTTGAGCACCACGGGGGCCGTGGGGCCCCGCGCAAACCCTGGTATGTCTGGCATGGGCATGTAAAGCAAAATGGTCAGGATTCAAGATTCCTGGTCGAAATTTAACAATTGGTCAGCTTTAAGTAGCCAGAAGATGACCAACGGTGCTCTACGGGAAGAGACATGGAGTGGCGCGAAATGGTTGCTCGGGAGTCGACGCGAATCGTGAGCTGCTGCAGAAGCGACCTCGTCCGCCCCGGCCGGCGGACCGGTGCGGCGCAGAACAGCGAGCTGAAGACAGTCGTTCAGGCCGACGACGACAGGGCAGCGGTCGAAGTCGCGCCGGGGGTCGTGCGTCGTCGGTTGCCGAAGACCGCGTACGCCCGGGGCCGGCTGATCGACTTCGCCCCGGGGTGCGCGGGACCGGAGGCCCGATGTGTAGGCCTCCGAGGCGCGCTCCTACCTGCTGAGCGGGAGGCGATCGAGGCGAGAGGTGCCGTGGGCCTGGCGCCTGGGTGGTGTTCGTTGCCCGGCGGCCGTCATCGTCCGCGTACGGAGAAGGGCGCGCGGATGCCGGCGATCACGGTGCGGTCGCGCTGACCGGGCGGGGCGTCGGGCTAGGGCGTGTCGTTTGGATCAGGGCGGATCAGGGAGCGGGGTCTGGTTCGTGCGATCGCAAGGAGGAGGAGGGAGTCGACGCGGAGCGTCGG